>DASXFX010000192.1:0-9850 GCA_036489375.1 Binataceae bacterium (SeqCode) | reverse complement strand
GCTGATGGCGCGGGCGGACGCCGGTGCCTTCACCCGCATCGTGTCCCATCAGCAATCGCTCGGGCAATGCCGCAACTATCTCGCCGCCAATTATCCGCATTGCGAGCTCGAGGCGGTGCCGTCCAACAGTTTTGCCGCGCGCAAGGCGGCCTCCGATGCGAGCTATGCAGCGATCGCGTCGATCGCCGCGGCGCGCGCCAATGGGCTCAACGTGATCGCCGAGAATATCCAGGATGTGGCGCAGAATACCACGCGCTTCCTGGTGCTCGGGCGCGAGGCTATGACCCCGAGCGGCGCCGACAAGACCGGCCTGGTCTTCGCTCTGCCGGAGCGCGCGGGGGCATTGCACGGGGCGCTGACGCTGTTCGCGCGCCAACGCATCAACCTGACGATGATCCAGTCGCGACCACAGCGCGAGCGGCCGTGGGCCTATGTCTTTTTCGTTGACCTGCAAGGCCATCGCGAGGACGCCAAAGTGCGGCGCGCGCTGGCGGCACTGGAGAAGCAGGCTCTTTTTCTCAAAGTGCTGGGATCGTATCCTGAAGGCAAGCCCTGAAAGGTCCGGCAAAGCTCTGCAGAGGTCCGCTGGACGGTCGCTGACGGCGCGAGTCGCAAACCATGATAAAGCCTGAATCCCTGGTCCTGCCCACGGTGGCCGCGCTGCGTCCCTACGAGCCCGGCAAACCGATCGAGGAGTTGCAGCGCGAACTCGGTATCGACGAGCCGGTCAAGCTCGCCTCCAACGAGAACCCGCTCGGACCATCGCCGCTGGCGGTTGCCGCGATGCGCGCGGCGCTAGCGGAGGTCAATCGCTATCCCGACGGATCGTGCTGGGCGGTCTGTCAGAAAATCGCGGCGCACCATCAGGTCGGCGCTGATCAGATCTTCATGGCCGGCGGCTCGGTCGAAGTGCTGAACCTGCTCGCCTTCCTGTTCCTGCGGCCGGGCCTCAACGCGGTGTTCTCGGAGCACGCCTTCGCGATTTACGCGCTGGCAACGGCTGCGGCGGGCGGGCAGGCCAAGAGCGTGCCGATGAAGGACGGGTTTTACTTCGACCTCGACGCGATCGCCGCGGCGATCGATGCGCAGACTCGCATCGTGTTCCTCGACAATCCGACTAATCCCGCCGGCACTATCGTCAAGCGGGCCGCCTGGGAGCGCTTCCTCGAACGCGTGCCCGAACACGTCGTGATTGTCGCCGACGAAGCCTACTTCGAGTTCGTCCGCGACCCCGACTATCCCGACTCGCTCAAGTATCATGACCCCAAGCGCATGATTGTGACGATGCGCACGTTCTCGAAAATCTTCGGGCTCGCGGGAGTGCGCGTCGGTTATGCGGTGGCGCGGCCCGACCTCGTGCAACTGCTGCACAAGGTGCGGCAGCCCTTCAACGTGACCTCGCTCGCGCAGGCCGGCGTCATCGCCGGAATGGACGACTCCGATCACGTGCGGCGAACGCTCGCCAACAACGCCGAGGGGATTGCTTACCTCGAGCGCGAGTTCAAGCGGCTGGGCCTCGCTTACGTGCCGAGCCATGCCAATTTCATTCTGACCGAAGTCGGTGACGGGAACGTAGTCTTCAACCGTTTGCTCAAGCTCGGCGTGATCGTGAGGCCGATGGGTGGTTACGGCTGGCCGCGTCACGTGCGCATCAGCGTCGGCCTGCCGGCGGAGAATCGGAGGCTGGTGGAGGGATTGGAGAGGATTGAAAAGACCCATGGTTGAGGAGCGCAGAACTTTAAGTTTTTTGAAACCCTCACGAGGTTTCAAACTTCCCTTTGGTAATGAAGTTATGGATAGGCGTTCGCATCGCTCGGGTGGCAGCCAGGTTGCTCTTTTGAATGAGAAATAAGCGGCGTTTGGAAAAAGGACGCTTCGCGTGCGTCTAATGAAATACGGAGCGTTAACGACGGTAGAGGGTTTTTCCAGGGCGTGGCCCGCATCTTGGAAAGTGGGAAGTCTGAACCTTGTGAGGTCTCAGTTTCCTGAAAAAACTTAAACTTTTGCGTTCCTTGACAACTTCCCATCACACCCTAAGGGACTGATTTGATGACGGTGTTGTTTCGCCAGATGACTATTTGCGGAGTCGGCCTGATTGGCGGATCGCTCGCAATCACCGCGCGTAAGCATGGCCTGGTCGAGCGCATCGTCGGACTGGGACGCAGCCAGTCGAATCTCGACGTAGCGCTCGCGCGGGGCCTGATCGATTCCGCCACACGCGATCCGGGGGAGGCCGCGCGCGGCGCCGATCTGGTGATGCTCGCAACGCCGGTCATGACGTTTCCGGAAACCCTGGCGGCGATGATTCCCCATCTGCCGGAGGAGGCCGTCATTACCGATGTTGGCAGTGTGAAGGCCTGGGTGGTGAACCAACTGGAGCCGCTGCTCGGACCGCGGATGGCGCTGGTCGCAGTCCATCCGGTGGCAGGCAAGGAGATCGTCGGCGCGGCGGCGGCCGAGGAGCAGCTTTTCGTTAAGCGGCGTGTGATCGTGACGCCGTCACGGCGCAGCACGCCGGCCGCATTGGCGCAGGTCGAGGCTTTGTGGCGCGCGACCGGTGCCAACCTGGAACGGATGACGCCCGCGGCGCACGACGCGATCCTCGCGCATGCAAGCCATCTGCCGCAGTTGGTTGCGAGCGCCTTGGCGGCGTCGCTCGAAGGTGAACAAATAGACGGGAAAAATGTCTCTGAGTATGGCGCGGGCGGCTTACGCGACACCACCCGGATCGCGGCCTCGTCGGCCGAGATGTGGCGCGACATCTGTCTGACCAATCGCGACGCTATTGTAGCGGCGCTGAAGCGCTTTCACGCTTCGCTCGACAAATTTACCGGGGCGGTGGAGCGCGGCGATTCCGCCGAGTTGATTGCGCTATTCGAGCGCGGGCGCCGGATGCGCGAACGCCTGAAATGAAACGCGCACGGCCAATCGTCGCGATCGATGGTCCGGTGGGCGCCGGTAAATCGACCGTCGCGCGGGCCCTCGCCAAGGCGCTCGGCTTCAGTTATCTGAACACCGGCGCGATCTATCGCGCGGTCGCAGTGGCGGCGCGCGCCGCGGGAATTCGTCCGGATTTTGTCGATGCATCCGACGCGTCGAAGCTGAACGAGCAATTGACGCCGATTCTTGATAGTATAGCGATCACGTTCAAGGGCGAGCGCGTGATGCTCGCCGGCCACGATATCAGCGACGTTATAATCGAACCCGAAATCGGCGATCTCGCCTCGCGCTTGTCTGCGCTCCCGCTGGTGCGCGAAAAGTTGCTCGAGGTGCAGCGCGCCGCTGGTATCGCGGGTGGTGTAGTGATGGAAGGCCGGGATATCGGTACGGCGATTTTCCCCGACGCGGAGGTCAAGTTCTTCCTCGTTGCCGATCCCGCGGTGCGCGCCGAGCGCAGATATGCGGAGTTGGCGGCCAAGGGGGTGGCGACGACGCTGGCAGAGGTTGCGGCGCAACTGGCCGATCGCGATCGGCGCGATGCGGGACGCGCGGTCGCGCCGCTTAAGCCGGCCGCCGACGCGATCATGATCGATTCTACGATCCGTGATGTGGATACTGTCGTTAACGAGATGAAAACGCGCGTGGAAGCAGTTTCACGCGCCGTATAGGGCTTGAAACGAGTCTGGCGCCCTTGTATGGATTGCGGTAGCCTCGTGTCCTGCGGATAGAAGGTCCCTTTAAATGGAGAAAGATTTGTCTGAGAAAGCGAACGGAGGAACGAATGATTTCGAGTCGCTGATGGAACAGAGCCTGCGCGCCCCGCGTACAGGCGATGTACTTACCGGCACGGTTTTGCTGATCACGCGCGACAACGTCATCATCGATATCAACTACAAGTGCGAAGGCCAGGTGCCGCTCGCCGAGTTCCTGGATCACGACGGCAACGTCGCAATCAAGGAAGGCGACGAGGTCGATGTTTTTTTCGAGGGCACTGAAACCGAGAACGGCACGGTGATGCTGTCCCACGCCAAGGCCGAGAAGTTCAAGGTCTGGCGCGAGCTCGAACAGGCGTTTCAGAATGAGTCGGCGGTTGAAGGCGTCATCCTGGGCAAGGTCAAGGGCGGCCTGCAGGTAGATATAGGAGTGCCGGCGTTTCTGCCGGGATCGCACGTCGATCTCCGTCCGGCGCGAAATCTCGATCGTTATGTCGGCCAGCGTGGCCGGTTTCAGATACTCAAGTTCAATCGCGCGCGCGGCAACGTCGTGGTCTCGCGGCGCAGCGTGATCGAGCGCGAGCGCACTTCGCTCAAAGAAGAGACGCTCAAGGTGCTCGAAGAGGGCGTGATTCTCGAAGGCACGGTCAAGAACATCACGGACTACGGCGCGTTCGTTGATCTCGGCGGCATCGACGGGTTGCTGCACATCACCGATATGGCTTGGGGCCGCTTGCAGCATCCTTCGGAGGTGTTGAAGGTCGGCGAAAAGGTCAAGGTGGTCGTGCTCAAGTACGACCAGGGGCGCGAGCGCGTCTCGCTCGGCATAAAGCAGATCATGCCCGACCCGTGGACCAAGGCGACCGAAAGCTACCCGGTCGGCGCGCGGCTGCACGGCAAAGTCGTCAGCGTTACCGATTACGGCGCCTTCGTCGAACTGGAAAAGGGCGTCGAGGGATTGATCCACGTCAGTGAAATGTCGTGGAGCAAGCGCGCGGTACATCCCTCGAAGGTGGTCAACGTCGGCGACGCAGTCGAAGTCCAGGTGCTCGGGGTTGACGAGGGCAATCGGCGGATTTCACTCGGACTCAAGCAGACCGAACCGAATCCGTGGGAAGCACTGGCGGAAATCCATCCGATCAACAGCACCATCAAGGGCAAGGTCAAATCGATCACCGACTTCGGCGTGTTCGTGGAAATCGAGCCCGGTATCGACGGCCTGGTTCACATCTCAGATCTGTCGTGGACCAAGAAGGTCCGCCATCCTTCCGAGATTTACAAAAAGGGCGACGAGGTCGAAGCGGTGGTGCTCGGAATCGAGGTCGAGCACGAGCGCGTGAGTCTCGGCGTGAAGCAATTGACGCCCGATCCGTGGGACACGGTGGCGCAGCGCTACCCGCTCAACAACCGCGTTAATGGCAAGGTCAGCTCGGTCGCGGACTTCGGCGTCTTCGTCGAACTGGAAGAGGGTATCGAGGGGCTGATTCACATCTCGCAGTTGAGCAACGAGCGCGTCGACAAGCCGTCGTCGCTGTTCAAGGTCGGCGACGAACTTGAAGCGCTGGTGGTACAGGTTGACAGCAAGGAACGGCGCATCGGATTGTCGATCAAGGGCTTGCGCGCACACGAAGAACGCGAGGAGATGCAGGCTTATCTGAAGCGCGAGCACGAGGCGTCGCGTTTTTCACTCGAAGATATTTTGAAGGAAGAGCTGAGGCTCGATCGCGACGACCGATCTCCGCGCAGCGGCCGCGGGCGCTAAACGGCCAGGCGCGAGCGTTAATCTGCGCGACGACGTGGGCCAAGACCATGACCAAGCGGGGACTAATCGAGGAACTGCTGGCGCGCCGGCAAGGCGTTACCCATCGCGATTCCGAGACCATCGTGAATTCGATGTTCGAGGCGATGGCGGAAGTGCTCGCGCGCGGCCAGCGCATCGAGATTCGCGGCTTCGGCAGTTTTGGGGTCAAGCAGCGGCGCGCGCGTCAGGGGCGCAATCCCAAGACCGGTGACGTGGTCGAGGTCGCGGCCAAGCGCATTCCGTTTTTTCGAGCCGGCAAGGATCTCCGAGTAGAGGTCAATGGCGCGGCGGACACCGCGCAACAGCGCTCCGCCTGATTCCGCGGGCGTGCCGGCGTTGCTGTGGGCGCCGTGGCGCTCCGCCTATGTCACGCACAAGCCACATGGCGTCACGCGCTGTATCTTCTGCTTCGGCCGGTTAGGTGCGGTGGAACGCCGCCGGCGGCTGGTGTTGTACGCGGGCCCGCTCGCGCTCGTGATGCTAAATCGTTATCCCTACAACAATGGACATTTGATGGTGGCGCCGCGCCGCCATGTCGCCTCACTCGAACTGCTGACGCGCGAGGAATTGATCGAGCTCTCGACCATCGTCGCAAACTCGGTGCAGCGCTTGCGGACGGCTTATGCTCCCGCGGGCCTCAATGTTGGCCTGAACCTGGGGCGCGCCGCCGGCGCCGGCATCGCCGATCACATGCATTGGCATCTGGTTCCGCGATGGGAAGGCGACACCAATTTCATGCCCGTGATAGCTTCAACCCGCGTGCTCCCGCAGTCGCTGAGCGAAACCTGCGCGATGCTGGAGCCGCATTTCAAATCGATCGACACTGCTTTATCCTGAAATCTAGGATTTCCGCTGCGGACTACCCATGGATCAAAGTCTGTTGAAACTTCGGACCTTCGGTGAACTCAAGCACGCCGGCTATCGCACCAAACCGGTGCGGATCGAGATGCGCGACAACCTGCTGGACCGATTGCGGCGCAAAGAAAAGGTGCTGCCCGGCATCGTCGGCTATGACGACACGGTGTTGCCCGAAATCGAAAACGGCATCCTCGCGGGCCATCACATGATCCTGCTGGGCGAGCGCGGCCAGGCGAAATCGAGGATCATCAGGTCGTTGGCCTCGCTACTCGATGAGCACGTCGCGGCGATCGCCGGCTGCGAGATCAGTGACGATCCTTACGCCCCGATTTGCGGCAAGTGTCAGGCGCTGATCGCGGAAAAGGGTGACGAGACGCCGATCGTGTGGCTCACGCGCGAACATCGCTACGCCGAAAAGCTCGCCACTCCCGATGTCTCGGTGGCGGATCTCATCGGCGAAATCGACCCGATCAAAGTTGCCGAGGGCCGCTACCTGGCCGACGCCGAAACCATCCATTACGGACTGATACCGCGCACCAATCGTGGCATCTTCGCCATCAACGAGCTGCCCGATTTGACCGAGAAAGTTCAGGTTGGTCTGTTCAACCTGATGGAAGAAAAGGACGTCCAGATCAAGGGCTACAAGATTCGGCTGCCGGTCGATGTGGTCTTCGTCGCGAGCGCCAATCCGGAGGATTACACCTCGCGCGGACGTATCATCACGCCGTTGAAAGACCGCTTCGATATCCAGATTCGCACGCACTACCCCAAGACCATCGAGCACGAAGTCATGATCATGGAGCAGGAGTGCAGTTATCCGCTACGATCGGAGATGCCGCTGCGGGTGCCGCAATTCTTGAAGGACATCCTCGCGCAAATCACCTTCGAAGCGCGCGCGTCCAACGAGATCAATCAGACTTCGGGCGTCTCGGTCCGGGTGACGATCAATAACCTCGAATCGCTAATCTCGAATGCCGAGAAACGTGCGATCATCAACGGCGACAGTGAGATCGTGCCGCGGCTGTCTGATCTGCACGCCCTCTATGCCTCGACCGCCGGTAAGCTCGAACTCGAATATGTCGGCGAAGACAAGAAGGACGACGACCTCATCGAGCGCCTGGTCAATCGCGCGGTGCTCAAGGTTTTCGATCGCGTCGTCAAGCTCGAGGATTTGAAGCAGGTGGCGGCGTACTTCGAACAGGGCTGGGGCGTCGAAGTCTCCGACCGTGCGCCGGCCTCCGACTACATGGATGCACTGCGCGAAGTGCCGGGTCTGCGCGAGGCGATCGATCAGATCGGCGTCTTCGAGACGCCGGGCCTGATGGCGACGGCGAGCGAATTTGTCTTCGAGGGCCTCCATCTCCATCAAAAGCTCAACAAGGAACGCTCGGGCGGCCGCTACTCCTACCACGCCTGAGGCAGACTCGGACCATGGTCAACATTCGCTACACCTACTGGGACGGTTCGCAGAAACTCAAACTCGACGCCGACAAGGTCTTCGAGAAGCTCGCCGAATTTCTTTCCTATAGCGACGACATCCGCCAGGCGATGGACTGGATGATGCGCCAGGGAATGGATTTCGATGGTGTCAAGGTGCAAGGCCTCGAAGAGTTTCTGGAGCAGTTGCGGCAGGAGATGCGCCAACGTTACCGCGATTTCAATCTGAAGAATTCGCTCTCGGAACTCGAACAGAAGCTCGACCAGATTCTCGATCAGGAACGCCAGACGCTGGATTCGATGCGCGGGCAGAAAGATGGCGTCGAGGACAAGGAGCGGCAACTGCAGCAGATGCCGCGGCGTTTGTCGGAAGCGCTGCGCAAGCTCGAAAGCTATGACTTCGAGGACGCACAGGCCAAGGTCGACTTCGACGATCTGCTATCCGAGTACGAGAATATCCGCGACCTCGAGAATTTTCGCGACCGCTACAATCACATGTTCCATGGCCCCGAGAGCCTCGATTACCAGAAATCGCTCGACCTGATGCGCGAGATGGAACGGATGCGTCAACTCGAACAGGACCTCATGTCCGGCAACTTCGAGAGCGTCTCGATGGAGGACATGAAAGATCTGCTGGGGCAGCAGGCGCAGCAGGATTTCCAGAGCCTGCGCCAGGTGATGATGCTGCTGAGCGAGTCCGGTTACATGGTGCAGAAGGGCGACCATCTGGCGCTCTCGCCCAAGGGCGTGCGGCGCATCGGGCAGTTGGCGCTGCGCGATATTTACCAGGGGTTGCTCAAGGATCGCGCCGGATCGCATACCACCGACCATCGCGGGATCACCGAGATGCGCCCCGATCAGACGCGTCCGTACGAGTTCGGCGATCCGCTCAATCTCAACCTGGTCGCGACCCTCAAGCACGCGCTCGCACGCCGTCCGGGCGTGCCGCTCGCGCTCAAGCCCGACGATTTCGAGATCTATGAAAACGACTACGGCAGCTCGTCGTCAACCGTGCTCTGCCTCGACATGTCGTGGTCGATGAGCTGGGAGGGGCGCTTCGCCGCGGCCAAGAAGGTCGCGCTGGCGCTCGAGACGCTCATCCGTTCGAAGTTTCCGCGCGACTACTTTTCGATTGTCGGATTCTTCACTCGCGCCGTCGAATTGAAGCTCAAGGATCTACCCGAAGCGTCGTGGAACATGGGCGATCCGTTCACCAATCTGCAGGACGGCCTGCGCCTGGCGAGCGACCTTCTCGGCCGCCATCCCTCGCGCAACCAGCACATCATCGTGATCACCGACGGGCAGCCGACCGCCTACTTCCTGAACAAGCGCCTCTACTGCGAATGGCCGCTGTCCTTCGGCGGCATCAGCATGCGCGCGGCGCAGGAAACGCTCAAAGAGGTCGAGCGCGTCACCCGCCGCGGCATCACCATCAACACCTTCATGCTCGACGACTCGCCGAGCCTGCGCGCCTTTGTCGAAAAGATGACGCAGATCAATCGCGGCCGCGCTCTCTATACGCGCCCCGACCATCTCGGCGAGTACATGCTGGTCGATTACCTGTCGAAGAAGCGCAAGCACGTCTGAGCGCAATCGCAGCCGGATGCTGCGCTCGCGGTGCACGCACACCCTACGGCGCGGCGGTGGAATCCTCCGGCGCGATCGATTCCTGGGTCGCCGCCGTCACCGACTTCGCATTCTCCGCGCGGTTCCACTCCGCTTCGTGCCAGCCTTCTTTGAACGCCGCCACCCGCTGCTCGCTGCTTCCATGCTTGGCGCCGGCGCCGAATTCGTCGCCCGTCATGAGCCAGTACGGCGACAGTCCGGTCGCTGGAACGCCGAGCTTCTGCATCGTGTAGCCGGAGAAGCGGTCGGCCTCTAGCTCCTTGATTTCGCTCGGCACCGGAACTCTGGACGCGTCGAAGTCGCCATGGACCTCGTGACCGACCTCGTGCGCGAAGATCGCGTAGAGCATCGGCGTCATCACGTTCGGGTCGGTCAGATCGAGGCGCAGTCCGAGCAGCATCGCGAGCGCCGCCGGATTGTAGAAGATGCAGCCGCCCGCCATCGCATGCGGTCCTTCGGGAGCGACCGATTGGTA
>DASXFX010000161.1:0-7155 GCA_036489375.1 Binataceae bacterium (SeqCode) | reverse complement strand
CGCCGACGGCCATCATCGCTACGAGACCGCGCTGGAATATCGCCGGAGGCGGCGCGCAGAGGAAGGAAACCCGGCGGAGGTTCGCGGCTATGACTACGTGATGATGACGCTGGTCGCGTTCAACGATCCCGGACTCGTTATCCTGCCCACTCATCGGCTGGTCAAAAAACTCTCGGCTGACGCGATCGCATCCTTCGATAAGCGCGCGGCGGAGATTTTCGACGTCCACGATGTCGCCTCGACCGACGCGTTGCGTGCGACAGTTGCAGCTAGTGGTCGCGGGACCATCGGTGTCGCGCTCAAGGGCGATCGTCAACGTCGTCCGCATTGGCGTATTTTGCGACTCAAGAATCACGAAACTATCGCTGCCTCGATGCCAAATGTGCCCGCCGCCGTACGCGAACTCGACGTCTCAATTTTGCACACACTCGTCTTCGAACGAATCTTCGGAATCAAGCCGGAGGAAGTTCGCCAAGGCGGAAATATCGAATATACGATCGACGCGAGCACTGCGCTCGCCGAAGTTGAGACGGGCACTGCCGATGGCGCGTTTCTGATGACGGCGCCGACCGTGCACGACGTCGAACGGGTCTGCCATACCGGCGCCACGATGCCGGAAAAATCGACTTACTTTTACCCCAAGCTGCTGACCGGCCTCGTGATGAACCGACTGGAAACCGACGAGCCGGGAGCCTAGCAGGCCGCCGCGCCGCCTGGTTCAAGGCTTAAGCGATGGTGACGCTCGCGTTGGTCCGGCACGGCGAGACCGTTGGCAATTCGAGCGTTCGCTATCACGGTCGCACCGACGTCGAACTCTCGGACCTCGGACGCCAGCAGATGCATGCCGCTCAGCGCTGGCTGAGTATTCATCTCAGCGGTTCCCGGCGCGGCCCGATCGTCGCCAGTCCCTTGCGGCGGGCTGCTGAGGGTGCGTCGATCATTGCGGGCGGTGAGGGTCCGATAATCGAAATTGAAGAATTCGTCGAAGTTGATTTCGGGCGCTTCGAGGGCCTGACCGCGACCGAAATCGAAGCGCGCTTCCCGGCCGACTTCGCACGTTGGAATCGCGACCGACTCGACCCCGGCTTCACCTATCCCGAAGGTGAGAGCCGCCGCGAATTCACGATCCGCGTCGAACGCGGAATTCAACGGATGCTCGATCTTATCGACCACTCCGCGCCCACCGCCCAGCCCGCAGAAATAGCGCCCGCGGCGAACGAAACGGTGATCGTCGTGGCCCATCGCGGCGTGATCCGAATCATCGCTAATCGACTGGCCGGTGTGACCCCACAGATCGAACTGGGATCGATGCAGCTTCTGCGGCGCGAGAGTGCCGCGGGCTGTTGGCGTGCCGACGACCTCGATATCGTCGAGCACCTGGCTGGCATCGAATAGCCCGCAGCTTCATCCATCTCCACGCTTCGAATAACTTGCGCTGACCACGTCGCGGGAAGCCGGTTGGCGCGTATCGCGTGCGCTTGGGTGACAGCCGCCTCGCACCAGAGTGTGCCTTGCTTCGATACATCGACTCGATGTATCGTCATGGTGTAAGCGAGAACGATGGAAGCAAAGCGGACAAAGACGATCGCGAGGGCTTCGGACCGGCCCGCGGGGACCAAGGAAGTTGTTTCCCGCTGGGTCGCACCGCCCGAGGTCAACTGGCCCAATAAGCCGCCGCGTATCGACATCAAGTTCCCCATCCTGGGTTTTTTGATGGAGTCCGAGATGACCGGCTACGACCTCAAGCGGCGCTTTCGCGATCCGATAGGTTTCTTCTACCGCGCAAGCGATGGGTCGCTTTATCCCGCGCTGAAGAAGCTCGAGCACGAGGGCATGGTTACGATGCGGGCGGAGCAGCGCGGCCAACGCGCGCGCAAAGTGTACGCGATTACCGCTAAGGGCCGGGAGCGGTTCCTGCGCACGCTGCGCGAACCCGCGCAACCGATCTTCGTCTACGACGAAGCGCAGGTGAAAATCTATTTCGCCCAGCACGAGCCCGAAACTGCGGCGCATCATGTCGAGCGCGTGCGCCGTTTTTCGGCATCGCTGAAATCGTTTCTCGAGCGGTTGCTGGAAGACATGCGAGGCCGCGGAGCAAGCCCGTTTCGTACCAGCATGGTCGAAGTCGGCTATGGGATCGCAACGCTCAAGGTCGAGCTTTTCGACCGCTTGCTGGCGCGGCTGGCGCAGGAGTTACGGGTCTCGCCGGTCAGAACCCGTGCCTCTGCAACTGCCGTGAAGCACAAGGCGCGACCCCGTCCACGCTCCGGTAGGTGAGCAGCGGCAAAGTTTATGAATGGAATGATGCGCAAATTGATCCGGTTGGCGATCGTCGCGATCGTGATCGGTGGTGGCTACTTCCTCGGCAGCAAATACCTCTGGCCCGCGCCCGACACCCGAACGATTAAGACTGTCGGAATCATCGAGGCGCCCGAGGTGAATATCACCAGCCGCATCGCCGGGCGGATCGTGCAGCTCGACCTGGTCGAAGGCGACACCGTCGAGCGCGGCCAGATCGTTTGCCGGACCGAGAACATCGACATTAAGAACCAACTCGCCAAGGCGGTCGGCGATCTCGCGAACGCCACCGCGACGCTCGATAACGCCCAGCGGACGGCCGCGCGCAATGATCAGCTTTATGCCGAGCGCGTGATCTCGGCCAAGGAGCGCGACGATACGCGCGCAACGCTCGATAGCGATCGCGGAGCAGTGGTGGCCGCCAAAGCCAACGTGCAGTACTACACCGACCAGGCGAACGACACCGTTATCCTCGCGCCGATCTCCGGCACCGTTGTCAGCAAAAATCTCGAAGTCGGTGAATGGGTTACGCCCGGAACCCCGATCCTGACCGTCGATGATCTTTCGACGGTATGGGCGCGAGTCGATTTGCAGGAGACCGACCTGGGCGCGATCCGGGTTGGCGGTCCCGCGCAAGTGACGCTGCCGACCCGTCCGCCCCTGGTGTTCCCGGGGCAGGTGATGGCGATCGGGCAGGAGGGTCAATTCGCGACCGAGACCGACGTTCGGCGCGGTCGCCAGGACATTCGCACGTTTTACGTCAAGGTCCGGGTTCTGCAGGCCACCGGCGAGGTCAAGCCGGGGATGACCGCCGAGGTCGCATTCGCAATCGACAATGGAATCGCCATCAGCAGCAATACAGGCGCGCGATCTAACTAAGCGCTTCGGGACCTTCACCGCGGTGGACCACGTTAATTTCGAGGTCAAACGCGGAGAATTGTTCGGCCTGCTAGGACCCAACGGTGCGGGCAAGACCACGCTCAGCCGGATGCTTACGACGTTGATCGTGCCGACCTCAGGCCAGGGCCTCGTCGCCGGTCTCGACGTCGCTCGCGAGCCGGTGCGCGTGCGCGAGGCGATTGGAGTAATTCCGCAAGCGCTGACCTCCGACATGGATCTGACCGGTTGGGAAAATGTTGACCTCTATGGCGGCTACTACAATTTGCCCCGGCGCGTACGACGCGAACGCGCAGCGCATCTGATTCACATGGTCGGGTTGACGGAGCGTGCCAACGATCTCGTGCAGACCTACTCTGGCGGGATGCGCCGGCGGCTCGAAATCGCCCGTGGGCTGATCCATTCTCCGCAGGTTTTGTTCCTTGACGAACCGACCATCGGACTGGATCCGCAGAGCCGGCGGGCGGTGTGGGAACTGCTCGAGCAGTTGCGGCGCGATACCGGGCTCACCATTTCGCTCACGACGCATTACATGGATGAGGCGGAAACGCTCTGCGACCGCATCGCGATCGTCGATGGCGGCAAGATTATCGCGATCGGCACGCCGGCCGAACTCAAGGCGATGGTGCAGGGCTCGGATCGGATCGAGCTCGAAGTGCAGGGCGACAACGAGAAGATCGTTGCGATGTTGCGCGGAACGCCCGGCGTTCATGAGGTCACGCGCGATTCCGAAGGTCCGATTATCGTTTCGGTGGACGACGGCGCGCATGCGATGCCGAAGATTATCGGCGAAATAGAAAACGCCGGCGCGGCGGTTACGTCGATCAAGCTCGAGCGGATGTCGCTCGAAGATGTTTTCATCCAGTTCACCGGCAGGCGGCTGCGCGATGAACCCGCGCGCAAGGGCGGTTTCTTTAGCTCGAGTTTCGGCATGCCAGCCCCGCCCGGACGCTGACGGAGACTTCGCGATGAGAAAAACGTGGTCGATAATGCGGCGCGATCTGCTCAAGCTCGGTCGCAATCCGCTGACGATCGTGACCAGTGTGCTGCTGCCCATCATCTACCTGGTGATCTTCGGCAACTCGTTTCAGGGCGTACTCAAGCATCTGCCGCTGGTGATCGTCAGTCAGGACCACGGACCATATGCGATTCGTGTAATGGAGCAGATGCAGGCGTTGGCCGCCGGCCCCAAGACTATCGCCATCGTGTACGACAGCGACGCGGGCGCGGCGTTGCAGGACGTGCGCGACGGCGTGTACAAGGCCGCGCTCATCATCCCGCCGGCCTTCAGTCACGATATCGCTGAAGGACGCATCGGCGAACTGGGCCTGTTCACCGACAACGTCGATACCATCAGCGCCGCGACCTTAACCGGCGCGCTGAGCCAGGCCACGGCGGTAATCCGCGTGGGCTACGTGACCGCGCGCGAACCCAAGCTCGATCAGATCGTGCTGAGTCCGAGCAACTTGTTCACCACCGTCGATTACGACCGCTCGCTGATTCCCGGCGTGATCGTGATGGCGCTCTTCATGGGCTCACTGACTTCGGGCGTGTTCAACTGGGTGATGGACCGCTTCATGGGCATCACCGAATGCTACCTGGTCACTCCTCTATCGCGTTGGAATCTCGCCGCCGGAGTGCTGGGCTCGAGCGTGCTGGTAACCAGCATCGCGTCGATCATCGTCTTGGTCGTGGGCTTGTTGATCACCGGCGGTACGATTGAGGGCGGAGCGCCGGCGGCGGCGATGCTGGTGGGCGTGATCATCCTCGGCGCCACCGGGATTCTCGCGATGACGTTCGTGCTGCTCGCGCGCGCGAACAATCCGCGCGTGGTCGGCGCGTCGGCCGGCTTTCTCAACGTCATCCTGTTCTTCCCCAGCGGCGCGATCTATCCGATTGAGAGCTTTCCGCCGTGGCTGCGCACCTTCGCGCATTTCAATCCCGAGACCCACGCGGTCAGCGCCCTCAAATCGATCCTGTTCAAAGGCGCCAACTTCGCTGCGATTTCGAGTGACCTGGGGTTCCTGCTGGTGTTCACCGCGCTCATGCTGCTGATTGCGAGCATGACGGTAAAGCGCACTCTGTAGTGATTACAATGTCTGCGCGATCTTCGATGCCGCCTGCGCTAGAAATGCGCCGGCTCTGTGGTTTTGCGATTGTCGCGTTCGAGCTGCACCGTCATGTGGCGGATGTTGAACTTGTGCTCCAGCAATGCAGCCATGTCGCCGAGCACGCGGTCCTGATCGGCAGCGCCCTCGACCACGCAATGCGCCGACAGCGCGAGTTGCCGGCTGGTCAGGCACCAGACGTGCAAATCGTGCACCTCTTCGGTCCCTTGGACGGCGAGCAGGTCGCCGCGCAGCTCGTCCAGGTTGATATGCGACGGCACCGATTCCATCAGGATGTCAACGCCGTCGCGCACGAGTTCCCATGAACCGTAGATGATCAGGCATCCGATCACGATGCTGACGACCGGATCCGCCTGGCGCCATCCGGTGAACCAGGTAAGCGCACCTGCAATCAGCACACCGATCGAACCAACCAGATCCGAAACGACGTGGACGAAGACCGATCGCACCGCCATCCCGGCGCGGCCGGGTGATCCAGCGCCCGCGCCCGAGGTCATCCACGCAGAGAAACTGTTGATGACGATGCCGAGCGTCGCAACCGCCATCATCGTGGGACTGTGCACCGCCGGCGGATTACGCAACCGCTGGGCCGCCTCGAACCAGACGAAGACCACGAGCACCCACAGCAGCAAGCCGTTAAACAGCGCGCCGAGGATTTCCGCGCGCAGGTAGCCGAAGGTCTTGGCGCTGCTCGCGGGGCGCGTCGAAATCCACAAGGTCAGCAGGCTCAGCGCGAGCGCGGCGATATCGGTGAGGACGTGCACCGCATCGGTCATCAAGGCGAGGCTGTTGGCGTAATAACCGCCGATCAATTCGGCCGCGAAGAACAGCGCGGTGATTGCGAGCACGATCCGCAGACGGCGGTTGTCGGTCGAGACCTCGCCATGATCGTGGCAATGCATCGCTTGTCAGCTACCAGCCGCTGCGCGACGGCCTTGGTCAGGCCTTAACAGGCGCGGGCGACCTGCTTGGAGTAGAGGCTATTCATAGGCGATGAGTGTAGAGCAATCGATCGGAGCGAGGCGCGCGCGTCCACTTAGAGCCTTCAATTCGATCGCAAAGGCGCACCCAACCACTTCGCTGCCAACCTTTTGCACCAGTCGAATCGCGGCCAGCGCGGTGCCGCCAGTCGCGAGCAAATCGTCAACGATCAGAATCCTGCGCTTACCTACCAGGCTGTCCTCATGCATTTGCAAAGTCGCGCTGCCGTACTCGAGGTCATAGCTTTCATCGACGGTGCGAAACGGTAACTTGCCGGGCTTGCGCGCAATCGTCAGCCCGACGCCCAGCCGATAGGCGACCGGCGCACCGAAGATGAAGCCGCGGGACTCGATACCGAGGACGCCATCGACCTTGCCGAGCCACGGCTCCGCAATCTGATCGATCACGGCCGCGAGGCCGCGCGCGTCGCCGATAAGTGGCGTGATGTCGTGAAAAAGGATGCCCTCTTTGGGAAAATCGGGAAGGTCGCGGATGAGCAGCTTTATTTCTTCGGTTATCATTTCGACTCGGCTGACCTGAGTGATGTGGCCGGCGCACCGGCATTAGCTTGGACTGAGGATACTAGGAGCCACCGTTGCGGGCAAAGGTGATCCCGGTGGAGGTATTGGGTTGCGGCAAGTAGGCGAGCGGGTTTTGCGCCTGGTTGTTGTAGCGCACCTCGAAATGAAGATTGGGGCCGCTCGCGCGTCCGCTCGTCCCCATCTCCGCGATCTCCTGGCCGCGCGCGACGCGCTCGCCTTGATTCACGAGATTGCGCTGGTTGTGTCCGTAAACCGTGGCATAGCCGCCGCTGTGCTGCAGGATGACCACGTTGCCGTAACCATGGAGA
>DASXFX010000156.1:0-3149 GCA_036489375.1 Binataceae bacterium (SeqCode) | reverse complement strand
CATCCGACGATCACGATGGACGACGGCGCCGACCTCGTCAGCATGCTCCATACCGAATTCAAGGCGCAGGCGAGCGAAGTCCGCGCGAGCATGGAGGAGACCACTACGGGCGTTATCCGGCTCCGTGCGATGGCCCAGGATGCGGCGCTCAAAATTCCGGTGGTCGCCGTCAACGACGCCCAGACCAAGCATCTGTTCGACAATCGCTACGGCACCGGCCAGTCAACGATGGACGGCATCATCCGCGCGACCGGCGTCCTGATCGCAGGCTCCCTTGTGGTGGTCGCAGGCTACGGATGGTGCGGGCGCGGCATCGCTTCACGCGCTCGCGGTCTTGGCGCCGACGTCATTGTGACCGAGGTCGATCCGGTCCGGGCGCTGGAAGCCGCGATGGACGGGCTGCGCGTGATGCCGATGGTTGATGCCGCCAAAGTCGGCGACATCTTTATCAGTGCGACCGGCGACCGTTCGGTGCTCAACCCGTCTCATTTCAGCCTGATGAAAGACGGGGCAATCCTGTGCAATTCGGGCCATTTCGACGTCGAGATCGACCTTGCCTATCTGAACGATTCGGCCAAACAGATCAATCGCAATGTCACCAACCACGTTGACGGCTACGTCCTCGCCAACGGCCATACGCTTTATATTCTGGGCCAAGGCCGGCTGGTCAATCTCGCATGCGCCGAAGGTCATCCGGCGCAGGTGATGGACATGAGTTTCGCTACGCAGGCCCTCGCCGCGCGCTGGACGGCGACGATCGATCCGCTGCCGGTCGCGGTGCATAACGTGCCGCAGTCGATCGACGACGAAGTCGCGAGCCTCAAGCTCGCGGCAATGGGCATCAAGATCGATGCGCTATCGGACGAGCAGAAGAAGTATCTGACGAGTTGGGAAACCGGCACCTGATCCGAGGCACTCGCTTCGGGCTCCACATTCACAAGCTCATAAGTAGAAAGCGGGCGGACGTCAGTGAGATGCCCGCCCGCTTTACGGTTAAGGACAAGCGATGGAAAGGAGCAACTCCTGGGGGTTCCCGCACAACGGCGGGGAGAGCGCCGGGCGTCAGCGAGCTGCGCACGCAGGAGCGCTAGAGTTCGACGGCGACGGCTTCCTTGTTGCGGCGGCGGAAGATTTCGCCAGCGGCGAAGCAGCAGAGAATCAGACCGACGGCGATGAAAAAGCGCGGCTGCATCGGATGCCATAGCGCGTCGCCGAGCATCGCGAAGAGGATCGTGCCCGGCAGGATGCCGATGACGCTCGCCCAGAAGTAATCGCGAAATTCTATCGGCGATGCGCCGGCCAGCAGATTGAGCGCGTTGTAGGGAATCACCGGGACGATCCGCAGATAGAGAATGATGTAGAAGCCGTTGCGCGCGAGCCGTCCCATCAGGCTCTGAAAACGATCGCCGATGATTTTCCGTACGAATGAACGACCGAGAAAGCGTCCCGCACCGAATGCGACCAGGGCGCCGAGATCGGCGCCGATGAGCGACCATAAGGCGCCCCACAGCGCGCCGAACGCGAGTCCGCCAGCGATCGTCATCACCGCGCCGGGCACCAGGAACGAGGGTCCCAGCGCATAAAGCAAAATGTAGGCGATCGGCCCCCAGGCACCCCAGCGCGTCACCTCAACTTTCACCAGCCGCGGATTCTCGAACCATTCGGCATGAGTTGCCAACAAGTAGATCGATCCGCCGACCAGGATCACCAGGAAGGCGACTCTGAGGATGTTTAAAAAGGGCGAACTGGCGCCGCCGGCTTTACCGGGGGGCACTGCTATCTCTCTGACTGCTGCCATTGCGATGAGGTCCACCAATGATACGGAGCGGCCTGAATTGTGACAAGCCACTTCGATCGCGCGAGCGGTGGCGCGCTGACATCAAGCAGACGATTCGGTCGGACGTTGGTTGCGCCGGAAGGCGAAGCCAGGCGCGGAGAGCGTTTGTCATCGATCTCGAAATGGGACTAGATTCGCCTCAAAATCTCATTTGCGGCGAATGGACGCAGACCCAAAAGGAATTCGGCGATGCAGGAACTGAAAGACAAGGTCGCGCTAATCACCGGCGGCGGTTACGGGATCGGCAAGGAAATCGCGTTGCTCTACGCGCGCGAAGGCATGAAGCTGGCGCTTGCGGCACGCTCTCAAGGGCCCCTCGACGAGACCCGCGCGGCGGTGGAAAAGCTCGGTGCACGCGCGGTCGCGATCCACGCCGACGTGTCGAAAGAGGCCGATTGCGTCCAGATGGTCGAAGAAACCGTGAAGGCTTTCGGCCACGTCGATATCCTGGTCAATAACGCCGGCATCGCCGGACCGACCAAGCGCACTACGGACATGTCGCTGGCGGAGTGGCAGGAGGTTCTCGACATCAATCTGACCGGCGCGTGGCTGGCGTCGCGCGCGGCGATTCCCGCGATGGTCAAGCGGGGTTCCGGCAACATCCTGATGATCTCTTCGGGTGCGGGCCGCCGCGGCTACCCGTTGCGATCGCCTTATGCATCGTCCAAATGGGCGATGATCGGGCTCACGCAAACGCTCGCCGGCGAGTGGGGCAGCGAGGGTATCCGCGTCAACTGCATCTGTCCCGGCGCGGTCGAAGGCGATCGCATCGAGCGCGTTATCCGCGCGCGGGCCGAGGCGATGGGCGTGCCCTACGATCAGATCAAGAAGGGCTTCACCTCGACCGCCGCCTTGCAACGCATGGTCACGGAATTCGAGGTCGCGCGCGTCGCGCTATTCCTGGTGAGCGATCTGTCGTCGGGCGTGAGCGGCCAAACGATCAATGTTGACGCCGGCAGCATCATGAATTGAGCGTGCAACTCCCGTCATTAAGTCGCGGTCGCATCGCGGAAGGATAGCCGGCACAGATCTATTGAGGATCCGCGGATCGCGTCAGCGGGCGATATCGTGATCGCGCACGACGGCCTCAAAGCCCGCACCGTGGAGTCGTTTCTGCAGTTCGCGCACGAGCACCGGCGATCGGTGACGTCCACCCGTGCATCCTAGTCCGATCGTCAGGTAGCTCTTGCCCTCACGTTGATAGAGCGGTAGCAGGAATTCCAGCAGACGCTCGATCTCGTCGATAAAGCGCTGCGCTTGCGCGTGTGCCATCACATATTGACTTACGCGTGGGTCGAGCCCGGTCAGCGAT
>DASXFX010000148.1:0-3684 GCA_036489375.1 Binataceae bacterium (SeqCode) | reverse complement strand
GCCCGCACAGATCAGGCTGAGGCCGGCGCCGCCCGCACTCCCGTTAACCGCTATCACCAGCGGCGCGCGCATCCGCGCAAACCGATTCATCGCGGTATGCAGATACAGCGTCACGCGCTTCAAATGCGCCGCGAGTTCCTCGGGCGGCTGCGCGGCAAAGGATTTCAGATCGCCACCCGCGCAAAACAACTTGCCCGTGCCCGTCAGCAGCACCGCACGGACGTCGGCGCCCTCGTTGCAGCGCAAAGAAACCTCTTCGAGTTCCTGCGCCAGCGCCAGGTTCAATGCGTTCGCGGCCTCGGGACGATTCAGCGTGATGTGCGCGACGTTTTCACGCACTTCGAAATTGAGACAGGTATATTTCGACATCAGTTTCTCGACTCCGATATAAGCTCGTTTGGCGCAGCCGCCTCTATAATGATCGACGCCATCCCGCGATCGCGTCGCCGATTTCGTGTGGAGAATCCTCCTGGATAAAATGCGATCCGTTGACCGTCACCTCGCGCTGATTCGGCCATCCGCGGCAGAACTCGCGCTGCGCTCCGATTAGAATCGCACCCGGTTCGGCGTTGATGAAAAGCTTGGGGATGCTGCTTCCTGCGAGCCATTCACTATACGCCTTGACGATCGCCGTCACGTCGGCTGGCTCACCGTCGATCGGAATTTGCCGCGGCCACGTCAGCATCGGACGGCGCGCTTCGCCCGCCTCAATGTACGGCTTGCGATAGACCGTCATCTCGTCCTCGCTCAGCTTGCGCAGGATACTGCCCGGCAGTATCCGCTCGATGAAGACGTTGTTTTTCAGCACCATCTCCTCGCCCGCCGGACTGCGCATCGCCATGAATACCTTGCGCGCCGCCTCGGGCCACTCCGCACTCGATACCGGGCGCACGATCGCCTCCATATATGCGATCCCCTTGACGCTCGCCTGGTGCCGATGCGCCCAATGAAAGCCGAGCGCCGATCCCCAGTCGTGAACCACGAGCGTGACGTCGCGCTTGAGGCCAATCGCGTCGAACCACCCGTCGAGATAGCGCGCGTGATCGACGAACCGATACGAACCGTCGGGCGTGCGCCCGGAATCGCCCATCCCCACCAGGTCCGGCGCGAGGCATCGCCCCAGCCCCGTCAGATGCGGGATGACGTTGCGCCAGAGATACGACGAGGTCGGATTACCGTGAAGAAATACGATCGGCTCGCCGACGCCCACGTCCACGTAGGCCATCTCGACGCCATCGACTTTCACCCGCTTGCGCGGATTCGGATCGGCGGCGGAAATTGTCGCGTCACTCATGCTTGATACTCCTGCGGCCAGTCCTCAGAAATACGGGCTGTCACGCGGATAGGCAAGGTTCGCGCGCTCCACGATCCTTCCGCGATGCGCTCCTTCGGACTTTTGCTCGCGCACGCAAACAGGTCGCCGCCTCGCGAGACCTTGCCCGATACGGTCGGCGCGGAGCACAATGCGCCAGTTATCCCGCGCTCACGACGCACACCAAGGAGTACAGCGATGGCGGATCGCAGGCGTAAATTCTGGGGTTGGGGCTACGAGGACCAGGGACCGAATCCGACGCAGAAGCAGCACATGGCCGAGCGCATGGCGCAGCGCTTCGGTCTCGCCAGCTTCGAGATCACGCCGCCGCCGACCGAAGCCGAACTCAACCTGCGCGCGCCGCGCATCACGCCGCCCGCTGCGCTCGCGTCGCTGTGCTCATCGAGCACCTACGATCGCGCCGGCCACAGCTATGGCAAAAGCTTCCGCGATATCGTGCGCGCCTTTCAACGCGACTATTCTAACCCGTTCGACCTCGTCGCCTTTCCGCGCACCGAGCAGGATCTCATCCGCCTCCTCGAATGGTGCGACAACGATCGTATCGCGGTATGCCCCTACGGCGGCGGATCGAGCGTGACCGGCGGCGTCGAGCCTCCCGCCGGCGGCGATTATCGCGGCGCGTTATCGATCGATCTCGGCCACCTCGACAAGGTCCTCGAAATCGATTCGGTCTCGCGCGCCGCGCGCATACAGGGCGGCGTCCTCGGCCCTGCGATGGAGGATCAACTGCGCCCGCACGGCTACACGATGCGCCACTACCCGCAGTCCTTCGAATTCTCGACCCTCGGCGGATGGATCGCGACTCGCTCCGGCGGCCACTTCGCGACGCTCTATACGCACATCGACGACTTCGTGGAATCCGCGCGAGTCGTTACTCCGACCGGCACCATCGAATCGTTCCGGCTCCCCGGCTCGGGCGCCGGGCCGAGCCCCGATCGCCTGTTCATCGGCTCGGAAGGCACCCTCGGCATCATCACGGAGGCCTGGATGCGTTTGCAGGACCGCCCGACCTTCCGCGCCGGCGCGTCGATCTCCTTTCCCGATTTCGAGACCGGGGCGAAGGCCGTGCGCGCAATCTCGCAGGCCGGACTGTATCCGGCTAATTGCCGCCTGCTCGACGCGGGTGAGGCCGCCAACGCCGGCGCCAACAATGGCGAAGCGGCCGTGATGGTGCTTGCGTTCGAGTCCAAAGATCATCCGCTGGAGCCCTGGATGAAGCGGGCGCTCGAATGTTGCGCTGATTTCGGCGGCAAGGTTCCCGACGAGGCCGCCAAGACCCGCACCGACGCCGAAGCGACTCACGAGGGCGCCGCCGGAGCGTGGCGCAACGCCTTCCTCAACGCTCCGTACCTCCGGGATACCGTGGTTGCGATGGGCATGGTGAGCGAGACTTTCGAAACCGCAATTACCTGGGACCGCTTCCCCGATTTCAACGCCCAGGTGATGGCCGCGGCGCACGACGCCGTCAACCGCGTCTGCGGCAAGGGCACCGTGACCGTCCGCTTTACCCACGCCTATCCCGACGGGCCCGCGCCTTATTACACCATCCTCGCACCGGGCAAACGCGGCTCGCAGCTTCAACAATGGGACGACATCAAGCGCGCCGTCTCCGACAAGCTCAACAGCCTCGGCGGCACTATCACCCATCACCATTCTGTCGGCCGCGACCATCGCCCCTGGTACGATCGCCAGCGCCCCGACGGTTTCGCCATCGCCTTGAAGGCGGTCAAACGCGCACTCGATCCCAAGGGCATCCTCAATCCCGGTGTCCTCTTCGATCCGTGAGCCCGGCGCTCTTTGCTCCCGAATCAGCGCGCACCCGCAAGCGCATCTTCGTTTGTGGCTGTTCGGCGGAGACCACTACGCTCAGTCGATCCGAAGAATATCTTCGACCTCGGCGTCCTCTTTGATCAGTAAGTCCGGTTCATCGAGGATGTCCGGTATCGAATAACTCGGCGCGACCCAGGCTAACCCCTTTTCACTGTGGGAAGTCTGAAACCTTCACACCAGGCGAGCTTGCGAGCCGAGCTAACGAGTCTGCGAGGTGCGCAGAAACAGAGGATCTGAGGTTCACGAATCTCCCTCTCCCTCCCTCTTACTCCTCCAACCTCAGCCGCACGCGCGCCGCCGCGCTCATTCGCTCTGGCGTCCAGGCGGGTTCCCACACCAGCTCGATTGTCGCCCGATTACAGTCCGGCAGTCCGAGCAGCTTTTCTTCGATTTCGGTCGCGATCAAATCGCCCATCGAGCATCCGCGCGTCGTCAATGTCATGCGGATATTCACGGTGTCGCCGTCGAGCGTCACCCCGTAGATCAGTCCGAGGTCCACGATATTGACCGGGATTTCCGGG
>DASXFX010000102.1:0-6688 GCA_036489375.1 Binataceae bacterium (SeqCode) | reverse complement strand
TCGGACTCAGATTCTTGGCTTTTGCGCACCTCGCGGACTCGTTAGCTCGGCTCGCAAGCTCGCCTGGTGTGGCAGACTCGTTAGCTCGGCTCGCATGCTCGCCTGGTGTGGAGGTTTCAGACTTCCCATTTGTAAGATCGGCCGGCACGATCACGATTGAACGCTCGCGATGCTCGGATGGGCGAACCCCGGGAGCTCCGCGATTTAATAATTGATGATTTCGAGGTGCTCGTCGCCGAGCGGTGCGAGCGCGAGCGAATCGATAAAATTGACGACCTCGCGCAGGGCCGAATCGACGAAGGCGCGATCGCTCCCAACCTGACAGATGCCGAGTTCGGCGCGCTGCCACATATCGTGGTTGTCGGACTCTGCGATCGAAACGTTGAACTTGGTGCGCACGCGAGCCTTGATCGCGCGGAGCACCTGCCGCTTACCCTTGAGCGAATGATTCTCGGGCAGGTAGAGGGTGAGTCGCAGGATACCGACAACCATCGCAGAAACCTCGCACGCCATCGCGCGCGGCAGCCAGCCTCGCGCGGCAAACCGGACGAGGTGATCGAGAAACGAAAGCTATACTTTTGGTGAAACCTTGAAAAGGTTTCAGACGTCCAATCGGTTCTAATCGATCAAAGGTGAAAAGCCGAGCGACTGCGATACAGCCGCTCGGCCTGAACGGACCTTTACAAAATCACGCTATTGCGTACTCGCTTCGCGCCCTTCGATGAGGCGTTACAGAGCGCGACGGACTCGCGGTTGCATCGCCATTGCGGTCCCCTCAGGTCTGCATCGGCTTTTCGACCGCCCCGCCGGTGCCGCGCACGGACTCCGGCTTCGGAATGGCGAGCTTGCGCAGCACCGTCTCCATCTCGAAGTCCTCGATTACGTCGCTCGGCTTGAGGTCGTTGAAATTCTCGAGCCCGATACCGCATTCGTAGCCGGCGAGGACTTCGCGGGCGTCATCCTTGAAGCGTCGCAGTGTCGAAATCTTGCCTTCCCAGACCACGCGGCCGTCGCGCACGAGACGGGCGCGGGCGCTGCGCAGCAACTTGCCCTCGGTGACCATCACGCCGGCAACGGTAGTGCCCTGCACGACGAAGGTCTGGCGGACTTCGGCGCGGCCCAGCGACTTCTCGCGATAGGTCGGTGCGAGCAGTCCTTCCATCGCTTCACGCATATCGTTGATGACTTCGTAGATGATCGTATAGAGGCGGATATCGACGCCCTCTTTTTCGGCAAGTTGCGCCGCTTTGGGCTCCGGCCGCACATTGAAGCCGATCAGAACCGCCTTGGACGCGGACGCCAGCGTGACGTCGGTTTCCGAAATCGCGCCGACCGACTTGTGAATCAACTCGACTTTGACCTCGGAGGTCGAAAGCCGCGCGAGCGATTCAGCCAACGCCTCGACCGAGCCGTTGACGTCGCCCTTGATGATCACGCGCAGGTCTTTGACTTCGCCCGCGGCCATGCGCGAACTCAAGTCTTCGAGCGAGACCCGGCTGGTCTTCTGCAGCACGCCCTCGCGCTGCTTGGAGCGGCGGAATTCCGCGACCTGGCGCGCCTTGGCCTCGTCCACGACGACGGTAAAGGCGGTGCCGGGCTCGGGGACGCTCGACAGCCCGAAGATTTCGACCGGAGTGGAAGGTCCCGCCTCGGTGACGCGCTGGCCCAGATGATCCTGCATCGCGCGCACGCGGCCGTAAGTAATACCGCATACGAACGGGTCGCCCTGGCGCAGCGTGCCTTCCTGAATTAGCACCGTGGCGACCGGACCGCGGCCGCGATCGAGCTCCGACTCGACCACCGTACCGCGCGCACTACGATCGGGATTGGCCTTGAGCTCCATCACGTCGGCCTGCAGCAGGATCATTTCGAGCAAGCGCTCGACGCCCTCACCGGACCGCGCGGAGACCGGCACCGTAATCGTATCGCCGCCGTAATCCTCCGGAATCAGTCCGTGCTCGGTAAGCTGCTGCTTGACGCGATCGAGATTAGACTCGGGCCGATCGATCTTGTTGATCGCAACGATGATCGGAACGCCCGCGGCCTTGGCGTGATTGAGCGCCTCGACCGTCTGCGGCATCACGCCTTCATCGGCTGCTACCACCAGGATGACCATGTCGGTGACCTTCGCGCCGCGCGCACGCATCGCGGTGAAGGCCTCGTGGCCGGGAGTATCGACGAAGCTGATCTTGCGTCCGTGGACTTCGACCGTGTACGCGCCGATATGCTGCGTGATGCCGCCGAACTCGCGTTCGGTGACATTGGTATGGCGAATTGCGTCGAGCAGTGAAGTTTTGCCGTGGTCGACATGGCCCATCACGGTGACGACCGGCGGCCGCGTGACCATTTCGCCCGCGACCTCTTCCTCGCCTTCGTCGATCGCGGATTCCACATCGAAGCCGACATTTTCAACGCTGTAGCCGAACTCGCTGGCGACCAGGGTGGCGGTATCAACGTCGAGGACCTGGTTGAGCGTTGACATCACGCCGAGATCCATCAGCTTGCGAATGATCTCGCCCGCCTTCACGCCCATCTGGCGCGCCAGTTCGGCCACGTTGACGCCTTCCGCGATACGGACGACGCGCTTGGAAGCCTTGGGCGTGGTGATCTCGGTCTTGCGCTGTTCCTTACCCGGCATCGCGCGCCGCTTCTTGGGCACGCGCAACCCGCGCATCTCGCGCTCGGCAGCGACATCGGTCGGTCCCTTTTTGACGACGCGCTTTTTCTTGATCGCGCGCGCTGCGCCCGGCTTGTTGTTCTCCGAGGGCGGGCCGAATCCTTCTGGCGGACCCGCAGGGGCGGCCGGCTGATTGAAGCGGCCGGTGGTCGTTGGACGCGGCGGTGGTCCACCCGGTCGTGCGCCGGGAGTCGTCGTTGGACGAGCCGGGGGCGCAGCCGGTTTGCGCAAGTCGATTTTGCCCAGCACCTTGGGTCCGCGCGGGCCGTCGTCGAGCGAGGGCGCCGCGGCATGAGCCGAGCTGGTGAAATTTATGGTGCGGCCGGGCAGGTCGGCCTCGGCCGGGCTTTGAGCCGATCCGCCCTCTGAGCGATGCGGCGAGTTACCGGGCGTTAGATTTCTGACCGGCGCACTCTCGCGGAGACGTCCCGGCGGCAGCCCGCCGTGACGAATCGCTCCGGGTTGTGGTGCGGGAGGCGGCGGCGGGACCGGGCGCTGCGCCGCTGGCGGCGAAGTGCGCGGAGGCGGCTGCATGTTTCGCGTGACCGGCGGCGCGCCTCTGGCGAGCGTGCCGGTAGGGGCCGCGGGCGTCCGTTTGACCGGCTCGGGCATCCGTTCGACCGCGATCGCCTCGGGCCGCGGCGTCGCACTTTCCGCTGGAATCGAAGATTCCGCTGAAGCGATTGGCGCAACGGCGGCCGGCGAGGTCACCGATTCCGCGGGTTCCGCCGCGGCTGGCGCAGCCTCAACCTCCGCGGCATGCTCCACGCCATTTAGCGTAGGTAGCGGCGGTTCGGGCAATTCGGGCTGCGGCAAGTCGATCGCGAGTTCGGGCAATTCCGCTTCGGCAGGCGGCGGCGCTTCGAACATCGGGGTCGCAAACTGATCGTCGCTCGCTTCGCTTTCGACTTCGAAATGGAAGGGCTCGGCCGGCGCCGCCGTAACCTGGCCGGGTTCGGGCTCGGCATGCCGCCGACGCATTACGGTCGCGTTGAGCCGCTTCTCCAGCACCTTGCCTGCGCTGGTTTCGACCACGGTTTCGCGCCGCAAGAGGGCCGTGCGATGCACCTGCTCGTCCAGATCGGCTTTGACCCGATCGGTTTCTTCCTGAGAGAGCAGACTCGAATCTGAATGAGCATGTCCCAGCCGCAGGCGGACGCAGCTCGCGAGCACGTCCTCGACCGGCACTCCCCATTCATTGGCAAGGGTTTTAATCCGCTTTCGCGCCATCTTATCTATGTTATTCCAACTGGGCTGTGGCCGCCAGTCGCGACCGTATCAATTCTGCGATTTCACGACGCTCATCGAGGCCAAGTCTGCGCCTCAACGATCGAAATTCCTTGACCTTGCTCCGCTCGAACCGCACCAGGCATTCGGCGCTGCGATGGAGATAGCCGCCGCGTCCCGGACTGCGCACGAGGCTATCCGGACGCACGCGCCCGGCGACTGCCGCAATCCGCACCATCGCGTTCTGATCATCGCGCCGCATGCATCCGAGACAGGTGCGAAGCGGTTGTTTACTTGATCTCGGCATCCTCTGCCTTGACCTCGGCGACGCCGTCCGGCGCGGCCTCGAGATCGCCGTCTTCGGTACCGCCGTCAACCGCGCCCAGGTCCTCGCTGTTCCCAACCTGATCCGCATCGGCGCTGGCTTCGCTTTCCGCTCCCTCGGCAGCCCGGCTGAGCTCCGCGGCTTCCGCGGCCGCTGCCCTTTCCTCTTCGATCCGGCGCTTGTTGGCGACCCAATCGCGCGCCGCAAGGATCACCTGCCGCGCTCGCTCCGGACTAATACCCTCGACCTCGAAGTTGTCTTCGTTGGCTTCTGACAATTGTTCAGCCGAACGGAAGCCCCATTGATAGAGCAACTCGGCGTTGATATCGCCAATCCCGGGAATCGCGTTGAGCGAGGCACGCGCGGCGCGAGCTTCCTCTTCCGCCTCCGAATCGCTGCGCACGTCGAGCTTCCATCCGGACAGCCGATGGGCCAGGCGCACGTTCTGCCCGCGCTTGCCGATCGCGAGCGAAAGTTGATCGTCGGGGACGATTACTTCCATCGCGTGCTCGTCCTCGTCGATAATCACCTTGGAGACTTTCGCAGGCGCCAACGCGCGGCATACCAGTTCGGCCTGATCGTCGGTCCACGGCACGATATCGATCTTCTCGCCGCGCAACTCCTGCACCACGGATTGAACGCGCGTGCCTTTCATGCCGACGCAGGCGCCGACCGGATCGACGTCGTTATCCTTGGAATAGACCGCAACCTTCGCGCGTCCGCCAGGTTCGCGAGCGCATTGGCGAATCTCGACGATAGCCTCGTAAATCTCCGGCACTTCCTGCTCGAACAGTTTCATCAGGAACAGGTTCGAGGTGCGCGAGAGCACGATCGAGAGGCCTTTTTCCGAGAGATCGACGTCGAGAATGAGCGCCCGAATGCGATCGCCCTGGCGATAACGCTCGTGCGGAATCTGCTCCTTTTCGGGCAGAATCGCCTCGGTGCGGCCGAGGTTGACGATCATGTTCTTGCGCTCGAAGCGCTGCACGATACCCGAAACGATCTCGCCCTTGCGGTCCTTGAACTCGTTGAAGATCTGTTTGCGCTCGGCGTCGCGGATATGCTGGATGAGGTTCTGCTTGGCCGCCTGCGCCGCGATCCGGCCCATCGTTGCCGTGTCGAGCTTGATTAGAATTTCGTCGCCGACCTGCGCCTCGGGATCGTACTTAGTATGCGCGTCCTCGAGTTCCACTTCGGACGCGGCATTAGCGACGGTTGCGACCACCGTCTTGATTTCGAACAGCTCGATTTCGCCGATTTCCGGATTGAAGCGCGACTCGATATTACGGTCCGGCCCAAAGGTCCGCCGCGCGGCCGAATGCATCATCTCCTCGACCGCGTTGACCACGATCGTCTTGTCGATCCCTTTTTCCTTGGAAACTTGTTCGATAACCCGGTTCAGATCGACCGACATAACGCCTCCCGCGGGCGCAAGCTGATTCGCGCGGCTTGAAGTTTTATTGCGGCCCCGGAGCGTCCGAGCGCCGCCTGTTTCCCATGACTTGAACTAGTCGAACTTATGCTCGTAGTTTGCACCCTTGATTTCGTCGAAGCCAAAACTTTCACGGCTATGGCTGATTTCGTCGTCAAGTTCCAATCCATTCGCGCTGACCCCCGCCAGCACGCCCTCGAAATTCTTACGCCCATTGTGCGGGCGATGCGTTCGTACCTTCACGCGCTGGCCGACGAAGGCCTCGAAATGCGCCAGTTTCGTCAGCGGACGATTAACCCCGGGCGAGGCGACCTCAAGCAGATAGCGCCCTTCCACTGGATCATAAACGTCCAGCAAGTCGCCGATAATCGGGCTCAACACCTCAAGATCGCTCATCGCGATGCCGCCGCCCGGCTTATCCACCAGCAGTCGCAGCAGCGAGGTTCGTGTGCCTTTGCGAAAGTCGATCCCGACCAGCTCAAAGCCCTGTCGCTCGACATGCGGCTCGATCAATTCGACGACTTTCTTCGCCACGGGATTCAGTTGTAGCACCATCACCGGCCGTTTCCCCGACGGTTCGCCAGCAAGGGCCAAGTCCAAAAAGCCGAATTGTTCCCGGGAACGAGCGGCGAACCAACAAAAAAGTGGGCAGCAGCCCACGCGAGCATGGTATCATTCCCGACCGTCGCCCATCAAGGTGGCAAATCGGGCACCGACGTCAAGCGATTGGGGTCAGAACAAGGGCAACTAGTCATTTGATGCGGAGTTCAAAACTTACATTTTTACTGAAACCTACCAAGGTTTCAGACTTCCCTTTTTTGAAAGGTGGCGTTTCGCCCTGAATCGTTGAGTAGAGATGAGCCGTTGGAGGCGTTCCTGATGCGGATAGGTCGCCGGGAGTGCTGAGGATGTGCTGTCTCAAGTAGGAATCCAGAAGCTGCAAGCATGCCGCAGAATCAAATGGACGGGCTCTCCTGGATCGATCCGGAGGGTAGCAGCCTGCTCGACCTTGGATGTAACGTCGGCG
>DASXFX010000097.1:0-46790 GCA_036489375.1 Binataceae bacterium (SeqCode) | reverse complement strand
AGAGCTGTGGTCATCGCTCATTGGAATATCCGACTCGCCGCGGGGAATTCGCGCCAGATGAGGTTCGAGCACTCACGGCGAAACTGTCGGAAGCATCTACTGTCCGCGAGTTCGCCGATCCGCTTCGCATGGCGTGCGTCTCAATCTATCACCGGCATCGGCGACGCGCACCCGCGACCCGCCGGTTTGCTTTCCGCTTTCAATGTAAGGAGCCTTTCGGACAATTTATTTCCCCAAGACACCGGGGACGCGATGAAAGTCGGCATGGAAAGTTACTTCAACGATGTCCTCATCATTAATCTGGACTCGCTGCTTTCCTTGAACGAAAACGATGTCTTCCGCCTTCATGGCGAGGTCTTCGTGCGCGAAAATGTCTTGCTGAGACGAAACCGGTAACACCCACAAAAACTTACTGACCGATACCATCGTCGCGTGGTTTTCCAGGCTCCCCGTAAGATGCTGATTATCGACGGCGGTTATGCGGTTATCGAAATGCGTTATGGTTCCCTCCTTGCCGTCGATTTCAACCTTCGTCAGGTCCAATTGCGCCCCTCCATCGGGTTTGGGCTGATAACAGAACTGGTAGGTGACTGGGATCGCGCGAGATACAAAATGTCCAGCGAAGCTGAGCGGCGTGACAGAATCGAAGGATTCGAACTTTCCCTCCCAGCATCCGTAAAATTGGGAGGGCAGCGCCAGATCGGGTCCTACGTTCGCGGTCGACTCGGGTAGCCCCTGTGGGGCGGGTGCCTGCATGGCACATCCGCTCAAGAGGAGCCCCAGATACCAGCTCCCCGTCAACGAAATTATGCTGCCCCACCGCGCTGAACTGCAGCGATGCCCATCAGGCGAATGTTCTGGCCCGACGGCTCGAACGTGGCTGGCAAATATTCTCAATTTTTGTACCTGCGGCCTTCCGTTCTCTCATCTGATCTCTTTCCACCATCGAACCGGGACGAGCAAACCCTGACGACAACGCAGATACCCGGGATCCAAACTTCCCCTTAAAATGTCGCAGGCACAGTCATGTCGGGCGACACCCGCGACTCTCGCCCATCATCCAAGCCCTATCAAAGCCCACATAGATCAGGAGAACAGCATCCGCCACCCCCCGCTTGCGATCGCGAAATCAGACTGCGACTCTTTCTGATAATGGAACCCGCTGATGTGCGGCGTCAGGCCGCCCCTCTCGAGACCCCTACCGCCGGCTCCGCGACCGCTTCCGAATCGGTTAGCGAGGTCGTCACCGACGACGCACGATGGCGGAAAATTGCGTGGGCCGTGCTGGGACTGGCAGCGATCATCTTCTTCGCGCGACTCGGCGCCCGTGCCCTCTGGGCCTCCGAATTCCGATGGGCCGAGATCGCGCGCGAGATGCAGCTCACCTCGAACTACTTCTGGCCCACCATCAACGGCCGGCCGTACTACGACAAGCCGCTCGGCACCTATTGGCTGGTGGTGGCATCGACGTGGGTGACAGGAGGCATGAACGAAGCCGCAGCGCGGCTCCCCTGCGCAATCGCCGGGATGCTCGCGGTCGCCTTTCTGATCTCGATCGGACGTCGTCTGTACGATCTCAAAACCGGCGTGGTTGCAGCATTTGTACTCGCGACCAGCTTCAGCTTCGTATTCTTTTCGCGCAACGCTTCCGCCGATGTCGAGACTATCGCGGGCGAATTGGCGGCGCTCATTCTGTTCCTACGGCACGAGCGCGACCAGGCTGGCGGATGGTGGGTCGTCGGTCTATGGATCGTGATGGCCTTGACGTCGCAGATGAAGGGTTTGCTCGGCTTTGTCCTACCGATCGCGGTTATCGGCTCGTATTGCATGCTCGCGGACGGTTGGGCCGAGCTTGGCCGCGCGCTCCTCAGCGGACCGCTAAATAATCGGATTCGCTGGATAATCGATCGCAATCGATGGTTTTTTAACTGGAAGACGCCGATCGCTATCGTGATTGCCGCCGCCATCTATTACGTCCCCTTCGAGATTTCCCAACTCAAGACCGGATCGGGCAAGGGCCTGACGATGGTCTATCGAGAGAATGTCCAACGCTACTTCGAACCGTTCGATCATCGTGGTCCGATTTACCTTTACACCTACGTGATTTTCGCCTTGATGGCGCCGTGGAGCGTACTGTTGCCCGCCGCCCTCGTTAACATGCATGGGGCCAGTTCGCGCCTTACCGCGGCTTCGAATCGCCTTCGCAGCGATAGCTTTACGATGACGTTTTTCTGGGCGACTTTCGTTTTCTTTACGCTGTCGGGTTCGCGCCGCAGCTATTACATTTTGCCGATTCTTCCCGCCGCCGCGATCATGGTCGCGCGCCTGCTCGATCGTCCACTCGCAGAAATGACGAATCTCGTGCGCACGCTGATCAAAATCGGGTTCGGCGTGATCGTGGGCGCGATCGCGCTGGCAACGCTGGCCTTCATTCCCCCAGCGCTTTTCCTGCCCGCACCGTGGTCGCAACTGCCGCCCGCCCCAAGCACGATGGTCTTCGCCCTCTGCTGGCTCGGATCGATCGCCGCCATCATCTATGCCCTGCGCAACTTCGATCCCGGTCGCGTCGGCCTCTCGATCGGAGCGATCGCGTGGCTATTCATGTTCTATTTTTTCGTCTTCGCGATGCCGGCTGGCGATGCTTTTCGCAGTGAAAAGCCCTTCGCCGCCCAAGTACGAACAAGCATCGGAAATGACTCCGCCGGGCTGGCATTTTTTCGCAACCAGGGGCCGGTCTTTTACCTCGGCCTGCCGCAGCCAGTTCCCCAATACGACAAGCTGGCGGATATCAATAACGCCGTCGCAAGCGGTCAGGTCCACTGGGTGATTGTGCGACAGCGCGATCTCGGTTTGATGAAATTCAAAAACGAGCGGGTCACTGCGGAAACGCGCTTCCCTTGGGAGCCCAAGGAGCACGGACTCAATTCGATGGTTCTGCTGCGCGTGATGCCGACGAGCAACTAGCGCGCGAGTTCGAGTCCCATGAAAAGGGCCCCGTCGATCGGGTTGTAGCGATACGGCGCGATTGGCTTGAAACCGAGCGAGGCATACAAGGCGATGGCCGCCGTCATTGAGGGCACCGTGTCCAGCAGAATGCGCACGTAGCCGCGCGCCCGCGCTTCCTCGATAATCCGCTGGGTCAGCAGCCTGCCGAGTCCCGATCCGCGAAATTGTGGACGTACGTAAAGCCGCTTCAACTCTGCGACGTTATCGCCAAACTCGCGGAGGGCGACGCATCCGGCGGCGGCGCCATTTTCGAATCCAAGGAACAGGCAGCCGCGAGGTTCCGTGTATTCTCCCGGCAGACCTTCCAATTCGCGCTGGAAATCCTGAAACTCCAAATCGAAATCGAGCGAATCGGCGTATTCCTGGAAGAGCCCGCGGACCGTCGCCAGATCCCGATCGCTTCGCGTTGCGGCGATCGTCGTCATCCTGCGTTCTCCGCCAAGATCGCGTCGCGCAACGCCATCGGGATGCGCCAGCCGCTGGCCCTAGAGCCGCATCGGCATCACGACATAGGTGAACTGGCTGTCGGCGGTAGTGCTGATAACGCCCGGGCTCACTTCGTCGCTCAGGCCCAGCACCGCATCGGTACCCTCGGGTAAAACGTTCAGAACCTGCTGCACGTAAGAGGCGTTGAAGCCGATCGAGAACTCGTCGCCGCCGAACTCGACATCGATCGTCTCGCTGGCCTCGCCCATCTCGGGACTCGCCGAAGAAACCGTCAGCGTACCGCTCGAAAGTCCAAGCTTTACGCCATGATAGCGCTCGTTCGAAAATATCGCCGCGCGTTTGATGGCGCTCAGCAGGGCGTCACGGCCGACCGCCACCTGGTAGCGCGATTGCTTCGGGATTACCCCGCGATAGTCGGGAAATTCGCCCTCCACCAGGCGCATCGAGACTTCAGTCGCCCCGCGCTTGATCCAGGCGAGTGCCCCATCCAGCGTCAGTTCAACTTCGCCGTCTCCCGCCTGATCGAGCAGCTTGCGCAATTCCGCCATGCCCTTGCGCGGAATTATCGCTCCGCCCTGCATCGAGAAACCCGCGACTTCGCGATCGATTAGCGACAAGCGATGACCGTCGGTCGCAACCATCCGCGCCGTTCCCGCCGATGGCGAATCGATATAGACACCGCTCAGGTTGTAGCGCGCCTCATCGGGACTGACCGCAAACAGGGTCTTATCGATCATCGCGGCCAAAACCGTCGCCGCGACTTTCAGGTCGCCCTTAACCGCCTTGCGCGCCGGTTCTGCGGTGCCCTTGGTCGATTGTGCCGGCATCGCAGGAAAGCTGCGCGGATCGAGACCCATCATTTTGAAGCGCGCGCGTCCGCACTTGAGCTCGACCCAATCGTTGTCGAGCGACTTGAACGAAACCTCGTCGCCCTCCGCCTCCCGCACGATTTCAAACAGCTTACGCGCATTGAGCGTCAGGCTGCCCTTTTCCGCTGCTTTGCAGGCGACTTCGGTGCGGATGCCAACCTCGAGATCGGTGGCTGAGAGCCTGATTTTGCCAGCCTCCGGCTCGATCAGCACGTGACCGAGGATCGGCACCGTATTGCGCCGCTCGACGATCCCCTGAACCATCGCGAGACTGTTTTGCAGCGAAGCCCGTTCAATAACCAGTTCCATTGATTTCCCGTTCCGTCGGCCTACTACTACTATCCTGATCTTGATCTCTAAAAGAGATGATCAGGATCAACAGTAGGACCTGTTGATTTGTTCAGGGATCGGCTAAGTACCCGCCGACAAAGCAAATTATGCTGGGCATAAGTTGTTGACCAATCCCCAGCATAATCGGCTTTGCGGCGTGCAGCGGTTTCCCCTGTAGATAACGCCGCAATTGTACCAAGGTTGTGCACAGCTTGCTCCATCCTATGCGGCGTTGGCGTGGGTGGCTTTAAGCTCGCGTTCAATTTTTTCAATCGAGAAGCGAAAAGCGGAATCGTTCCCGATGCGCCGGGCGATGAGGTTATGCGCGTGAATGACCGTCGAATGGTCGCGGCCAAAGGCTTCGCCGATCACCGGAAAGGAACTGTCGGTCATCTTGCGGCACAGGTACATGGCAACCTGGCGGCAAAATGCGATGTGCTGCGTACGCTTCTTCGATTTGAGATCAGCCAGCCGGATATGGAAGAAATCCGAGACGGTCTTCTGGATAGATTCAATATCAGGCTTGATTTCGTGCGTACGAATCAAATCGCGTAGCGCCTGCCGCGCAAATTCCGTGGTGATGGCCGTTTTTCCCATCGAGGCGAGCGCTGCCAGGCGCGTCAGGCAACCTTCCAGTTCGCGGACATTGGCCGAAACATTCTGCGCGATATAGAGCGCCACCTCGGGCGGCAACGGCAGCCGCTCGAGTGCCGCCTTCTTCTGGATAATTGCCACCCGCGTCTCCAGATCCGGGGGCGCGATATCGGCAATCAGCCCGGACTCAAAACGGTTCCTCAAGCGATCTTCGAGACCCGGGATATCGCGTGGAACCTTGTCCGACGTGAGCACAATCTGATGGCGGTCGGTGTGCAGCGAATTGAAGGTGTGAAAGAACTCTTCCTGCGTGCGCTCGCGACCGGCCAGGAATTGCACGTCGTCGAGTATGAGCGCATCGACGCGCCGGAATTTCTCTTTGAATTCGCCCATCTTGTCGCGCCGGAGCGAACTGATGAGCTCGTTCATGAAGACCTCAGCAGGCATAAATAGGACCTTGCGCCGCTGATTGCTGGTGGCCCACAGATGATGTCCGATCGCAGTTGCGAGATGGGTCTTGCCGAGACCGACCCCACCGTAGATAAACAACGGGTTGTATTTTTCGCCTGGTTGATTAGCAACCGCTTGCGCGGCCGCGTGCGCAAACTGATTACTCGATCCGACGACAAACTCCGGAAAGGTGTACCGCGGCGCGAGTCCCGGATGGAGTTCGGGGCGCGCGTTCGCATTGGAGGCCGTTGCGGATCCATTCGGAGTCGTACGCGGTTTATGGGTGTTGCCGTTCGCGCTTCCGCTGGCAGTGCCGTGGCCGTTCGAATGACCGTTGGCGGGCGCGCCGGCGTCATTGCCGAAAGTAAGCTTGATATCGATCGGCTCCCCGACCTCAGCGGAGAGCGAATGGCGCAGCAGATCGAGATAACGATCGCTCACCCAATCGCGAAAGAAGCGGTTGGGAGCCTCGATCGTGGCGGTACCGTTATTCATTGCGACGAAACTGAGAGGTCCGATCCAGGTCTCGTAACTGACCTGTCCGAGGGTGTCGCGCATGCGGTCAGCAGCCTTTTGCCACATCCCGTTCATTCCTTTTTTCCCCCTGCTGTTAGTCGGGAACCTACCCCTAGGCCCGCAATCGAAAGTCATGATTGAGGTTTGAAATACCCACAGCCTTATCAACAGCTGTTAGTAAGTCGCTTTTACGTAATTGACATCGGACACTCTCGGAATCAGCGAAACCAATTATCAACTCGCCGGCAAGAAAGGCCGGTCCACCCAATTGATATCGCGCGCCGTGAGCGCGCTGATATCGTGAAACTTGCTCGTGAAAAAAAGCTCGTTCGTGCCGATTGGCCACGCTGGTCCCGATGCTTTACCGCCGCACGAAGCTCCTGCTACGACGCAGGATAGTGCAACGGTGAAGGCATATTGAGTAGATGCTTTTCTTGGGTCATTCAAGCAAAGATTTTAGGCGCGTTAAAAGTATGTGATTTCTCTAAGCAATTTTCGAAAAAAAAGTTCTTTTTGATTTTTACTTGCAACACACAGGGATTTTTGCCTTTTCATGCGATCGCGGAACTAGGCTGTAGTAGCCGCTGAGCGCGATCGCTCGTTTTGCATGATCGCTCCGCTTGATCCCGACTTGCGGTTCAACGACTGTCTATTCGCCGCTTGTTCGATAGGCAAATTGCACTTCGATGAAAATTTCTCAAAAAAAATCCACTGAGCTGTTCGATCGCGCCGCAAAAAAAATTCCCGGCGCCGTTAATTCCCCGGTCCGCGCCTGGAAAGCGGTCGGGCAGACGCCGGCGTTTATCGCGCGCGGCGAAGGCGCGGCGGTCTTCGACGAAGATGGCAATCGCTTTATCGACTACGTTGGTTCGTACGGCCCTGCGATACTCGGGCACGCGCATCCGACGATCGTCGCTGCGGTTGCCGAACAGGCGCAGCGCGGATTTTCCTACGGCGCGCCGACCAGGCTGGAAGTGGAACTCGCCGAGCGTATCAGCGCGGCTATTCCAGTGGCCGAAAAAGTCCGCCTGCTGAGCTCCGGCACCGAAGCTGGGATGACCGCCCTGCGCATTGCGCGCGCTGCCACCGGCCGTTCGGGAATTATCAAGTTCGACGGCTGCTACCATGGGCATAGCGACTCGTTGCTGGTCCGCGCGGGCTCGGGCGTGATGACCCTGGGAGTACCGGACAGTGCGGGCGTGCCCGAAGCACTTGCCGCGCTGACGCGAGTGGCGCCGTACAATGCGCTTGAAGCGATCGAGCGATACTTTGCGGCGGAGCCCGGAGGTTTCGCCGCGGTGATCGTCGAACCGCTCGCCGCTAACATGGGGGTGGTGGCCCCGGCGCCGGGATTTCTCAGACAACTCGGCGATATCGTTCACAAACACGGTGCGCTGCTCATCTGCGACGAGGTCATCACCGGGTTTCGACTCCGGTACGGGGCGGCCTACGAACTATACGATGGCGTTCCGGATCTCGTGATGCTGGGTAAGGTAATCGGCGGAGGACTTCCAATCGGAGCGGTTGCGGGACGGGCCGAATTGATGGATTTGCTCGCGCCGATTGGACCGGTTTATCAGGCGGGCACGCTCTCGGGAAATCCGCTGTCGGTGCGCGCGGGTCTGGAAACGCTTGCGCTACTGGAGGCGGCCGGCACTTACGAGCGGCTTGAAGCGGCGGGTGCTCGACTCGAGCGCGGACTGCACGAGGCGCTGGTCGCGTCGCGGCGTCAGGGTTGCGTCAATCGCGCGGGGTCGCTGGCAACGCTATTCCTGGGGGTCGATAAGGTTACCGATGCAGATAGCGCGCGGCGGGCGGACACGGCCGCATTCGCGAGATTCTTTCACGCCATGTTCGAGCGCGGCATCAACCTGCCGCCGGCACAATTCGAAGCGATGTTTCTGTCGCTCGCACATTCCGACGCCGACATCGACGCTACGATTGCCGCAGCTCACGAAGCGCTCGCGCTCGGTTGAGTTTGCCCGTCTAGAGTTTGTGCTGATGACACCCGACACTAAACGCCCCGCTTCGCTCTGGCGCTTCGCCGCGATCGGCATCGAGTTCTTCTCGCCGATTCTCGGTGGCTCGCTCCTCGGGTATTATCTTGACGACCATTTCCACACGGCGCCGTGGCTGGCCGTCGCCGGCGTGCTGCTCGGAGTGTTTCTTGGCATGTACCGCCTGATTGTCGAGTTGCGCGACTTCCAGCGGAGCCTCTGACGCGCGGCTGTAACTGGCTGAATACATTGCAGGAAGCGGTTGTACCTGTGAGAAGTCACTCGGTGGCGCGATGCTGTCTGAGAGAAAACTGAAGCGATGAACTGGACGGTGCCGACAATCGGCGGAATCCAGCGTACGACCGCGATTGTCGCCGGAATCGCAACGGTGATGCTCGCGCTTTTCGCCTCGCCCGCCGCAGCTCTTAGTTGCGCGGTCGGCGCCGCGCTGATGATCGCAAACCTGTTCCTGCTCGCCATTGTCGGGCGCGCGATCATCGCGATGGCGCAGGGCGGAACCGGCAACAAAGCCGGCATTATCCTGGCGCCGATGAAGCTTTTCTTATTCGTCGCGGTCGTCTATATTCTAATCGCTTATACTCATCTGAATCTGATGGGATTTATGCTCGGCGGTTTGACCCAGATTGTTGCGATCTTTATTGAAACTTGGCACGCTTCGGCACGCGGGACTTTAGTGCGCCCGGAGGATTTGAACGTTTGAAGCCGATTAACTTCCTCGAACTAATTTCAGACCATCTCGGGGGATTGTCGCCCGCGATTATAGGCACTTGGATCGTGATGGGTCTGCTGCTGATTTTTGGCGTGCTCGCGCGCCGCGCCCTCAGTGCCGCGAGTGATCCGATGAGTCCCGACGACGGGATTACGCTTCGCGGCATCGGCGAAGTCATCACCGAATGGCTAGACGGATTTGTTGCGAATGTGTCGGAGCTTCATGGGGCGCGTAAATTCGTGCCGTTTTTTGGCTGCATATTTGTCTTTATCCTTGCAGCGAATTTCTTCGGGCTCATTCCCGGGATGGAACCGCCCACGGGCGACACCGATCTCACTTTGGCGTTGGGCGCGATTTGTTTTGCCTTCTACATCTATCAGGGCTTCAAATCGCAGGGTGCGAGCTACCTTAAGAGCTTTCTCGGGCCGATGCTGCTGCTGGCGCCGCTGATGCTCCCGATCGAACTTGCCGACAATCTCTTTCGCCCGTTTTCGCTCGGCGTTCGTCTCTTCGCCAATATGTTCGCCGACCATCAGGTGATGAGTATCTTCACTCGGTACACCTACCTGGTGATCCCGCTCGCATTTTACGCACTCGGAGCGCTCGTTTGTGTGGTACAGGCATTGGTCTTTACGATCCTGTCGATTACCTACGTGCGGATGGCGAGCGCGTCGCACTAGAGCGCGGAGGGTGATTGCGAGAAAGAGGTCGTCGAACGGCGGGCGCGCCATCCTTGATGCCATTCGGGGCGCTGAAAATCCGGCGTCATCATCGTGAAGGGACTCGGATGGAATGGCCCACGGGCGAGACGGATCGGACGGCAACCTTTAACAAAAACAAGTCTGACTCACAGAAATAGAGTTTAGATCGCGAACCCGGTAATTCGGTCCGGCCGAAGATGTGGAAGATGATAGAAGGCTGGGTTAAATAGCTTAGGGCCGAAGGAAAGGCGCGGTAATCAAGGAGGAACGTGAATGTTTCGCAGGACCTGGATGTATCTGACAGTGGCGATCGGATTGCTGCTCGCCTCGCCCCTCGGCGCGATGGCGCAAGAGGGCGCTACGGCTGCTCCGGGCGGTTCGCGTGGCCTGATCGGCCTCGGAATCGGCCTTGGACTCGGTATCGCCGCGCTTGGTTGCGGTTTGGGACAGGGACGCCTGGCGGCCTCGGCGATGGAATCAATCGGCCGTAATCCTAACAGCACCAGCCAACTGTTCGTCCCGATGATCATCGGACTCGCCTTCGTTGAGTCGTTGACCCTCTACTCGCTGGTCATTTCATTCCTGCTCATGGGCAAGATGTAACGACAGCACAAGCAATCGATTTTGGTTGAGAACGGAAGCGGGGCTCCTTTGGGGCCCCGTTTTCATTGGCGAAACGGGTTCATGCAAGCGGGGCGATCGCGGCTGAGCAGATAGGTCCAGGCCGGCTGCGAAGCTCTGGTAATCAGGGACCTGGATTTCGAAAAGGAAGACGGATCAGTCGCGGCGCTTGGCGCCTTGCAGGACGTCGAACTTGGCGCGGCGGCGTTCGCGCCGCAGCATCACATACACCGCCCCAGCGCCGCCGTCGCTGGGCCGCGCAGTCGCAAACGCGAGCACGTAGCCGCCCGCAATCCCGTGCGACAGCCATTGCGCGGCGGCATGCTTAAGCACGGGCAATCCGCCCGGCGATCGCAGGCCGCGTCCATGAACGATTAGAACGGTGCGGCGTCCCTTGCGGACCGAATCGACGATAAATTCAGTCAGCGCCTCTTTGGCGTCCGGCTGAATCATCCCATGCAGGTCGAGATGCGCCTGGATCGAGAACTCGCCGCGACGAAGTTGGCTCAGGAGGCGCGGATCGAGTCCATGGCGCGCGCCCTCGACGTACTCCTCGGTCTCGGTCAATTCGAAGTTGCCTTGGCCCGAGACCAGGTCGGAGAGTTCGGCCAATACCTCGGCATCTTCGCTGACGATTTCGCGTCGGGCTTGAGGCGCAACGGCGAGGCGCTGGGCGCGCGGAAGGCCTAGCGGCCGCACTCCCTCGAAGGCTTCGCGAAAGAGGGTTTCGTCATCGACTTGCTGCGGCGCAGGGGCCGAGGCTTGAGAAATCGATGAGGTTCGTAGGGGCGCGGGAGTGGCTTTCGGCTTCGGAGGAGGAGGTGGCGCGGGCCGGACTTCCGCTGCGCGCTGTTCGATCAGCTTCTTCAGATCTTTGAATGGCGAAGCGAAAATCGGCTTTTCAGCATTCTCCGATGGCGCCGCTGCTTTGCTTTGAGGAGTCGATTTCCGCTTCTTTGCCATCAGGTGGTCAGGCCGCACGTCAGTCGAGAATCCGAGATGGCCGAATCATCCGCGCGCAGTATCAGTTCAGGCGCCGTGCGAGACCGGCGAGCCGAGAAAGATCCGCAGGTCAAATATGACGCCGCACCCATCGTGACGCCACTGGTGCGGGATTCGAATATCCACACGGCGGTCAGGATCGCAGGCGAACGCCGCCTGCTATACTTATATACCCATGCGCGACTCGGGGCCGATCGATGGTATCAAGCCGAACAACCAGATGGAGCGGGAGTCACGAGTCCCGCCTGTTCAGCTGGCGGACCGTGACGCGCGGGTGCTCGCGTTCTGGCGGCAAGTCAATCGCTGTCACGAATGCCCGACGATCGCGCCGTGGCGAAAGTTCCCGCTCGGCCGTCGCGGCACCACGCGCTTCGGCCTGATGATCCTGGGTGAGGCGCCCGGCCGCGTCTCCCTCGAGCATGGCCGCCCGTTTTCAAATCCGCGCAATCTCGTGATTCGCCGGGCGTTCGCCCGTGCGGTCTCCCCGCGCGAGATAGAGCCTGAACAGCTCTTCTATTTCAGCGATACGGTGAAATGCTGGCCGTCGTCGCCCACCGGAGCGAATCGCTCGCCCGCCGCGGCCGAAAACAACACATGTGTCGACCGTCATCTGGTCCGCGAATTGAAGCTGGTCCGTCCGCGGCTGATTATCGCGTTCGGCGCGCGCGCGGCCGTCGCTGCCCTGGACCGCCCGATCAAACTGGCCGAGGCGCATGGCAAACCGATCGTGATAGACGGCGGTATTCGAGTGATTCCGCTGATGCATCCGTCAACCATCAATATTGCCGGGATGCGCCGCGTCGGTATCCGATCGCTCGACGACTACGAGACTCAACTGACGGAGTTGATTCGCCGTGAAGTGGCGGACGCGCTGAAGCTTTTCGATGGTGGCTTGACCGCCATCAGATAGCGGCGGATTGATTAAGGCGGCGGAAATCCTGCGCGCTACTCAAGGTGTGATCCATGCGTGGAGTTCTGATCGTTATCGGCGGCGTGATCGGGATGATCGTCCTGATTGTCGCCGGCGTTATCGGTTACGCATATCTCAATCTCAATTCGATAATCGCCGCCAATCGGGAGCGGCTGCTGGCACGCGCCAGCGACGCGATCGGACGCCCGGTGGAGGCAGCCGAAATCAAGGCGAGCCTCGGGCGCGGCGTTTCGATCGAGATAACCGGGGTCAAGCTCGATGACGATCCCAACTTCTCGCAATTGCCCTTCGTGCAGGCTGACAAGGTCTTTCTAAAGGTCGAGTTCATCCCGCTGTTATTCAAGGAAATCAAAGTCACAGAACTGGTTTTGAGTCAGCCGCAAATAAGAATCATCCGCAACCCGGCCGGTACGATGAACGTGAGCACGATGGCCAGGAAGGGGGGCGGCGAGAGGAATCACGATCGTCACAAGTCCGGAGGAGGCTGGTTCGGCGGCGGCTTGGGATCGAGCAGTGCCGGCGGCGAAACGGGGGGCGGCGGGGTCGATCTGCACATCAAGACCTTTGCTATCGAGGACGGTCAAATCTCCTATATCGACGCGCAGTCCGGCGCCGCGCCAGTGAGAGTCAACGCCCTCAATCTCAAGATCGAGAACTTCAACTTCACCTCGCCCTTCAATATCGAGCTCGATATGGCGGCGATGGGCGCCAGCAAGAATCTGGAACTCACGGGTACGGCCGGACCGATAGTGCAAGACGGCGCGGTTGACGTCGGCGCGATTCCGGTTGCGATGGAGGCGACGGTCGGGCCGCTGACGCTTGCGCAGATGAAATCCGTGCCGGATCTGGCAAAATCGATCCCACCGGCGCTGGCGATTTCCGATGAGCTCCAGGTCAGGGCGAAGGCGAGCGGGACCGTAAATGCGATCAACTTCGAGGCTGCCAGCGATCTGACCCCGAACCACGTAACGTTCGCGCCGAACTTCGACAAGCCCTCGGGAGTTCCGCTCAAATTTACGGCGAGCGGAGTGCGCACCGCCGAGAAATTGAGCATCGTGCAGGCCAATCTGACGCTGGCGAACCTTGTGGCGAAAATCACCGATATCGCGATCGCGACGGGCAAACTCTCGGCGCACGTCGATACCAACAGGTTCGACCTCCAGCCGATAGCGGGGTTGGTGCCGCCAGCGCAACGCTATAGCCCGAGCGGAACTGCGGAGATTCATACCGGCATCACGCTGGCTAACAAGCAGCCGCAGCTCGACGGAACGATCGTCCTTGCCGACGTCAGCGCCGCGCCGCCGGGCGGCAAGGCTCCTCCGGTCAGCGACGTCAGCGGAACGATCAAGCTCGATGGCAACGCCGCCACCGTCGGGCCGCTCGATTTCAAGCTCGGATCGGGACATGCGCAGCTTCGCGCCAATGCCGATTCGATCCGGCCGCTGCATGCGGCGTATCGCTTGAGCGTCGATCAGATAACGCTGGCCGAACTGGCGCCCAGCCGCCAAAACCTGGGCGGCGAGAACCTGCGACAAGTGGCGGCCAACGGAGTCGTGAGCAACGTCGGCGGCGCCTTGAGCGCCTCGACCAAGCTGACCGCGAGTACCGGGATGGTCGCCAACGTTCCGTTCACCTTGCTGGCGCTGGACGCGAGCTTCGAGGGGGATCGGGTCGCAGTGAATTCGCTCAAGTTCGGCGCCTTTCAGGGCTCGATAGGAACCGCCGGAATGGCGACCATCGGCGCCTCACCGACTTTCGATTTCAAGGTCGATGCGCAAAACGTCAACATGCAAGAGGCGCTGGCGTCGCAACATTCGAAGGCGGCGAACACGATTCGCGGCAGCCTTACGGGCAATATCCAGATCGCCGGCGCGGGCAAGGGGCTGGATCAGGTCAAGCCGACCCTGCGCGGATCCGGTCGCGCCCAGATGGATAACGGCAAGCTGATCGGGGTCAATGTCGTCGCGCAAGCGCTACGCAAGGTCGATAACGTACCCGGAATTGGCGCTCTCGTCCCAGGCAGCGTGGTGGCCAACCATCCAGAGCTGTTCAAGTCGCCTGATACCGATATCGAGCAGGCGAGCCTGACGTTCCAGATTGCCGGTCCGCGGATCATCTCGCACGATATCGTGGCGCGATCGACCGACTATTCGATCTTCGGCGACGGCTGGTTCGACCTCGACAAGAACCTCGATCTTGCGGCGAAGATCGTGATGTCGAAGGCGTTCAGCAGCGAACTCGTAGGCGCCAAGCATAACGTGGTTTACGTCACCAACAATGACGGGGAAATCGAGATTCCAGTGCGCGTCTCCGGACAGTTGCCACATCCCGCGATTGCGCCCGACCTCGGGGTTATCGCGCAACGCGCGGCGACCCATGCGGTGCAAGGCCACGTGGGAGAATTGCTGCAGAAAAAGGGAATCGGCGGGATTCTCAAGAAGAACGGTCTCGGCGGGCTGCTGGGCGGTTCATCCTGGTAGCGCGTTTAGCGAATCAGCGTCGCATTCCCGAGTGCGACAAGTTAACGATGCAACGGGACTAAGCTACGAGCCGATCTTGGCGATGGTGGCGCCAGCGCCCCCCTGATGCGGTTCGGCCTGACGGAAACCGGCGCAATAAGGTGACGTTTCGAGGTATTCGTGGACGGCCTTTTTGAGCGCGCCCGATCCGATGCCGTGAATGACGCGGACCTCGGCGCGATTGGTCAGGTAGGCCTGATCGAGAAACTCCTCGAGTTTGCGCAAAGCCTCTCCCGTGCGCATCCCGACCAGGTTGAGTTCGTCACGGTCGCCGCCGGATGCCGTGACGGTGATCCTTGGCTCATGCACCGGGGCGTTTGCTGCGCGCGCGCGTCGGATCCGGTCGGCGGACACCTCAATTCGCAGTCCGCCGCGTCCGACGACCGCGCGATCCTCGTCGAGCGAGAGCAGTTCGCCGCGAATCTCGCCCAGTTCCACCTGGTCGCCCACCTTGAGCGGCGCTTCGGCGGCGTGCGCCGATCGATCGTGCAGATGAGGTGCCACCTGATCGATGCGAGCGGCGGCGTTGGCGAGCGTTTGACCGAGGTCGCGGCGGCTCTTGGCTCCGGCCTTCAACTCGGCGAGCACGGCGGATCCCTCGCGGCGCAATTCCTCGATTGCGCGGGCACCCTCGCCGCGCACCCGATCGCGTTCGGCCTCACTGCGGGCGCGCGCGCGATCCGCCTCCGCGATCGCCTCCTGTTCGTGTTCGGCGAGCGATCGTTCGCGCTCGCGCAACCGCTCGGTATGAGTGTGGAAGCGCGCGCGCTCCTCCTCCAGGCGGCGCAGCGCCTCCGCGAGATCCGCACTGCCTGCTGGCAGCGCGCCTTCGGCAGCAGCCACGATTTCGGGCGGCAGGCCCAGTCGGCGCGCGACCGCGAGTCCGTAGCTCTGCCCAATCGTGTGCGGCTTCAGCCGATAGAGCGGCGTCAGGCGCTCGGGATCGAAGTCAACCGCCGCGGCCTCGAAGCCGGCACGCGAGTATGCGTGCAACTTGACCGCGGTCGAATGGGTCGCGACGGCAACCAGGCAGTCGCGATCGCCCAGGTAATCCATCAGGCCGATGGCGAGCGCCGCGCCTTCGACCGGGTCCGTGCCGCCGCCCGGCTCGTCGAGAATGATAAGTGCGGGTTCGCGGAGCGAGCGGATAATCTCACTCAGATTCGTGATGTGCGCGGCGAAGCTCGAAAGGCTGGCCTCGATCGATTGCGCATCGCCTATATCGGCGAAAATGCTGCGGAAGACCTTGATCTTGCTGTGCTCTTCGACCGGAACCAGGATGCCCGCCTGCGCCATCAGCGCGAACAGGCCGACGGTTTTGAGCGCCACGGTCTTGCCGCCGGTGTTGGGGCCTGAGATCACGATGCCGTGCTGGCCCGGCGCGATGGTGACGTCGATGGGCACTACTTCGCGGCCGCTGGTCTTCAGCAATGGATGGCGCGCGGCAATCAGATCAATGCCATCGTCCACGATTTCCGGTTCGATACAGCCGAAGCGCTCGGCGAAAATGGCGCGCGCGTTGAGCGCGTCGAGTTCCACCATCGCGGCAAACGTCATCTGCAACTCGGGCAAGTAGCCGCGCACCATCGCGGTCAGGCGCATCAGCAAGCGGTATTCTTCGGCCTCCGCCTCACGCTCGTGCATCATCAAGCGGTTGTTCAGATCGACCGCCCACATCGGCTCGACGAACAGCGTTTCGCCCGAAACCGATCGATCCTGCACGATACCTTCGAGCCGCTCCGAGTAGTTGAGCTTGAGCGGCAGCACGAAACGCCGGTTGCGCACCGTGACGATGTAGTCCGAGACGAACGGGTCCATGCCCGAGGCGTTGAGCGAACGCGCCAGCCGGGTTTCGAGGTCGAGACGCTCGTCGCGCAGACGGGTGCGAATGCGTTTGAGTTCGGGGCTGGCGTCGTCGAGGAGCCCGCCATCGTCAGCGAGCGCCCGTAACATCGCGTCGGCGAGTTCCTTGGGCGCGACCAGGTTTTGCACGATCGCGGCGACGTGCGGGCGCGCCTCGACTCGCGATCGCAAAAACGCGGAGGCAGTACGCGAGGCCACCACGAAATCACGAATCCGCACCAGCGAGGCGCCGTTGAGGACGGCGTCCTCGGGCGCCGCGCCGAGCAGATGTTCACGTTGGTCGTCGAAGTCGTCGATCGGCACGGAGCCCGAACGCGCGCGCAGACCAGCCATCTCGGCGGTGGCGCGCAAGCGCTCGCGCACAACGGTCGCATCTGCCGATGGGCGCAGAGACGCGATCGCGCGACGGCCGGGCTCGGAAACGGCGAACTCCCGCACCAGGGCGATCACCTTGTCGTATTCGAGCGCTGTTAAATCGCGATCACGCATCATCGTTCACGTCGATATTGTGCTCCTGCCGGCACGCCGATTGAACCTCTCCTACTTCACCGCTGCGATATCTCAGCCTATAAAGATGTCTCAGCCTATAAGAGTCGTGTTACAGCTTCGATGGCCGGGGGCGCGCTCCAGGCGCCGCGGCAATAAGGATGTGCATGGAACGAATCGAGTCCCGGGTGAGTCTCAATAGTCCCGATTTCAAGCGTAATCGCGAAGTTATGGAAGCGCAGGTTGCTCAATTGCGCGCCGCGATCGAGCGCGTGCATGAGGGCGGTCCCGAAAACGCGCGACGGCGGCACGTCGAGCGCGGCAAGCTGCTGGTGCGCGACCGCGTCAAACGCCTGATCGATCCCTCCAGTCCGTTCGTCGAGCTTTCGACGCTGGCGGCGTGGGGCATGTACGATGACGAAGCGCCGGGCGCGAGCATTGTGACCGGCATCGGGCGCATCCAGGGCCGTGAGGCGGTAATCGTCGCCAACGACGCCACCGTCAAGGGCGGCACCTACTATCCGATTACGGTCAAGAAACATTTGCGCGCGCAGGAAATCGCGATCGAGAATCATCTGCCGTGCGTTTACCTGGTCGATTCGGGCGGCGCGTTTCTGCCCCTGCAGTCCGAGGTCTTTCCGGATCGCGAACACTTCGGGCGAATCTTTTACAACATGGCGCAAATGTCCGCGCTTGGAATCGCGCAAGTGGCAATCGTAATGGGATCGTGCACCGCCGGGGGCGCCTACATCCCCGCGATGGCCGACGAGAGCATCATCGTGCGCGAACAGGGCACCATCTTCCTGGCCGGTCCGCCGCTGGTCCGCGCCGCTACTGGCGAAGTCGTCACGGCCGAGGAGCTGGGCGGCGGCGACGTCCATACCCGCTTGTCGGGAGTGAGCGATCATCTCGCGGACGACGACAGCCACGCGATCGAAATTGCGCGATCGGTTTTCGCCAATCTTGGCACGCGGCCGCGCCAGGGCGTGATCCCGCAGGATTCGCCGGAGGAACCGTATTACGATCCCAACGAGCTTTACGGCATCATCTCGCACGACCCGCGCAAGCCCTACGAGGTTCGCGAGGTGATCGCGCGGCTGGTCGATGGCAGCCGGATGCACGAGTTCAAACCGCGCTACGGCACCTCCCTGGTAACCGGCTTCGCACGGCTCTATGGCTACCCGGTGGGAATCATCGCTAACAACGGCGTGCTCTTCAGCGAGTCCGCGCTTAAGGCAACCCACTTTATCGAGCTGTGCTGCGCGCGGCGCATCCCGTTGCTATTCCTGCAAAACATCACCGGGTTTATCGTCGGCAAGCGCTACGAACAGGGCGGCATCGCGAAGGACGGGGCCAAAATGGTCAACGCGGTCGCCAACGCGCAGGTCCCGAAATTCACGGTGGTCATCGGCGCGTCCAATGGCGCGGGCAACTACGGCATGTGCGGACGGGCCTATTCGCCGCGACTGCTCTTCATGTGGCCCAACTCGCGTATTTCGGTAATGGGCGGGGAGCAGGCGGCCAACGTTCTGCTGACGGTCAAGCTGGACCAGATGGCGCGCGAGGGCGGCACCATGACGGCTGCCGAACAGGCCGAATTCGTGCGACCGACATTGGACAAATACGATCACGAATCGAGCCCGTATTTCGCGAGCGCGCGGCTGTGGGATGACGGCGTGATCGATCCGCTCGAAACCCGCGCGACGCTCGCACTCGGAATCGCGGCTTCGCTGAACGCCGGGATTCCACCAGCGGCTACCTTCGGCGTGTTCAGAATGTGATCCGCGCATAGTTGGAGGCGTAACGCACTCGAAAACGGGGGCGCTGGCGCTGCGACGGCTTTTTGGCGATGCTCTAGTGGATGGATGCGCCCGAACAACGTCCTCGCGTTGCGCTGCTCTTCCCGCCGCAGCACCCGGAAGCGGCCGCCGTGCTGGGCCGCGCCTTTATCCACGATCCGTTGATCAGCGCGATCATCGGGGACGTGATCGATCCGGTTGAGCGGGCCCTGCGAATGGCGCGTCTGTTCGGCGTGATTCTCACAGAGCAGTCGCATCAGGGGCAGCCGGTAGTGGGCGTGCTGGATGGTGGGCGGGTCGCAGGCGCGGCGATCATCGAGCAGGTGAATCGGGTGTCGTCGTCCATGGCGACGATTCTGCAAGGGATCACGCTGATGCCTGAGTTGATCCGCGCAGGCGGAGTCAGCGGCCTTTTCCGCGCGATCTCGACGCTCGATACGCTGCTGCGCAATCGTCCGCCGCAACCGCATATCTATCTGAACGTGCTCGGGGTCGAGCCCGATTTGCAGCGCCGTCACTTCGGCGTAACCCTGCTCGATTACCTGCGCGAGCAGGTCGCGCTGCGGCCAGAGCTGGCTGGCGTCTATCTTGAGACCGCGACCGAGAGCAACGTCGCTTACTACAGTCACGTCGGTTACGAGGTGATCGGCGAGATCCGGCCGCTTGGCGTGCGCGTCTGGCGCATGCTCCAGCCGCGCTCCGCCTGATGAAACGCGGCTCAATTTGACATTGGTTGAAGAGCGAAGAATTTCAAGTCCTTCAGGAAGACCGAAACCTCAGTGAGAGGCTCCGAACTTCCGTGTTGGCGCGGAGAGGCGGGATGCGGACGACGCTGGCCGGCAGCGGCCTTCGGCGTGTTGAGTTCGCTAGAGCGTCTAGAGCATAGTTGGAAGCAACCTCCGGTGCGGCTTGAAGAAGAGGATTCCAGTCGAGCCGACCACGACGGGATGGTAGCGCTGAGTAATCAATCGCCCGGGCGAATCATCTTTTCCGGCACCACCAGCCGATCGAACTCTTCACCCTTGAGATAGCCGAGTTCCTCGCACGCGTGGCGCAGAGTGACGCCGCGTTCGTGCGCGTGCTTCGCAACCTTGGCGGCTTTGTCATAGCCGATGTGCGGGCTGAGCGCCGTCACCAGCATCAGCGAGCTCTCGAGGTAGTGCTTGATCTTGGGACGGTTCGGCTCGATCCCATCGACGCAGTACTTCGCGAATAGCACCGCGGAATCCGACAGCAGCGTGATCGAATGGAGCAGGTTGTGAATGATCACCGGCTTGAAGACGTTGAGCTCAAAGTTGCCCTGCGAGCCTGCGATCGAAATGGCAGTATCGTTGCCGATGACCTGCACGCACACCATGGTCATCGCTTCGGACTGCGTTGGATTGACCTTGCCGGGCATGATCGAGGAGCCGGGCTCGTTCTCGGGCAGGGTTAGCTCTGCCAGTCCGCAACGCGGCCCCGAGCCCATCCAGCGAATGTCGTTGGCAATTTTCATCAGCGACGCGGCGAGGGTCTTGAGCGCCCCGCTCGCCATCAGCAGCGCGTCGTGGCCGGCCAGCGCGGCGAACTTGTTGGACGCTGAGGTGAACGGCAATCCGGTCAGCTCCGCGATGCGCTTCGAGCAGCGCACGTCGAACTCCGGATGCGTATTCAGGCCGGTGCCGACGGCGGTGCCTCCGATCGCGAGTTCGTAAACGTCAGGCAGGACCATCCTGATTCGGGCAATGTCGTATTCGAGTTGGGCGATGTAGCCGGAGAACTCCTGGCCGAGCGTCAACGGCACCGCATCCATCAGGTGAGTGCGGCCAATCTTCACGATGTCGGCGATTTCCGCCTGCTTGAGCTTGAGCGCGCCGACCAGCTTGGCCAGTGCGGGCAGGAGCCGGTGCTCCAACTCCTCGGCGGCGGCGATATGCATCGCAGTCGGGAAGGTGTCGTTGGAGGACTGCGACATGTTGACGTGGTCGTTGGGATGAATCGGCTTTTTGCTGCCCATCTCACCACCGGCAAGCTCGATCGCGCGGTTCGAGATGACTTCGTTGGCATTCATGTTGGTCTGGGTGCCGCTGCCGGTCTGCCACACGCGCAGAGGAAATTCGGCGTCGAGCTTGCCTTCGATGACTTCTTCGGCGGCTTTGACGATGAGCTCGCATTTATCCGGCGGCATCTGCCCCAGGTCGCGATTCACTTCGGCGGCAGCCTTCTTGAGCACGCCAAATGCGCGCACGATCGATCGCGGCATCAGGTCGTGGCCGATCGCGAAATGCATCAGCGAGCGCTCGGTCTGGGCGCCCCAATAATGGTCGGACGGGACCTCGATCGCGCCCATGCTGTCAGTTTCAGTGCGTAGATTCTTGCCGTTCTTCATCGCCGTGGACTCCATGATGCCAAATCACAAACGCTTGGAATCCTAACCGCATTTTTCGCAGTTGGCGAGCATCGCGCGTGCATTGCGAGGGCGAAATCGGGTTCGTTTGGCAATAAGCTAAGGAGGTTGAGGGGTCGAAGATCCGGCTGTGGGGTGGTTTGGCGGGAGTTTTGGATCGAGTGAAGCCGCTTGGGCTGCATGGCATACTGATTGTAGCACAAATGCGACAGCGAGAAACCCACCTTGCAGTCTTTCAACTCGCGACGGCTTTGGCGCGATTCGGGCGCAGGTCGAAGAGCCTACCGGTGGTGCGGAGTGCTCCGTCCTGGTTTCGGGCGAAGCACTCCGCAATCAGTCTGGCTAGCTGGATGAATCAATGAATCCGGCAGCTGAATCAGCGAATGAGTCCGACCAGCCAAGGAAGCTCTGCATAGGCTGCTGTGCAGACTTCCCTATCAGCCAATGGCACCTGCTGAGATCAGCATGAATCCGGCTCGTTGATCACCCAAGGGAGACGCCAGCTTAGCGCGGCGCCCAGTGGCAATGATGGCCTTCGGAATCGCACGCCCACATCAGTCGGGGATTGCGCGGGTCAACCATGCCGGCGCCATTGGCGTGATAGCCATATCCGGGCGCGTAGGTGTAGGCACGATAGTGGTCATGATCGCGCTGCCAGGCCCATTCGCGATAATGCGCGTCATGGTGCTCCCAATGTTCATGATGGTTGCGATCCCACCAATGGTTGTCGTTGGCGGACGCGCTTATCGGGAGTGCCATACTCAAACCCACGACCATCGCGAAAATACCGGCTAAAATCTTCTTTCGTTTCAACATAACGAGTATCTCCTCACTTCTAATTCAGGCGCGGGCAAAGCATTGCTGCAATTTCTCGCCTGTGTTTGCACCTACACTTGGTAGGTGCATCAAGCGTGCCGGGCGTTTACGACGATTTCGGGCGCTGCGGACGAAAATCCAAAATGCGCGCCCGCCATCTTGGATTTCTGATGATTTCTCGAAAGAATCTCGGGCGGAGACGCGGATTTCTATTGGGCAGTAATTCGCCCTCGTATCGTATGGTTTGTAATTATTGCCGAAGCGGATACGCAGGCTGGGAGAGGATCAGGTCCCCCTTTTGGGGTACGCGGAGCCCGCTCGGGATTGCGCGCAAGCGTAAACTTCGTCGGTAAAAATTGTCCGTTTCTGAGACGGGCCTGAATCAAGATAAAAATGAAAATTCGGAATTCTGGGCAGGGCTCCGGGTGGGCGGCAGTGGCAATACTCGCGGTCTGTATGAGCGTCCAAACTATGGGTTGCGCGAGCGGCCCCGCAGACGAGAACACGACTCCGAGCGGCGAGCCGGTAACGCGAATCGGGCAAAATCATCCGACCAATGTTGACCTGAAGCACGACGAACCGGTGCCGCGGGACAAGGTGCTCGATCTGCAGGTCGATTTCGCCTTGCGCAACCAGGCGGCGTTCGACGAGTTCTCGAGGTCGATCGATGATCCGAAATCGCCCAACTACCAGCATTGGCTGACGCCGCAGGAGATGCACGAGCGCTTCGGTGAGAGCCACGCGCAGTTTCAAGCAGTCGAGGACTGGCTCAAAGCGGAAGGGTTCACGATCACGGAGCTGGGTTACGATCGGAACGAGGATTACATCAAATTCAGGGGCACGGCCGAGCAAACGGAAAAGACCTTCAAAATCCACCTGGTGGAACCGATGTACGATCGCTACATCAATTCTTCCGATCCGGCGATACCGCCGCAGTTCGTGGGGGTGATTTCGCGGGTGGAGGGTCTCTACGGCTTACTCCAGCCGTAAGGGTCAGGCGTTGGCGCTGATGCGCTCGCTTCTGCCGAACTGCGAGACGAAGGCGAGGGTCTCCTGGGCGACGCGATCCTTTTCACTGTCCACGGCAATCACGTGGTAGCTCTCGTCGAGCGCGATGGCGTGCTTTTCGGTGCTGCCGAGCCGGCCCATGACGAAGTCAACATTGCGATCGTGCGGGCAGGTATGGTCGCGCCGGCTATGGATCACGAGCGCGGGCTGTACGACCTCGCTCAGCCGCGGGCGCATCCGATCGGACAAATCGACCAGGCTTAGCGCCGCGCCGAGCGGCATCAGACCGGTGCGCGGATGGACACTGCGCGCGGCGTCATCGTGGATGTCCGAGCCGGCGCCGCTGCGAAAGTAGATCTTGTCGCCCCAGGCGCGCGCCGGGCGCATCAGGCGCAGCGCGACGCGGGTGGCAGTCGGCAGAAAGAAGGCCGGCGCCAGCATCACCAGTCCGGCCACCGCCTCGCGCTGGTCGGCGGCGAGCCGCGCGGCGAGCATCGCACCCATCGAGAGGCCGATAACGACGTTGGGATCGCCGTACTGGCGCAGACGCTCGAAGCCCTCGACCGCACTTTCGTACCAATGCGTGTGGTCGGTTGCGCCGAGATCCTCGGGTGCGCCGGCATGGCCCTTGAGCCGGACGCCGAGCACGCGGACGCCCGCGGCCGCGAGTTGTTCGCCGAGATAGCGCATCTCGTAGGGCGTGCCGCTGAGGCCGTGGATCAGCAGGGCGCTGAGGCCGGAGCCGGGCAGGAAAAATTCGTTGGTGTCGAGCTGCGAAGGGTCGGGTTCGTCGTCGGTTGATTGCATAGAGAGTAGTTGCGCGATTGGCGCTGGCGTGTCCGTTTTTCCCGGTTAACTTTGAGTGGTGCCGATCAGGTCGTTATGAATGACAATGTCGGCCTGGCTTTTCAAGCCGTTGATGAAATTGATCCAGGTGGCAGAGCGCTGCTGTTCGAGCATCCGGTCGGTGAAAGTGGGTCCCTGGATCTTCCAATCGGTCGCATCCGGCGCAGTGCGGCTGGTGAGCTCGAATATATAGGAATTGCCGTCATTCTCCATCACGCGGTCGATCAAGCCCGGCAATTTGGGCAGGGCGATGACCGCCGCACTGAGGCCGGCGACCTGGCCAATTCCCGGAATGTCCTGACTGGCACTGGGAAAATCGCCGGTTTTCGTGACGGTAAGGTGATTTTGCGCGGCCACGGTGGCGAGATCGCCCGGGGTTTTAATCGCCGTGAGCATGCTCGCGGCGGCAGCTTGCGCCTTCTTTTCGGCCTCAACCCGGACATAAGCCTTGGTCACGAGGTCCTTAATCTCGGCGAGCGGTGGCACCACCGACGGATTGCGCGCAATCAGCTTGACCAGGTAGGGCTCGGGCCCATCGACCATCGCGCGCACCTCGCCGTCCTTGAGCTGAAAGGACTCGGTAGCGAGCTGGGAATAGTCTTCGGCGCCGCGCAGCGGCTCGCCGCTGGCGAAGAAAGGCGTTTCGATGGCGTTGAGGCCGCGCTTGCTGGCGACGTCCTGCAGCGAATGGCCGGTCAGGGTCGCGGTCAGGTCCTGCTGCATATATTGCTTGGCGAGATCGACGCCATTCTTGCGCCGCAGGTCCTCGATTATTTTCGCCCGGGCTTCCTCGGGCGTATCGACGCGATCCGGCTTGGACTCGATCACCTCGATCACATGAAAGCCGTATTGGCTCTGGGCGATGCCGTATTGGCCCGGCTTGAGTGTAAAGGCGACCTCCTCGAATGGTTTGACCAGCTCGCCGTGGCCGAAAAAGCCGAGATCGCCACCTTTATCCCTGGTTCCCGGATCTTCCGAGTATTGTTTTGCGAGGGCGGCAAAATCGCCACCGGCCTTGAGCTTCGCGAGGATATCTTCGGCCTTGGCCTTGGCGGCGTTCTTTTCGGCGGAGCTGGCATCCGGGGTAAGGGCAATCAGGATGTGACGCGCGTGAACCTGCGCCGGATGGGTGAATTCGGTTTTGAGATTTTGCCCGTAATAGTCTTGGATTTCCTGTTCCGTGGGAGTCTGGCTGTTGGCCAGCACCGTGGGATCGTAGCGCACGAAGACGATCTTGATTCGTTCCGGGTCGCGAAAGACTTCGCGATGATCATTATAGAACTTCGTGATCTGCTGGTCGGTTGGCTTGATATCGGCGGCGAAGCCGCTGTACGGGATTTCGACGTAGGAGAGGTTGATCTTGCCCGCGTAGAGGTCGTAGGTACTGCGCGAGTCGGCGTTGCTGACGGCGACGGTGGCAGTCACCATCTGGCGCATGGTGTCGGAGAGCATCGCCTGGCGCGTCTCACTCTCATATTCCGAGGGCTGCAGATTGTTCGCCGCCAGGATCGAGCGGTAGCGCTGAACGTCGAACTGGCCGTCGGTTTGAAAGGCCGCTTGGGTGCCGATGGTTTTTTCGAGCTCGTCGTCGCCGATGCTCAGGCCGAGGCGATGGGCTTCGTTATCAACTAGCCGCGTCTGAATCAGGCGTTCGACCGCGGCTTCGCGCACGTTCATGTTCTTGAGAACTTCGGGCGCGTTTTTGCCGTACATGTTAGCCAGCATGTTGCGGACGTTGTCGGCCTCGCGGTCAACGTCATCGGAGAGTATCTGCTGACATCCGGGAAGCTGGATAAAGAGGAACGAATGACAGTCGATGGTGGCGATCGGCTTGACGCGAGCGAAGTAGGCACTGAGCGAGCCGAAGAAAACTGTCATCAGGCCGACGAGCAAGAGCAGGAGAATGCGAGTCGTCAGACTGTACTGGTGTTTGCGAATTGCCTCGAACATGTGAACGCCATCATAGTTTAGACGATTTTGGTAGCGCAATTAGGTAAAGTTGCTTGCGTCATCGAGGGAATCTCGTTAGCTTCGAAGGCAGCGCGAGTCCATAAGCATTCCGCAGGCATTTATACCGAGCACGGAAACCTGTCTCGACTCGCTTTCGGGGGTTCCGGTGGGGACGTGGGGCGGCGGTTCAAAGTCCATATTGGCCGGCTAAGGCCCGTAGCGGACAAATCAAGAGGATAAATCTCGGTGGCCTTCAATTCGATTTTCGGATGGTTTTCGCACGATCTCGCGATCGATCTCGGAACCGCCAACACCCTGATCTACGTCAAGGGACAGGGGATTGTGTGTAACGAGCCGTCGGTGGTCGCAGTACAAAAGGACTCGCGGGGCGGACGCCGGGTGCTGGCGATCGGCGCCGAGGCCAAGAAGATGCTCGGGCGGACGCCGGGGTCGATCGTTGCGATCCGACCGTTGAAGGACGGCGTCATCGCCGACTTCGAAATCACCGAGAGCATGCTCAAGCACTTCATTCAGAAGACGCACAACCGCAAATTCCTGGTGCGCCCGCGGATCGTGATCTGCGTGCCCTTCGGGATTACGGCGGTGGAAAAGCGTGCGGTGCGCGAATCGGCCGAATCGGCGGGGGCGCACGAGGTCTATCTGATCGAGGAGCCGATGGCGGCGGCGATCGGAGCGGGCCTGCCGATCACGGAACCGGCCGGCAACATGATCGTCGATATCGGGGGCGGCACCACCGAGGTCGCAGTGATATCGCTCGCGGGCGTGGTCTTTTCGCGATCGGTGCGAGTCGCAGGCGACAAGATGGACGAGGCCATCATCCATCACATAAAGCGCAAGTATAATTTGCTGATCGGCGAACGCACCGCGGAGCTGATCAAGATAACCATCGGATCGGCGTATCCCGGCAACGAGATCCAGACGATGGAGATCAAGGGTCGCGACCTGGTGGCGGGCGTGCCGAAAATAATCGAAATCACCGACGAGGAGATCCGCGAGGCGTTGATGGAGCCGGTGCACCAGGTGGTGGAATCGGTGCGAATTGCGCTGGAGCGGACGCCGCCGGAACTGGCCTCGGACATCGTCGAGAAGGGCATCGTGCTGGCAGGCGGCGGAGCGTTGCTGCGCAACCTCGACGTCCTGCTGCGCGAGGAGACCGGCCTGCCGGTGACCTTGGCCGACGATCCGCTGACGGCGGTGGTGATGGGTGCGGGTAAAGTGCTGGACGAGCTGACACTGCTGCGGGACGTGACGGTTGACTGAGCACCGAGCGCACTTCCGGCCGCATTGATCATTTCAGTCATCAAAGTCCTAAAGTTGTCCTCCGCATAGGGCGCATACGGTGAGAGGAACATTCCTGTGGCGTCACCGTGTGGTCTTGACCAGCGGCATCCTGATGTTGCTGGCGATGCACATGCTGTCGGCGGGCCTGGCCCCCGGCGCGCGCGCCGAAAAGCCGAGCCTCGCGCTGATGTGGATCCTGAGGCCATTTCAGTCGATGAGCGCCGACCTCGCGGGCGACAGCACCGGCTTCGTTCACGATTACTTCGATTTGGTCAACGTCAGGCAGGAGAACCTGCAGCTCAAACAGCAGGTGGCAACGCTCGAGGGCCAGCGCACGCGGTTGGCCGAGTTGGAGGTTGAGAACCGTCATCTGAGCGACCTGCTGGAGTTGCGTGAAGTGCTCGCAATGCCGGCGGTGGCGGCTCGCGTGATCGGAGCCGACGCCGACGAGTTGTCGCGGACCCTGGTCCTGTCGCAGGGCTCGAGCGATGGCTTGCGGCGCGACATGGCGGTGATATCGACCGAGGGCGTGGTCGGCAAACTGATCGCGGTGGCGCCCGACGCATCGCGCGTCCTGCTAATCAATGATCACAATTCGGGACTCGACGCCTTCGATCAACGGAGTCGCGCGCGGGGTATCGTGGCCGGCCAGCTAAACGGCGATCTGACGATGAAGTACGTCGATCGCACGGAGGACGTGAAGCCGGGCGACTCGGTGGTGACGTCGGGCATGGACGGGATTTTTCCGCGGGGCTTGCTGGTGGGACAAATCACCCGGGTCTCGCAGGAAGGTCCGGGGCTTTTCCTGAACATCGATATCCGGCCCGCGGCCGAATTCCGCAAACTGGAACATGTCCTGATCCTGACGCAGAAGCCGCCCGAGCTTGCTCCCGAGTTCAAGGGTTGAAGCTGCGTGCGCCTGGTATTTATTTACGCGATCGCAACGCTCATTGCGCTGGCGCTGGAAACCACGATTCCGCATTGGCTGCCGATCGGGATGCTGATGCCCAACCTGGTCCTGATTCTGGCAGTGGACCTGGGCATGAAGCATCACGGCGCGATCGGCGCGTTGCTGGCGTTCGGGATGGGCTATGCGATCGATTCGTTTTCGGGCACGCACCTGGGGCTGAACGCATTCATGCTGACGCTCACTTACCTGGTCGCCTACGGGCTTTCCCGCTACCTGATTTCGACCAGTACGACGATCGGGGTAATTCTGGTTTTCGTAGCGGCGACGGTGACCGGGCTGGCCAACTCGATCGGTAGCGCGGGCTTAGAGGCGCCGGGCGACGCCTTCGCGATGCTGCCGGGATTGGCGCTCCGGGCGGGGGTCAGCGCGCTGTTCACGCCGTGGGTCTTCGCCCTCACGGGCTTTAGCAAGCGGGCGGTCGGATTGCGTTCGCGCCCGGTGCGCGAGTAGATTTTAGGTACCTGCCATGGCCAAATTTACCAGGCGCGAAAAGAACCGGCCGGTTCCAAAGCTGGCGCCGCGTATCGCCGGCCTGATGGCGCTGGTGGTCGCGGTGCTGATAACCGCGTCCCTGCGCCTGTACTACCTGCAGGTCATCAAGCATCACGAACTCGCCGAACTGGCGGATCGCAACCGCATCCGAATCCAGCGGCTGCCGGCGTTGCGCGGGCTGGTCTTCGATCGGCATCACCGGCCCCTGGTCGATACCAAGCCATCGTTTGATGCCGTGATCGTGCCGGAGGACACTCCGGACGTCAACTCGACCATCACGCGCCTCGAAAAGCTGATCGGTCCGAACGATATGGCCAAGAAGGTCGAAGACGCCGATGACGACGGGCGTCCCGACTTCGAGCCGGTCATGGTCGAGGAGCGGCTGAACTGGCCGCAAGTCGTCGCCTTGGAGACTCATCAGCTCGAATTTCCGGGGGTGAGCCTTCAGGTCACTCCGCGACGCCACTATCTGTACGATTCGCTCGCGGCGCATCTGCTCGGTTACGTCGGCGAGGTGACGGTCAAGGACCTCAACCGGCTGCCGGACTATCGCATGGGCGATGACATCGGCAAGTTCGGCCTCGAACGCAGTTGGGAAAGCACGCTGCGTGGCGATAGCGGCGGGCAGGAAATCGAGGTCGATTCGATTGGCCGGCGCCTCCGCATGCTGCGCGAGATTCCGGAACGGCCCGGCAACAGCGTCGTGATGACCATCGATCTCGACTTGCAGCAGGTCGCCGAGAACGCGATCGGGGCGCGTGCAGGCGCGTTGGTCGCGATCGATCCGAACACCGGCTACATCCTCGCGATGGCGAGTCATCCAGCCTACAATCCCAACATTTTCGCCGGCGGCATCCAGTCCTCGGCGTGGCGCGAGCTCATCACCGATCCCAGCCATCCGCTGGAAAATCGATCGATTCAGGGCATCTATCCGCCGGGTTCGACCTTCAAGGTGGTCGATAGCATCGCCGCCCTGATGGACCGCACGATGACGACATCGACTTCCTACAACTGCCCCGGTGGCATCTGGTTCGGTAATCGCGAATATCGATGCTGGCGCAAACAGGGCCATGGCAATATTTCCTTTCATCGCGCGATCGTCGAATCCTGCGACGTTTTCTTTTACGACGTCGGCCAGCACCTCGGCGTGGATCGAATCGCAGCCTGGGCCCATGCGCTTGGCCTGGGCAAAAAGACCGGCATCGACCTCGATAACGAAAAGGCCGGCACCATCCCCTCGTCCGAATGGAAGGAGCGTCGGTTCCACGAGCGCTGGTACCCCGCGGAGACGCTCTCGGTCGCCATCGGGCAAGGTTACGTCGCGGTCACTCCCATCCAGTTGGCCGAGCTCGCGGCCGAAGTCGCCAACGGCGGCACGCTCTACAAGCCCCAGTTCGTCAGCCAGATCGACGCCCTCGACGGCAGCGTCGTCAAGACCTTCCCGCCGGTTGTCGAGAATCAGACGCGCATCGATCCGCAGGTGCTCGCTCAACTGCGCAGCGCGATGGCTGATGTGGTTAACGCCTCCGACGGCACCGGCAAAGCGGCGAAAATCGACGGCATTATCGTCGCCGGCAAGACTGGCACTGCGCAGGTCGTCAAGGAAGCGCAGGGCGCTCGCACCAAGGAGACCGCGCTCTCCGACAAGAATCGCGACCACGGCTGGTTCATGGCATTTGCGCCGGTCGATCATCCGAAAATCGCGATCGCCTGCGTCATCGAACATTCCGGCCATGGCGGCAGCACCGCCGCGCCGGTCGTGAAGGCGGTGATGGAGAAGTACTTCGAGCTTAATCCACCGCAAGGCGGCGCGCCCGTGATCGTCCCCTCCAACGATGCTCAACCGACCGATCCGCTGGCCGATTGACCGAGGTCCTCTCGCCGACCCAAGCTAAGTCAACGCTCGCTTAACCGATATGGCTGAAATCGACCGGCGCATCATTTACCACTTCGACTGGACCTTGTTCAGTCTCGCGCTTGCGCTCAGCGGCATCGGCATTCTAAGCGTCGTCAGCGCAACCTGGGGCGGCAAGCACCACGGACTCGACCCCCTCGTGATGCGCCAGTTGCTCTGGGTCGGCGTCGGCACCGCCCTGATGACGGCTGCGGCGCTCACGGATTATCGCACGCTCGGAACCTATGCCTACGCGTTCTACGTGCTCGCCGTCGCGATGCTCGTGGTGGTCGCCGTCGCGGGCCATAGCACCGGCGGCTCGCGCCGCTGGATCAACCTCGGCGTGTTTAATCTGGAGCCGTCCGAGGTCGCCAAAATCGCCGTTGTGCTGGTCCTCGTGCGCTACTTGCGCGATGAGCCGCCCAAGGGCGGATGGAACCTGCTGCACATGATAATCCCGGCGCTGTTGTTAGCGGTGCCGGCGGCCCTCGTGCTGAAACAACCCGACCTCGGGACCGCGTTGATCCTGATTCTAATTACCGGAACGCTGATTTTCGTTGGCGGTCTGAACTGGCGAATGCTCGTAGTCCTGATGCTAGGGGCGGTGCTCGTGGCGCCCGTCGGTTGGCATTATCTGAAACCTTACCAGCGCGGCCGGCTGGTCAGCTTTCTCAATCCGCAATCGGATCCGCTGGGCAGCGGTTATCATATCATCCAGTCCGAGATCGCGATCGGCTCAGGCGGCGCCTGGGGCAAGGGCTTCCTCAAGGGCACCCAGGCGCGGCTTAATTTTCTGCCCGAGCAGACCACCGATTTCATCTTTGCGGTGTTCGCCGAGGAGTTCGGCTTCTTTGGCTCGATCGTCCTGCTCGGCCTCTATACCGCCCTGATCGCCCGCGGCGCATGGATCGCCCGCCACGCCCGCGATCGCTTTGGAACCCTGCTCGCGATCGGCTTCACCGGCATTGTCTTTTGGCAGGTCGCCATCAATATCGGGATGGCGACCGGGATGCTGCCCGTGGTCGGCATCACCCTGCCTCTGGTGAGTTATGGCGGGTCGTCGCTGATCGCGATGATGGCGGCGATGGGCGTGCTCATCAGCATCAACACCCGCCGCTTCCTCTTCTGATCGAAACCGCCGCTGCACTGCGAGCGCACCTGGCATAAGCTGAATTCGCCAGTTGAAATGAAAACGCGCGGTCCTCATCGCGCAAGGAGCCGCCATGGCGCGCCCACCGAAATTCACTAACCCCCAGGACCAGGAAATCCACGAGATTCATCTGCGCTATATCGAAGTGATGGAAGGTGAACGGCTCGCCTCGATTAGCGAGGAAACCAAGTCGCACTACCTGCGCGTCCTCAAGGTTTTGACCGAAAAGCTCGCGATTCCGGGCAAACCCTTGTCCGAAGTGGTCGGTGAAATGATGACCGAAGCGGCGCCGCTGCTGTTTCAGGCAATGCAGCGCTAGTTCCTTCAAACTCGCTCCCGCTCGATCCTTAACTGCGAACGGTTCCGCCGCTTGCCTTTGCCCGCGCGCGATTAACCCTTCGGCAACTGCAGGATGCGCTCGCCGATCATGTTCTTCTGCACCGCCGAAGTTCCCCCCGCGATCGTCAGCATCTCGACGTTGAGGATGCGCCGCATCCAGTCGCCATCGGGCGCGAACGGCGATTTGCGTTCGATCATCGCGTAGCCGCCGAGTAGCCGCGTCGCAAACTTCGTCATCCGTTGCGACAGGTCGGTCGAGTTGAGCTTGCCGATCGAGGACTCCGCCCCCGGCTGCTGACCCTTGAGCCGCTTGGTCAGCGAACGCAGGCCGTTGTACTTCTTCGCTGCGACTTCGATCGCGAACTGCGCGATCTGCTGGCGGATCTCTTCATCCTCAACCGCGCTGCGGCCGTCAACCGGAATCGTTTTCGCCATGTCGATCAGTTGCGCCAGGATCACCTCGGTGCCGCCGATCGTTTCGCTGATGCCGAAACGCTCGTGCATCAGCGTGTTCACCAGCACCTGCCAGCCCGCGTTGAGCGGACCGAGCAGGTTCTCTTTCGGCACTCGCACGTCGTCGAAGAAAATCTCGTTGAATTCCGAATCGCCGGTAATCTGCTTGAGCGGCTTCACCACCACGCCGGGGCTCTTCATATCGACCAGCAGCGCGCTCATGCCCTTATGCTTGGGCACGTCGGGATCGGTGCGCACGAAGAGCTGGCAAAAGTCCGAGCGCTGCGCGTGCGTGGTCCAGACCTTCTGGCCGTTGACGATAAACTCGTCGCCGTGCAATTCCGCGCGCGTTTGAATCGAGGCGAGGTCGGATCCCGCCCCCGGCTCCGACATGCCCTCGCACCAGATCTCGTCGGCCTCGATAATCGGCTTCAGGTAACGCTTTTTCTGCTCCTCGGTCCCCCATTGCATCAGCGCCGGCCCCGTCATGATGATCCCGAGGACGTTAATTCCCATCGGCAGCCCGAGCCGCCCGAGCTCCTGCTGAAAGATGACCTGCTCGATAAACGTCGCGCCGCGTCCGCCGTATTCCTTCGGCCAGTTGAGCCCCACCCAGCCGTGCTCGTAGAGCTTCTTGTGCCAGCGTTTGTTGCGCTCCCACAGCAGGTCCTCGTCGATGCGCTCTTTTTCTTCCGGCGTCAGCGGCGCCGGCGAATTCGCTTCGAGCCACGATCGCACTTGGTGCCGGTAGGCTTCCTGTTCGGCTGAATAGTTGAAATCCATCTGCGGCCACCTTCAAAGTCGATTCAGGTCATCAGGGATGGATCGTACCGAAGCGCGCGCGAATTAGGTAGCGTGAATCACCGTGGCGATCGCGTTCCCGCACCCGCTTCAATGAATCCGCAAAGCCCATTCTCCTACCGCTGCAATCAATGCGGGCGCTGCTGCCATAACCAGGTGATAACACTCTCGCCCGTCGATGTGATCGCGATCGCCCGCGCGACCGGACTCGGCACTGGCGCGGTGGTTGCGTGCTACACCCTCCGGCGTGGCTCGCTGCTGCGTTTCGATTCTGCTCGCGGATGCGTCGCGCTCGATGGCGTACGCTGCTCTATTCATAGTGGCCGCCCGCTCGCTTGCCGGCTCTATCCGCTCGGACTGGAACGCGACGGCGCAAATGAACGCTTCATCCGGCTGGAACCGGCGGTCGGCTCGACCGGAATTTATGGCGACGACGGTACTATCGCGGAGTTTCTGAGCGCACAGGGCACGACTCGATTGCTCCAATTGAACGAGCGCTATCGAGTATTGATTGCGCCGCTGCGCGATCGCGTCGCGCGCCTGGTTGACTTCGATATCGTCGAGCCGCGCGAATTCTGGCGGCGCGCCGTGGCGGAAGCGTTGCGGGAAACGAACTTCGACCCGAATGCGATCATCGACGCGCTCTTCGATCCGGATGGCGCCGACTGTTATCGCGCATCGATCGAGGCGACCGTCACTGCGCACCTCGCGGCCTTGAACGCGATCTGCCGCGCCGCATCCGATGCGCCCACGCTCGCCGCCGCCGCAATCCTGCTTGCGGTCAGTCTCGGCTATGCGCCGGGCGCAGCTACCGTCCCCACCAACGGTTAGTCGGGTTCGCTGTCCGAATCGGAATCGACGCCCTTGCGCTGCTTCGGCTGCGGCGTTGACGCCGCCGCTGGCGAAGGCGATGGCGCCGCGGCCGGCGGCGGTGGTTTGTCCGCCCCGAGGTCGCGAACGATCTCCATCGCATGGCCCGCCGGATCGACCTTGGGATAGACCTTCAGGATGCGCCCGTCCTCCCCAATCACGTAGGTCACGCGCCGGTCGAGTCCGAGGATCGGGATGCCGTTGTCCGCGCCGTAGGCCTTCGCGATCTTGTTGCCCGGATCGAGTAGCAGCGGGAACGGCAGGCTGTATTTGCTGGCGAACGCGCGATGATTATCGGCGCTGTCGATACTGCATCCGAGCAGCACGATGCCCCAGCGCTGCAGATCGCTATAGCCATCGCGAAACGAACACGCCTCTTTGGTGCATCCGGGTGTGCTGTCTTTCGGATAGAAGTACAGCACTACTTTGTGGCCGTGATAGTCGCTGAGCTTGACCGGAGTCGATTGTCCGCCCACTACCGCCTCGGTCGAAAATGGCGGGGCGACGTCGCCCACCTTGAGCATCTCGCCGCGCGCAAGCCACGGGAACAGTAGATTAATTAGGGCTCCCATAAGGACGACTCCTGTTACCGTCGCGAGGAACCTCATCGGCTGCCTTCCCGGTCCGCGCAGTGCGCGCGCCTAAACGTAGTGCAGCCAGGCCCCGTAGCGCGGTTCGCGGCCCCGTAGCGCGCGGTGAAAGATCTCGATTACTTTGCGCGTGATCGGCCCCGGCTTGCCCTCGCCGATTTGCCGATCGTCGAGTTCGCGCACTGGCGTGACTTCGGCCGCCGTGCCGGTCATGAAGGCCTCGTCGGCGATGTACACCATGTCGCGCGGAAAGGGCTGCTCGAGTACCTGGATGCCGTTGTCGGCGAGTATCGTCATCACCGCGTCGCGCGTAATTCCGGCCAGGCACGACATCAGCGGCGGCGTGCGCACCACCCCGTCGCGTGCGATGAAAAAGTTCTCGCCGCTGCCCTCCGACACGTAACCGTTCACGTCCAGCAACAGCGCTTCGTCGTAACCGTTGCGCCGCGCCTCGTAGCCCGCCAGCGCCGAATTGACGTAGTTCGCCGAGAGCTTCGCCATCGGCATCATCGAATTGTGATGGAAGCGCACGAACGATGAGGTCTTCAGCCGCACGCCCTTCGTGATGCCCTCGTCGCCCAGGTACGCGCCCCACGGCCACGCCGCGATCGCCAACCGCACCTGGTTGTGGCGCGCGACCACGCCCATCTCACCGGCGCCGTAAAATGCGATCGGCCGCAGGTAGCATTCGTCGAATTTGTTGACTCGCACCACGTCGGCGCAGGCCTTTACGACCTCTTCGGGGCTGAACGGAATGTGCATCTCGACGATGTGCGCGGAGTCGAATAGCCGGCGAATGTGCTCTTGCGCGCGGAAGATCGTCGATCGCCCATCTCCCGACTTGTAGCACCGCATCCCCTCGAACACCGCCATCCCGTAATGCAGGCTATGGGTGAGGACGTGGACGTTGGCCTGGTCGAAGGGCACCATCTCGCCATCCATCCAGATCTTATCCGAGCGCACGCTGTTTGCTGCCAAAACGCAACCTCGCCTGAAGAATTGAACGCTGGCCGCCGCCGTCAACGACGACGCTGGCAAGTGCGCGGCCCGCCGCCGCGCTGATCATCTAAGAGCCTCAAACGTAGTCGATGACGCCGGTATCGACAAGCCGCAAATGTGCGCGCGGCGTGGCCACGTTCCACCTGCGAATGTTCAGCGTGGGCCAGTGAATGCGTTGCCGCTGGTGGTCCCGATCCCGGCGTCCTCGGCGATCGCCTTGCCCGCGGGAATCGATTCGCCCGCCGGCCTCGCCTCCGTCGTCGCGGCGACTCCGTTCGCCAGGCCTTCGCCCGATGCTGCCGTCGCGTCCGTCAGGACTGTCGCCGGCGACCCGTCGGCGACGCGCCGGCGATGTCGTCCTCCGCGATGGCGTCGGCGGCGTCGGCGCGGCCCCGCCGCTGCGTCGCCGTTCGCGGCATCTGCAACGGCGCCCGCCTCCTGACGCTCTCCGCCACTGGCTATCGCGGATGGCGAACGACGCGCGCGCGGCGGATGATCGCGCGTTTCCGCCAGGAAGCGATCGAAAGCTGCCACCTCGACCTCGTAGGTCGGCGCGATTAACTCGAAGAATCGCCGCGCCTCCGGATAATACGGACGCCGCACCAGCCGTCGCGACAACCGCGATCGCGTCATCATGTGCGTCGCCGCCTCCAGCAGCAGGCGCATGTGGTCGGTGTCCGCCCGCGAGAATCCGCGCTCGCGCAGGTACTCGACCAGGTCCAGCCGATGGGCCTCGCCCGCATTCGCCACCGTCGTGCGATGCAAGTCGGCAAAGACCGTCGCTAGTATCAGCGGCCTCGATGGTTCCTCGCCTCCTTCGATCGCACAGCCCAGGGCCGCGAGGTTTCGCGCGATCGCCGTGCATTCCGGATCGCCCCCCGCCGCGCCCTCCCGCAGATGGGCCGAAAGCTTCGGCAGCAGCACCTCCAGCACGCCCAGTTGTTCCATCAGGAACAATGCGCGCTCGGCGCCCTTGAAGCTCAGCGTGCGGAAGATTTCCTCTGCCAGCCGCGGTACCGACGACTTCGCCAGGTCGCCGCAATGACGCTCGATCGCCGCCCGCGTCGCCGGCTCAATCTCGAAATCGAGCTTGGTCGCGAAGCGCACCGCCCGAATCATCCTGACCGGGTCCTCGCGCATCCGTACATCGGGATCGCCCACCGTGCGGATCAGCCGCGCGTGCAGGTCGGCTACCCCGCCGACGTAATCGATCACTTCGAACGATCGCGGATCGTAAAACAGCGCATTGATCGTGAAATCGCGGCGAAAAGCGTCCTCTTCCGGCGTGCCGAACGTGTTGTCGTGCCGAATCATCGGGTCGTCGCCCTCGGCAACATCCTCGGCGCGCCGCCGAAAGGTCGCTACTTCGATATTTTGCGGGCCAAAAAAGACGTGGACCAGCCGAAAACGACGCCCGATCAGCCGTGAATTGCGAAACAAGTCGCGCACCTGCTGCGGATGCGCCGACGTCGCAACGTCAAAGTCCTTGGGCTTGCGCCCCGCCATCAGGTCGCGCACGCCCCCGCCGACCAGGTACGCCGAGAAGTCCGCGGCGATCAGCCGGTACAGAATCTTGAGTACGTTAGGATCAATATCGCGCCGCGATATCGGGTGTTGCGATCGCTCCAGAATCGAGGGTTGCACTTGCTGTCGTATCCGTCGCGCCTGCGGCCGCCGTTCTCTGGCTGATTCTCAGGCGTCCCCTGAATCATTCGCCATGATCATTTAGTTTGATCGTCTCAATTGCCCATCTGAATTGATCATTCACCAAGCTCATTCGCCGGAATCATTCAGCTCAGTGATTCACACGAATGGATCGCTCACTCTTTGAGTCGCATGAATCATTGAGATGAATCATCCGCGTATGCTCATCCGCAGCGACTCTAGCACGGCAGCAGGAAATCTTCATCGCCGGAATCGCACTCCCTGCCTATCTCAACCAACAATACCCGCGCGACGCGACCGTCAAATTGTGCTATTTTAGTTTTGCAGGCGAACCCTGCACTGTTAGCGCGTGGATTTGGTCGCACGATTTATCTGTCGAGACGAACCCATTGTAATCTTCGCCAGTCCTTCGCCAAGCGGGGCATCCGACTCACGCAATTTGAGCAGCCTGCGCGCTTCTAGAGCCAAGACCGCCCGTCAAGTCCACACAGAGCGTGCATCGCAAGCAACGCCGCAATCCAATACCATCAGGAGTCTATGTCTCGACCCGATCGCCGCAATATACAGGTAGTTAGCCACGGACCGTCATGCCTGGACGGAGTAATGGCCGCAGCCGCGATTAAGCGGTTCTTCGCCGACGAGCGTGTGATCACGATGCTGGTGGCGAACGGCGACAGCGATCGCGTCATTCAGAACTTGCGCGCCAAGGGCGGCGACGACGAGATTTGGATTACCGACCTCTCCTGGAACTCCACCAAGACCGCGGAACATCTCACCAACCTCGTGCGCAATGGCGCCCGCCTCTACTGGATCGATCACCATCGCACCGCCGTCGCACGCGCCTCCGCGCCCGAGTTCGACGTGCCCTTCACCGGCCGTCTGTTGTCCGAGGAGTTCTCCGCCGCACGTCTCGCCTTCAACTACCTCAAGGATCTGGCTCAGGAGCGCGGGGAACAGTCGCGCCTCGCCGAGTTCGAGAAGTTCTTCCCGTTCGTCGCGATCGCCGACGACCACGACCGTTGGGTCCACCAGGTCCCCGAGTCTGCCGACTGGGCGCTCGCGGTGCAGACTCTCGGCGGCGTCGATTCGTTCCGCGAGATCGCCAAGCTCACCGAACCGGTGATGAGCCGGCGGATGCGGCTCGCGCTCGAAGCCGGCAAAAAGGCGATGAACAAGAGTCTCGAGCTCGCCAATGCCACCATGGTCGAGCGGCCGCTCGGCAACGGCCTGCGCATTCGCACCGCCTGCTGCAATGGTTACAGCAGCGAGGTCGCCTCAAGGCTTTACGAAGGCCAGTCCCATACCGTCATCGCGCTGTTCGATTTGCGCAGCCTCGGCGTCAGCCTGCGCCGCAGCATCGATTGCGATGTTGACCTCTCCGCCCTGGCGCATCAGTTCGGTGGCGGCGGACACGCCGCGGCCGCCGGCTTCGCGATCGCCGAGGCCAAGCGCGCACCCGCCGAGCGCCTCGCCGAAATCCTCGGCGACCGCCTCGAGCGCAATTCCTGAGGTTCTGCTGGCAAACAGCCCCCAAGATCGCATAATAGACCTGCGATGGACCTGAATTTCTCGCCAGAACAGGAACAATTTCGCGCCAAAGTGCAGGCCTTCCTGCGCGATAACCTGCCGCCCGGTTGGGGCAAGCCCGGCTTCCGACCCGAGGGCATGTCGATGACCGACTTCTTGCGCGATTGGCAGCGCCGCCTTTACGAAGGTGGCTTTCTCGGTATGGCTTGGCCGCAGGAGTATGGCGGACAAGGCGCATCGCAGATCGAGATGGCCATCTTCAACGAGGAGGTCGCGCGCCTGAGGGCTCCCGCGCCGTTGAACGTGCTCGGCCTTACGATGGCCGCGCCGACCATCATCACCTACGGCACCGACGAGCAGAAAAAACGCTACCTCTCCAAAATTCTTAGCTGCGAGGAGATCTGGTGCCAGGGCTTTTCCGAGCCCAACTCCGGTTCCGATCTGGCCGCCGCGCGCACCCGTGCCGAACTCCAGGGCGACGAGTTCATCGTCAACGGCCAGAAGGTCTGGACCACTCTCGGTCACATCGCCGACTGGTGCATGCTGGTCGTGCGCACCGATCCCGACGCCCCCAAACATCGCGGCCTCAGCTACCTCCTGGTGGACATGAAAAGCCCCGGCATCACCGTCCGCCCGCTGCGGCAGATGACCGGTGAGTCCGAGTTCAACGAGATGTTCTTCGAGGACGTTCACGTCCCGCGCCAAAACCTGCTCGGCGCCCTTAACGAAGGTTGGCGCGTTGCCACCACCACCCTGATGAACGAGCGCGGCACCACCGCCCTCGCCTCCGTGATGCGCTACCGCATCGTCTTCGAGGAGATCCTCGACCTCGTGCGCTCGATGCAGCGCAACGGCGCCTCCGCCACCAGCGATCCGATGGTTCGTCAACGCCTCGCCCAGTTCTACGTCGAACTCGAAATGCTGCGCTTCACCTCATACCGCGCCTTCTCGCAGATTCTCCGCGGCGGCAATCCCGGACCCGAGGGCTCCATCTCCAAGCTCGCGTGGTCGGAGCTGAATCAGCGGATGCAGGAATTTGTGATCGAACTCGAAGGGCCTGCCAGTCAGTTGGTCAAGGGCTCCCCTCACGCGGTGCAAGGCGGCCGTTGGCAACATCACTTCCTGCGCTCGCGCGCCAATACTATCGAGGGTGGCACCTCCGAAATTCAGCGCAATATCATCGCCGAACGCGTCCTCGGATTGCCCCGTGCGCGCTAAGCACTCGATCGCCCTCGGAGGACCTCACGGCCCTCCGTCGCGATCCGTTCCCCCCGCCGCGTCCACCTCGCCACCCTTGTCGGTCTCTGTGCCGCTCGCCATCAGGAATCTCCACTTCATAACAGCGGTGTGTCGAGCGGCAAACTACTTTACCGGCGTTTACTTGGAAGGCGGGAGCTGACCATGAACGAACTATGGCGACAATCGGCAGGTGATCTCGCGCGGCGCATCGCCACTAAACAGGTTTCCTCGAGCGAGGTCATCGAGGCCCATCTCGCGCGAATCGAAGTGGTCAACCCGCACCTCAATGCGATCGTCCGCTTGCTCGCCAACGAGGCGCGCGCCGCCGCCGCCGAGGCCGATCGCCTCGTCGCCGCCGGCCGCCCCCTCGGACCCTTGCACGGCGTGCCCTTCACCGTGAAGGAAAACATCGACATGGCCGGTCTGCCGACCACTTGGGGTGTGCCCGCGCTCGCCAATGCAATCGTGCCGCTCGACGCTCCTGTGGTCGAGCGGATGCGTGTGGCCGGCGCCATTCCGATCGGCCGCACCAACCTGCCCGATATGGCCTTGCGCATCCACACCGACAGCTCCCTGCACGGCCTGACCCGCAACCCGTGGCACCCCGGCCGCACCGCCGGCGGCTCCAGCGGCGGCGATGCCGCCGCTCTCGCCACCGGCATGACTCCGCTCGGCCTCGGCAACGACATCGGCGGCTCGCTCCGCAATCCCGCCAATGCCTGCGGCATCGCTTCGATCCGTCCCTCCGCCGGCCGCGTTCCCGACGCCGGCTTTGTCCCCGCCGAGGATCGCCTGCTCGCGGTCCAGTTGATGAATGTGCAGGGACCGATGGCGCGTCGCGTCGCCGACGTGCGCCTCGGCCTGCAGGTCCTGATGGGCGCGCATCCGCGCGACCCCTGGTCCATCGACGCCCCCTTCGCGGGCCCGCCGATGGCTCAGCCTATCCGCGTCGCCGTAGTCCCGGCTCCGCCCGGCGGCAGCGTCGATCCGATCGTCTCCGCGGTCGTCCGCCGCGCCGCCGATACGCTCGCCGACGCCGGTTACGACGTCGTCGAAACCTGCCCCCCGCGCTACGAAGAGGCAGTCGCGGTCTGGGCCGGCTTCATCATGGGCGACTTCAACTCCGTCCTGAGCCAGTTGAGCCCGCTAATGGGGGCCGCCGGTCTCGCCTTTCTAAATGCCTTCAACCAGCTGGTCACGCCCTTGGCGGATACCACGGCGATGTCGCATTTGTTCGCGCAACGCGACGGGATCGCGCGCGCCTGGTCGGGCTTCATGGACACGCACCCGCTCATCCTCACTCCCACCTGGACCCAGCTGCCCTTCGAGCATGGCTTCGACGCTGCCACTCCGGAGGGCGCCGCCGCCACCAAGGCTCTCATGCGACCTGTCGTCCCGGCCAACTTGCTCGGCCTGCCCTCGGCTTGCGTGCCGGCCGGTCAGGACTCTGCAACCGGCCAGGACTCTGCCACCGGCCAGGACTCTGCCACCGGCCAAGACTCTGCCACCGGCCTGCCGATCGGAGTGTTGCTCACCGGCCGCCGTCTGCGCGAGGACCTTTGCCTCGACGCCGCCGAGGCCATCGAAACCCGCCTCGGCCTCCCCACCCCCATCAACCCAATAACCTGACCCTACACTCAGCCGCGCCGGGTGTGGTAGTTACGGGGCGACAGGAGACGCGATGCGCTGTCCGTCCTGCAACTACGACAACCCTGCCGACGCCGCCTTCTGCGAGGAGTGCGGAACCAAGCTGGAGTTGCTCTGCCCCGCCTGCAAAGCACCGGTAAGCGCGGGGGCCCGGTTCTGCAAAAAATGCGGGGCCGCGCTTCGCTCTACAAAACCCGCCGCCTCCGCCACCGTTTCCGCGTCTTCGACCAAGTCGCAAATCATAATCGGCGCTGATAGCGCAGCTCCCTCGCCGCTCGAAGGTGAGCGCAAAACCGTCACTGCCCTGTTCGCCGACATCAAGGGTTCGACCGAGTTGATGGAGGACCTCGACCCCGAAGAAGCGCGCGCGATTATCGACCCGGCGTTGAAGCTGATGATAGACGCGGTCCATCGCTACGACGGTTATGTCGTACAATCGACCGGCGATGGCATCTTCGCGCTGTTCGGCGCACCAGTCGCCCACGAGGACCATCCGCAACGCGCGCTCTATGCGGCGCTGCGCCTGCAGGAGGATCTCGAACGCTACTCGGCACAGTTGCGCGAGGCCGGGAACCTGCCGATCGAAGGGCGCGTCGGCGTCAATACCGGCGAGGTCGTCGTGCGTTCGATTACCACCGGCGCGGGTCAGACTGAATACACGCCCATCGGGCACACCACCAATCTCGCCTCGCGGATGCAGGCGCTCGCGCCCACCGGCTCAATCGCAATCAGTGAGCAGACGCGCAAATTGGTCGAGGGCTATTTCGCGCTCAAGCCGCTCGGGCCGACCAGGGTCAAAGGTCTCGGCGAGCCGGTCAACGTCTATGAAGTGACCGGCCTTGGTCCGCTGCGCACGCGGCTCCAACGCGCGGCCGGGCGCGGGCTCACCAAATTCGTCGGCCGCGATCGCGAGATCGAAGCGCTAAGGCACGCCGCCGATCAAGCCAAAGCCAGCCACGGACAAATCGTCGCTGCGATGGCCGAAGCGGGGGCCGGCAAGTCGCGCCTCTATTTCGAGTTCAAGGCCAAGAATCAATCAGGCTGGATGGTGCTGGAGACCTTTTCGATCTCTCACGGCAAAGCCTCCGCGTACTTGCCGGTCATCGATCTGCTGCGTAATTACTTCGGCATCTCTGCCGATGACGACGAGCGCAAGCGCCGCGAAAAGGTCACCGGCCGGGTCGTCGCACTCGATCGCAGTCTCGAAGACGCGCTGCCCTACCTCTTCAGCTTGCTCGGTATCGTCGAAGGCGTCGATCCGCTCGCGCAGATGGACGCGCGGATCAAGAAGAGCCGCACCCTCGAAGCGATCAAACGCATCGTCTTGCGCGAGTCGCTCAACCAGCCGCTGATCGTGATCTTCGAGGACCTCCACTGGATCGACGAGCAGACCCAGGAGTTCCTGAATCTGCTCGCCGACTCGATTGCCACCGCGAAGATCTTGCTATTGGTGAACTACCGCCCCGAATACTCACATCAATGGAGTAGCAAGACTTACTATACCCAGTTGCGGCTCGCTCCGCTAAGCGGAGCAAGCGCCGAAGACATGCTAACTGCGCTGCTCGGGGTTGAACCTCAATTTGAACCGTTGCGGCGCCTGATCGCGGAACGGACCGAAGGCAATCCCTTCTTCATGGAAGAGATCGTGCAAGCGCTATTCGAGCAGGATGTGCTGGTTCGCGATGGCGAGGTTAAGGAGGTTAAGATTGTACGTTCGATAGCCGAAATAAAGGTCCCCCCGACCGTGCAAGCTGTCCTTGCTTCCCGAATTGATCGACTCCCGGTCGACGAAAAGGAATTGTTGCAGACCTTGGCGGTAATTGGGCGGGAATTCGAACTGCCGCTAATACAGCACCTCGCAAACCGCTCGGAAGCCGAGCTCGAGCGTATGCTGACGAGGCTGCAGAACGGTGAATTTATCTACGAACAGCCGGTCTTCCCAGCAACCGAGTATATTTTTAAGCACGCTCTAACCCAGGAGGTCGCCTACAATTCGGTGCTGCTGGAACGACGCAAGATGCTCCACGAACGCATCGGCGCTGCGGTTGAAGCGATCAATGCCGGTCGCCTCGAAGATAAGTTAGAAGATCTGGTCCATCACTATCGTCGAAGCAACAATGTGGAAAAGGCCTTCTCATACATGCGTCTCGCCGCCGATCAGGCCGTAAGGCGTTCGCATTACGATGAAGCTCGCAATTATACGCAAAGTGCTCTCGAACTCCTTAGCGAGGTCCGCGAGAGCCCCGAGCGTTTGCGCGCGGAACTGGCGCTTCAATTGATCCTTTCCCGGGTCGGTGCGATGACTGATATGAGCTCGGCGTCGGATTCGGAGAGCGCCTCAAATCGCGCTTACGAGATAGCTCAGCAAATTCCCGATCAATCAGAAACCTTTCCCGTATTGGCCAGCCTGTGGACGCTCTGTTTTTTGAAGGGCGACCTTCGAAAGTCGGAGAAACTCGCGATGCAACTGATGGAGATCTCGAACAAGGACCGGGATGACCGCCATTACATCGAAGCAAATTTTGTGCTGGGCGATACCCTTTATTGGAAGGGACGGTTCCGCGAAGCCCTCAGCAATCTGAATTTTGTAGTGGCCAATTACCGGCCGACGATGGGAATTCTCAATACTCATGGCTGGGACAGCCTAGCGTTATGTCTTGCTTATGGCGGCCTTGTTAGATGGCAGCTGGGACAGCTTGATAGCGCCTTTCCAATGATCTCCAAGGGTATCGACCGAGCCAATGCTATAGGAAGTCCGGAAACGCTTTTAATCATACGGTACGTTGGTTGCCACCTTCACTGGTTACGGCGGGACTGGGCGCGGTTGGAAGAGGAAGCTGAATTTATTATCAGACTATCCGACGAGCTTGGCTTCTCAGCCGTAAGCGATCTCGCCAAAGCATACGGGCACTGTGCGTCGGTTCAGCAGCGGCCAACGCGGTCGAGTCTTGTTGACCTCTCGACAATCGCCAAACAGTTCCAAATATTGGGCTTCGGGTTGAACGTACCCACGTGGCTCATCGCACTAGCCGAGGGTTATAGCACCCTCGGGGATATTGAGGCAGGTCTCGCCACACTGACCGACGCGCTCGCCCTGATCCAGAAGACGTCTGAACACGAGCGGGAAGCCGAACTATTTAGAGTCAAGGGGGAGTTGCTTCAGAACGGTGATCGCCCAAATCTGACGGAGGCTGAAGCTAGTTTCAATCATGCAATTCGAATCGCACGGCGACAAGAAGCGAAATCATACGAGCTACGCGCGACGATCAGCCTCGCCCGGCTGCTCGCCTCGCAAGGCCGTCGCGAAGAGGCTCGCGCGATGCTCGCCGGCATCTATAATTGGTTCACCGAGGGCTTCGACACCCCCGACCTCATCGACGCGAAGGTACTCTTGGATAGGCTCGGCTCGTAACCGCGCATAGCGGTCGGACCCGTGAACTCGTAGAGCGGTTGGGGCTCTCGAACCCGGAGCTCGGTTGGCCTCGAACCCGGAGCTCAGTTGGCCTCTCGAATCCGGTTCTGCCCGGCCGCCGCTGCGCCAAAATCCGAAATCATCCGAGTCGCGCGCGACGATGAGCCTCGCGCGCCTGCTCGCCTCGCACGGATGCAGAGGACTCACCCCCGTTTTATCGCCGCGCCCCGTCGATTACCCCGCGCGCAGCGAACGGGTCCCGCTTTCCGCTCCCCGAGGCCTCTGATCGCCCCACCGTCTCCATTAGCGACCTTAGCCTTTAACCATCTTAATGATTCTATAACTATCTAACTATCGCGCTAAGCGCCGAGGGTGAAATGTTTCACCTGGGACTAGATTTGACTAAATTAGCTCGCCTAAGATGCTTTTATCTCCTGATAACGTGCCCGCAAATGCGGGTGAAATATTTCACGACATTAGCTCAGCTGTCTCAAATGCCTGCTACGCATTAGTTCTGACGGCACAACACGCCGATGCCGCTAGCTCTTCTTCTGATGCGGCGTCCCCAGATACGGAAACTCCTTTAGAACATCGTTATGGGGCTTCAGGCCGGTCGGCGGACACTGACCCTTCGTCAGGAACCCGACCCGGTAATCGATCACGTCGTCGGTGAAGACGCGCCCGTTCGGATACTTCGCCGGCTTCCCCGGATCGAGCGTCAGCACGTCGGGCAGGGTGTGCTCCTGGTCGATCGCCGCAATCGCCTCGTCGCGCGAGTAGTTCCCCGTATGACCCAGCAGATGCACGAACTGATCGAGCCAGCGCGTGCGATCGTTCACCGGCTCGCTGGCGTTGTATTCCAGCTTCGTATCGTCGGTGTTGAAGAAGCTGCTGACGCTCGGATGGCCCGCGCGATCGGCGTGGATCAGCGTCCCGTTCTGCCGCACGCTGCAGCGCCCCCACACCCGGATTTCGGGCTTCGGGTCCAGTTCGCTGGTCGGCACTTCGACCGCTATCGAGAAGACGTTAGCCTCCGTATTTGAATCTACGCCGGTCCATGGTGACTTACCGCCCAGGTGAGGCTCGGTAAAATTCCGCTTGCCCCTGATATCGAACAGGTTCTTGATTCCGTCGAAATCGAAGAAGAAAGCGTCGCTGCGACTGCCCGCGAAGAAGGTGTAGTTGCCCGCCTTGACGATGTCCGGCGTGGGGCCGAACGAGACCGCCGCATCGGCGACTATCTTGGTCCCGACCGCTTCGACCGAGCGCGAATCCGCGCCCTTTGCGAGGAACACGTTGAAGGTCTGCTTCCCGTTTTGCGGCTGCGAAAACATGAAGCTGAACGCGATATCCGTCAGCAAATCGCCGTCATTGTCGATGTTAATGCGGTAGATGGCGTCGGGATGGAGCGCGTCGGCATTAGGATTCGCGTTGAGGATGATCGCGGTTCTGCCAGGGTCGGTCGGCGACTGGAACGCGTAGAGATCGCATAGGTCGAGTCGCTGGTCTCCGAGCGGCGGACCAAGGCTTAGGCCGGTGAAGTGGTTCGACATCTCTTCCCCTCCTTGAACTT
>DASXFX010000023.1:0-20144 GCA_036489375.1 Binataceae bacterium (SeqCode) | reverse complement strand
TGGCCGTAGCAGTACCCGCGTCGCCATCGCGATCGAACGACATATAGGACAGGCCGCCGTTCGCGGCGATTGGTGGCGGCTGCCCTTTCGTCAGTTGGAGCGGAGGCACATAGGCCGATGAAGCTCTGTCCGTAGCACCCGCAACATAGTTCTCGATGTCCTTGATCCGGTCCATAGCATGCTCCCTGATTAAAAATATCCAACCGCCGCAGGCGGGGCCTGCTGAGTTCAGGATTTACCACAGACCAAGCGCCAGGGCGAGGATTTCGGTCACGGCTCGGGAACGCGAAACCTGAGGCTTTTCAAGAAGCCGAAACCCCATTTGTTTTTGCGAACCAGATTCTTAGTTAATGCGCACCTCGCAGACTCGTTAGCTCGGCTGGCAGGCTCGCCTGGTTGGGCAACCTCGTTAGCTCCTCGCAGATTGCATGGTTGGCTCGGCCCACACGTTCGCATTGGTGTTAAGGTTTAAGACTTTGCTTTGGTAAGCCCGCGGGCCGCGCGCCGTTAGCACCATCTGCAAGTGAACGCGCTCGCCTGCTCAGACCATGTCAGTTGTAGCCAACCAAAGTTACAGTTTGGGCGTTTACGATGCTTCCTTTAGACGCTGAAAATAATTTAATCCGTGCGTAATTGTGTTTTGACGCTTAGTATGACTGAATCGATGTTCTCGCTCTCGGTGCGCATAAATGGGGGTCGATTTATGCGAAAAGCAGTTTTGTTTGCGATATTTGTCGGAGTATCGATAGGTCTGCTAACGACCAGCAATGCGTCGGCGCAGAGTCTTTCGATCTACGCAGTAAAGTTTGTTTGCGGGAAACAGGCCCCAATTAACAGCCTGACACCACCCGCGGAACCGCCGGTGAAACCCGGCAACTATGCAACCAAGGTCAATGTGGAGTTGCTCTCTCCACCGAACGCGAACGGCGGCGGCAGCGGGGTATCATGGAATGTGTCTCTCGCCGGAGGGGGCGGGCCCAGCCTAACGACACTAGCGAACCCACTAAGCCAGCTTGAGACGGTTGACGTCACCTGCGCCGCCATAGCGAAGCAGTCAGGCTCAGCGGCCAAACTGCCGGCATTCATCGAGGGCTACGTTAACGTCATCGCGAGTCCTGGCGTACAGCTCGCCGTGACCGCGGTCTATACGTCACAGGGATGTACCTTCCCCCCCGGGGTGGCAACGATCGCGGTGCTGCCATCGGTCTGCAGCGGCCCGGTATCGATCGACGTAGTGCCGCAACAGTCTGTTCCGTTTACGCCACCTGCAGCGCCGTGAATTCCTAGCTAACGAAATGACGCGCACCGAGAGCGAGATCTCAGGCGCGCGCGTTTCGGTTGAGGATCGAGTACGACTCCTTGCGTCTGAGCTTTCGCAAGGCACCACTTCATCAACGCAGCAGGCACGGCACAAAAGGCGGCATGATTGGGGTCTCGAGATCCGCTACCGGTGCCGCGATCTTGAGACAGGTTGGACTGGCAAAGTCAAAAAAGGGAATCTGGGCCTAATGCTGCTCGATTCCCAGACTGACACGCAACCGCGTCCTTCGAACGCATCGAACGATAGTAATTCGGGAGAACGGCTGCGCGGCAATAGCCTGAGCTTCGTCGAAACGATTGGCCAGTCGATCGCCAACATCGCACCTACGCTGACGCCGGCACTCAATATCTCGGTCGTAGTCGCAATCGCGGGACTCGGCGCATGGCTCTCCTATTTGATCGCGACGATCGGGCTGATTTTCGTCGCCGCAAATATCGGCGTACTGGCGCGCCGCAATACGCTCGCCGGGTCTTATTTCCTATACATAGGACGCTCGTTAGGCGCTCTGCCCGGGATGCTCGCCGGCTGGAGCATGGTCTCCGCCTATCTCTTCACGGGGATCGCGGCTTCAATCTCCGCGTACATCTTTCTGACCGATCTGTTCCACGTTCTGGGGCTTGAGCGGTGGCTGCCCGCTTATGCGATCTTTGAACTCGGATTCATCTGTCTGATCTGGACCTGTGCTTATCGCGACGTGCGCCTGTCGTCGCGTTTAGGCCTGGCTCTGGAAGCGTTGTCGCTTACGGTCATTGTAGTCATCACAGCAATAGTGGTGATCAAGCGCGGGAGCATCCTTGATTCAAATCAACTGCAGTTGCAGCATCTGCCGATGGGCCGGGTGACTTCGGCGCTGACGCTCGCGGTTTTCAGCTTCGTGGGCTTCGAGAGCTCGACGACCTTGGCCCGCGAAGCGCGCAATCCGCTGCGCTCGATTCCGCGGGCAGTCATCCTGAGCGCTACCATCAGCGGAGTGTTTTTCGTGGCGACGGCCTACTGCATGATCCTCGCGGTTGACGATCGGGCAAGTCTTATCGGCGGCAGCACTTCACCCTTCGCCGCGGTCACCCGGTACGCCGGACTAAGCTGGGCGGCAGCGGTGGTGTATTGCTCGGCTAGTATCAGCAGCTTCGCCTGTACGCTGGCCTGCGTTAATGCCGTGGCGAGAATGCTGTTCTCGATGGGGCGTTATCAATTCGTTCATCGCTCGATGGGCAAGGTGCATCATCGCTACCAGTCGCCGCATGTGGCAGTGAGCGCGGCGTGCGTATTCAGCTTGACGATAGTGCTGATCGCCGCGCGCGCAGCGCCGCTCGATGCATTTGGTTATGCGGCGACGTTTGGGACGTTCGGGTTTCTGACGGTGTATCTGCTCACTTGCATCGTCGCACCGCTGGAACTGTTTCGTGCGCACGAGCTGTCACCGCGTGGGTTGGCGACAGGCATTGTCGGGGTCGTGCTGATGGCATTCGTGCTGACGGCAAGCGTGGTTACTGTGCCGCCTTACCCATACTCGCTGTTGCCGTACATTTTTATCGCATATCTGGCGCTGGGCGGTATATGGTACGGAGCCATTTCGGTTAACTTTCCTGATGCACTGAAGGGGATCCACGAGGATTTGGAAGCGTGATAGCAGGCGCCATATGACAAGTGTCTCGAATGGAAATGATCACGTATGCGAATGTAAGCGACGTTCCCAGGCGCCCTATCGAGTAGGCCTCAATAACCTACGGCACAAGCGCAAATCATCGTAAGAGGAGCACAGCGTCATGTCGCCGACCACAGCGGCCGAGCAGGACAGCGAGACCGCGATTCGCCTTCCGTGCGGTGTCGTAACAACCAAGTCAAGCAATAGCTATCGATTGTCCCGCGAATACATTAGCGAGGTGAGCGGTGTCAGAAAAATCCGAAACTAGAGAATCCAAGTTCGGGGGCCGGAGCACGGCGAGAGAGGTAATCGCTGGACATGATTTGAAGGGCCGCGACGCGATTGTGACCGGCGGTGCCTCGGGTATAGGTGTCGAGACGGTACGAGCGCTGGCGATGGCGGGCGCGCGTGTTGTTATCGCAACCCGCGATCACACTAAGGGCGAATCAGTGGCGGCGATGCTGCGGAAAGAAACCGGCGAAGATCAGATCGAATTCCAGCACCTCGACCTGGCTTCACTCGCATCGGTGCAAGCCTTCGTCAAGCAGTTCCTGGCGCTCGGACGCGACTTACATCTGCTGATAAATAACGCGGGCGTCATGGCTACTCCGCTTTCCTTTACGGTCGATGGCTTCGAATCGCAGTTCGGAACCAATCATGTTGGCCATTTCGCGCTCGCGACCGGATTACTGCCAGCCCTGAAAGCGGCGGGACAGGCACGGGTGGTTTCACTTTCTTCGCTCGGCCATCGTCGTTCAGACGTGCATTTCGACGATCTCAACTTTCGGCTTCGACCATACGATCCTTGGATGGCGTATGGTCAATCCAAGACTGCCAACGTGCTCTTCGCCGTGGGGATGACACAGAGATTCGGCCCCAAGGGCATCAACGCGAACGCCGTGCATCCAGGCGGCATTATGACCGGACTGCAAAAGCATGTTTCGCGTGAAGAGCAGATGAAGATGGGATGGATCGACGAAGCGGGCGCACAACACTCGCGCTTCAAGAGCACTGAACAAGGCGCGGCAACCTCAATCTGGGCAGCCGTTGCGCCGGAACTTGAGGGCATCGGCGGACTCTATCTGGAGGACTGCACGATCGCGAAACCGTGGTCCGATGATGCTCCGATGTCAGGCGTTAAACCTTATGCATTGAACCCTGATAATGCAGAACGCCTATGGTCGCTCTCCGAGGGACTGGTTACGCGTACTGGATGAAATATCTCGCAGAATTGTCACTAGTAAGAGCCGAGTCTGCATCCAATAGAAGTCGAACAAGGCGCACAGGTCGGCAGAACACAGTCGCGATGACAGGTTCGACCTAGTACTTTCGATAAGGGAAAAATTTGCCGTTGAACGTGACCTTGACGCGGTCATCTTTGGGATCGGCAATCCGATCGACATCTAACTCGAAATCGATGGCACCTACATAACAAACAGGACTGAACTTCGATGCTAACCGGAACAACTATTTCAGCGTTTGCCCCCGGGCGGGGAGCCGTTATAACTGGCGGAGCGAGCGGTATTGGCCTCGCAACAGCGCGGCAGCTGGCAGCGTTCGGCATGCGCGTATGCATTGCCGATCGCGATCGCACCACGATTGAAAAGGCGATGCAGGAGCTAGTAAGCCTGGCCCGCAACGGCGCCGATGATGTGCTGGCATTGGAAATCGATGTCTCATCGCCTGACGACATCGAGCGCCTGGCCGAGGAGGCTTTCGGCCGTTTCGGCGACATCGCGCTGCTGATGAACAATGCTGCCGCGTTTCAGGGCAGTGATGCGCTCTCTGACCCGGAAGGCTGGCGCCGCATCCTCGACGTCAATGTCGTAGGTGTCCTGAATGGTGTGCAACGGATAGGGCGAGAAATGATCGAGCTCGGCAAGCCGGGCTTTATCGTGAACACGGGTTCAAAGCAGGGTATTACGTCGCCACCCGGAAACACCGCTTATAATGTCAGCAAGGCCGCAGTCAAAGCATTGACCGAAGGACTGGCGCATACATTACGCAACCTTCCGGGCTGCCAGATCACTGCACATCTTTTGATTCCGGGATTTACATACACGAGCAATGCGGCAAAGCGGATTCCCGTGAAGCCGCCCGCGGCGTGGTCGGCGGAACAAGTGGCGCAGCGGCTAATCGAGGGACTCGAGCATAATGAGTTCTACATTCTATGCCAGGATAATGAGACTACCCGCGACCAGGACGAGCGCCGCATCCTGTGGGCGGCAGGCGACCTGGTCGAAAATCGCCCGGCACTGTCCCGCTGGCACCCGGATTACAAAGACGCGTTTGAGGCTTTCATGAGAGCGCCGCGCCCACCGCACGACAATGATTAATCGGAGAAAAATGACGAGCTAGAAATCGACTTCGTCCATTTACCATCGCGAGGCAATCCCAAGGATTGAGCAATGTCCCTTTGGATCGACCGGGTATCTGATACGCGCATGATTTTTAATGCCGCGGCGCCCAAGCTGGATCCGGTGCGTAATACGTCGCCTCGATGACTCGGTACTAAAGTAGAAGGCGGCTACATTGGTGCCGCCTTCTGCTTTATCTCGATGCGCGCGTTTATGCGCCGGCCATGTGCGATGTCACTTGGCCGTCGCGGAAACAGCCGAATCTCCGCCGCCAAATAGATAGGGCTCCAGCGTTGTCTGCGCTTCCATGCGGTACTTATCCCACTGGCGACCGCCGTAGTAGGCCAGGCTGCCCGGTGACGCTTTGCCTTCCCCATTATAGTAGGAGATGCAGTCGCGCAGTGGCGCAGTCGCTATATCAACTTCGCGACAATGCTCGGCATACTTGTCTTCCGGCTCCTTGCGCACATCGACGACGCGCACGCCGCGCTCGCGCATGGTTTGCAGTACCCATATGAGATAGTCCGCGTGCGCGTAGATCACGTCGGTGAAATTGAAGCTGCCGCCGCCGCCTTGCGGACCGGTCACGATGAACAGGTTAGGGAAGCCGCGGCTATGCAGACCGAGGAAAGTTCTGGTCCCTTCGGTCTCCCACTTGTCTTTCAAGGTACGGCCGCCGCGACCGCTGATCCGGTTGAAGGTCGAGGTGCCCATCCACTGGAACCCGGTCGCGTAGATCAGCACGTCTAGCGGATATTCGACGCCTTCATGGACCACGCCGCGCTCATTGATCTCGCTCACCCCACGGGGCGCTGTATCGACCAGATGGACGTGCGGCAGGTTGAACGTCGGCAGGTACTCGTCGTGGAAGGTCGGCCGCTTGCAGCCATACGGGTAGTAGGGCTTCAGCGCCGCCGCCGTTTTCGGGTCCTTGACGATCGCGTCCACTCGCGCACGGATCTGCTCCATCAGGCGGAAGCTGGAATCGAGCTGCTTCTGCATCCGCTCTTCCGGAGTCAGCTCACGGTCGTATTTTTTGCGCTCCTTGAAATCCTGGACCTTGCCCGCCAGGTAGTCGTCGTTCGCAAGAACGGCGGCGCGCACTTCCGAGATCTTCGCGAAGCGCGCGCGCCTTGCCTTGGCCCATCCGGACTCCTTGGTCCAGGCTTCCCGTTCTTCGTCGGTCGTCGCACGCTGGTCGCGTACGTCGATCGACGACGGCGTGCGCTGGAACACATAGAGATCGCCGACAACCTTCGCTAGTTCCGGGACTGCCTGTACCGCAGTCGCGCCCGTCCCAATGATGCCGACCCGCTTGCCGCGCAGGTCGATGTTGTAGTCCCAGCGCGAGGTGTGGAACGACTCGCCCTTGAACTTCTCCATGCCGGTAATGCGCGCCAGCTTCGGCGTCGTCAGGATGCCGTTGGCCAGGATCACGAAGCGCGCCCGCATCCTGTCGCCGCGATCCGTCTCGACGATCCAGCGACCCGAGTCCTCGTCCCAGGTCGTCGCTTCGACCGTTGTATGGAACAGGCAGTGCTCGTAGAACCCAAATTTTTCCGCCATTCTCTGGCAGTGTTCCAGGATCTCGAAACCCGAAGCGAATTTCATCGACGGGATATAACCAGTCTCCTCCAGCAACGGCAGGTAGCTGTAAGATTCGACGTCGCAGGCGATCCCGGGATAACGGTTCCAGTACCAGGTACCGCCGACGTCGCCGCCCTTCTCGCAGAACCGCACGTCCTTGAAGCCCGCCTGGCTTAGCTTTTGCCATAGCAACAGTCCGCCGAAGCCGGCACCAAGCACAAGGATCTCGCACTCGTCGGTCAGCGCCTCACGCGGGATCGGCGGCTCCGAATAGACGTCGTCCAGATATTTCTTGAACTCGCCTTCCATGGCCATGTAGTCGGCGGCGCCGCTGCGAGCTTCCTTGAAGGCGCGGTACTTGGCCTGCTCTTCCGCATTGAAGGTCGCGCCATCGGGCAATTTCGGCAGTTCCGTCAACTTCTGATCGGTGACGACGGAGTAGCCCTTGCCCGCGATCTTTTCGGACGCCTTGGCAGCGCGCGTGTTGAAGACTTTCAGGCCGGTCTCGGGGTCGATACGAATTGTTTCGTTCATCTGGATTCCTCGTCAGTTCCGCCAAGTTCGCAAAGTTGATGAGAAGGCTGCTTTAGCGATGTCACGCCTTCACGGTCCACGGCCCGCTTGATGCAGGACCCGCGGCCTGCTGTGACTCGGCCAGCCCTGGCGCTACGAGCAGTTCGGAAACGCTCGAACCACTCTATCAGCCCAACTATTTTGCACCCATGAACAGGTAACCCGGACAGCGCGTTACGTCAACCTGCACAGCGGTACTATCTGAATCAACCCAGTACCGCTGCCCATCACTTCGAGCCACAGCGCATTCGCTCGGCGGAACGCTTGGCGACCCTCAGTTCACTCAATATCCGTTGCCAACTTCATCATCGAGCGGCACCGGTGGTCGGTCGTCGTACTTTTCGGCCGCACTGGTGTCGAGTGCCTTCGCAATTTCGGCATCCTTCACCGGCTGACCCTCTTCCATCCGGTCGATCAGGTAATGCACCTGCGCGCCTTTCCCGGTGTAGTAGTTGCCAAGTTTTTGATTGCTGTCCTCAAAACTCATCGCCGAGGTGTAGTCCTGGTATTCCGCTGATTTGAGCTTCCCCAGTTCCTGATTCTCCGTTGCCAGCTGTGATTGATTCGTCCCGAGCGGCAACGCGGAACATCCATTCAGAAACACAATCGCCATCAGTAGGAAGATGGCACCTGTAGGTTCTTTTAGGGTCTGCACGTTTTCGAAAACCTTCATTTTTAGCTAGCTCCGTTTTGATAAAATGCGCAACGGCACGAATGTCGGCCAGTTTCGCATTGGTGCGCGATTGCTCATGCGTTCCGCTTATTTTCTCAGAATGCGATCTGCAACTGCGATTCGAAGACACTCTCGGCGGGCCGGTTGGTCGGCGCGAGTATGCTCCCGGCACCCTGATAAAAGTTGGTAAGCCCGTAGTCGAACGAATACTTGATGTTATTGTTCAGGATCCAATTGAGCCCGGCGGCAAACTCCGTCGCAGTCTTTGCGGCGAGGCTTGGACTGGTGAAGCCGAGTTGGAACTGCCTGGTATCCGTCGCGATGTTGCTGACCCTGGCAGCCACCGACCATGCACCAAGTCCTCCACCGCTCGGATCAAACGGATGAAGCGGCGAAACCGCACCGTAGGACGCATCTTCACCAGTCAGATAATAGGAGACCTGCGCCATATAACCGGTGTCGGTGAAGCTATCGGTCCGGTTGACGCCCTTACTGGTAAGATTGAGGGCGTGTTCGTCTTGCGCGTATTCGGCCATCAGTCCCAACTGGCGGAAGTAGTAGTAGCCCTGTAGGTCGAGACGCCCGCGAGGGCCCCCTGCAGTGACGCCATTATTGTAAGAGAACCAGGTGCTCTGGCCCCAGGTCCTGTAAACCGAGGTGGTGTCGCCGCTCTCGTTGCCATAAGTGCCGGCGATACCGAAGCCGAGACCGTTGAGCCATTCGTTATCACTGGGCTTGAACGGCATCAGGAACAGACGTCCCATGAAGTCTTTGGCGTCATTGCTGTCAAAGTCTGACGTGGCCGTGTTGTTTGGCACCCCGTTCATCAGCGCCAATGAATAGGAGAGGCGCTTGTTGAACAGCAGCCCCTGCGCCTGTACTCCAATGTCGCGGTTCGGGACGAGATTCTGCAGCTCCGATCGCTGAATCAATTCGAGGTAGGGGTCCGCCTGCAATCGCTCCAGATTAACCCACGCCTTATACTTGCCGAACTGGAATTGCGCCTGCGTGAGATATCCGGCGTTGATCCAACAATCCTGCAAGACTACATTCCCCTGGCCGAAGTCGGGCATGATCTGGAATTCCCAATATTTCGCGACCGCACCGCTGATGATCGGCCGCGCCTTGTTGATGTAAAAGGTGCTGCCCCCATTCTTGTCGTTGCCGCTGGTAAAGAACCGGCCGTTGCCTTGAAGTACGCCGCCGAACCTGATCCGGTAGTCGTCATTCGCGGACTGTATCCGGAAGCCCTGTTCGTCCGCCTTGACGATAGGCGCATCTAGGGCCCTGGTCCGCTCAGTATCGTTCTGAATCTGTTCAGCTGCGCTCTGCGCCGCGAGCTTGCTGTCGATTCTGCTGACGCTTCCCTTCAGGCGTTCCAGGTGATCAACTCTTTCTTCGAGTTGCTCAACCTCGCTCTTGAGCAATTCAATTTCATGGTCTTTCTTGTCGGGCACCGTCGCCTGCGCATGCGCCGGCTTGGCCTGGAGAATCAAAGCGCCGATGGCAGATGCCAGCAGCGCTCGTTGAAAGATCGTCCCGCGCCTTCTCATATCCTTGAACCCCTCCCGTCGCGTAACTTGCCGGAACCGCTACGCTCCCGGTTGAACACAGATCTCCGGCGTCAGTCCAGCCAATTGACACCTGGAGATGGAGCCCGTCGAATGAAGTGCGGGGATTTAATCGAGGACTTCCAGCTCTGGTTTCTCGCTATTAAGGGGTTAATCCCCGGCCCGGGTGATCCTCCTCCTTCAACAAAGTCCCGCCTGCGAGAAAGCACTACAATTTTATGTATCCACTATACTGATAAGCGTTCCATCTACTTTTGCGGTGGGATCTGCTTTTCATGGGTCGGATCTTTGGCGTCCTGTTCAGCCTCTGCTATAAACGAACGCCGCAGGGTAAGAGCGAGCCGGCACAGTACCTCTCATGCAAACTTTCTTCCTGGCCCTTCTAGCGTTTATTCCGATAACGATCGCAGGTTCGCGACTGGGATTTACACCAACCTGGCTTTTCATTCTGTCAGCTCTAGCGATCGTACCGCTGGCGAAATTTATCGGCGACGCGACGGAAGAGCTCTCAGCCAGGAGCGGTCCGGCACTAGGCGGGCTGCTGAATGCGACGTTCGGCAATGCGACGGAACTCCTGATTGGAACATTCGCGCTTCAGGCGGGTCTGATTGAAGTCGTAAAGGCGTCAATAACAGGATCGTTGATCGGAAATCTTCTTTTGGTCTTGGGAACCGCGATCTTCGCCGGCGGCGCTCGCTACAAAACGCTAACCTTCAACCGCAGCGCAGCTCAGGCCAGTTCGTCAACCCTCCTTCTGGCGGTCATCGCGATGACCATGCCCGCAATCTTCTTTCAAACCTCTCCTTCAATGGAGCGGCCGGTCACCACGGAATCCCTGAGCATCTGTGTTTCCGTCCTCATGATTTTGAGCTATCTCGCCAGTTTGTGGTTTGCTCTTCGAACCCACTCGCATTTTTATAAGGCTGAACTCGAGCATTACGAGGCCACATGGAGCGTCCGAAAAGCGATCATCATCCTTTTATTGGCGACGCTCGCAGTTGGCTGGGTCAGCGATATTTTGGTGCGCTCGATCGAGCCGGTAGCACTCCGCTTTGGACTGACCCAATTGTTCATCGGCGTGGTCGTAGTCGCGATCGTGGGAAATGCTGCGGAACACACCTCGGCGATCGTCATGGCCGCAAAGAACAGAATGGATTTGGCGCTTCAAATCACCATCGGTTCAGCGACGCAAATTGTCATGTTCGTGGCACCCGTATTGGTACTGACCAGTGTAGTTTTCGCAAAGCCGATGAACCTGGTCTTCAATACCTTCGAGCTGGTGGCGATTATTCTTTCGGTCCTGATTGTGAACCAGGTCGTCGGAGATGGAGAAAGCAACTGGTTTGAGGGCCTGCAATTAGTTCTGGCTTATGCGATTATCGCGGTCGCATTCTTTCTGCATAGTTAGTTTTCTGACCTCAACTCGTGAGTGGGACTTTTCTTAGAATCCGAACGACGTAACACATTGCCTTGCCACGGTATTCAGTCAAGACTTACAGCCGTTCGACGGGCTGCGTGTCCTGGCGGTCGGAGAACTCATAGAAATCCGGAACGGAGAAACCCGTAGCGACGGTCGTTTTTACCACGCATCCGTCGGTGAAGTTCATCTTTTGTCCGTAAGACTTACTGTAAAGTCATTTTCTCGCGAAAAGGGCCCCCGCTATGGTCTAGCTCGAGACAAGTAAGACGCCGTTATTGCGACGGAGCCGCATCTGCAGGCCCAATCAGAGCAAGGGCAGGTTCCAGCGTCCCCCATGGTTGCGCTACCACCGCCGAAATCGAATTCTGTGGTGAGCCATTAATAAACCGATCGGTCCAAACCACATACACCAGAGTTTTATGGGGCGCATCCCAGAAGCGGCTTACATGCAGGCGCTTGAATAGCACCGAGCGTTGTTCCGTAAAGACATCTTCGCCATTTTCAAACGCTTGCGTCACCTTGATCGGACCGGTCTGCCGCACGGCGACAGAGGCGTCGGACGTATCCTCTGCCAGTCCGAGGGCACCCTTGATGCCGCCTTTCTGGGATTTGCTGATGAAAACCGTGACGCCGTCTATTTTCGGATCGTCGTAGGATTCGATAACGATTTTATGATCCGGCCCAATCAGTTTGAATTCCGTGTTGACGGAGCCGACCGTGTGCGGCTTGGGGCCACATGAAATAAGTGCCGCCGCAACCCCGATTATCATCAGCGACCGCACAAAGCTCATTCGCTGCTTCCCTATCGACTTCCTGATCATTTCGTTGTTTTCACTCACCCGGTGAACCCCTAGTCGACGATCTCAAGAATTCTATCCAAGTGCGTGCGTGATCGCTTGCCCTTTTCCGAATCGTGGACTTCACGATCGACGCCTATACTGATGGGTTCCCTCTGCGTCCAAAGTAAGGTCTCGCGCGCAATCGACGGAAGAAATTAATTAGTCCTTCGTATGCATGCAATTCGGCTCTCGATATCGCCTTAACCAGGTAAACGGCTCAGGTGAAAATCGGCGGCACTTTTCTTCAGAGTCGTCCGGTGAGCAACATAACGATGAGAATAATGAGGACGATGCCACCGATTCCGAGTCCGCCCGCCGGGCCATATGCGTAATATCCCCCACCCCCGCCGAACAGTAACAAAAGAATTAGAATTATTACGAGCATGTCATCTCCTTGCGAAAAAAATCATGAACCGGGTCATTCAGTCCCCGTCAGTTTTGCATTGTCTTGTCGGTGGTCGTCTGTTGCTCCTCTTGCTCATGCTTCTCTGTTAAAGAAGAGCCGTTCAAATTCATCTGTTCCTTCTTCACCACATGCTTCGTTTTGCTGTGGGCTTTGCTAACTGTCCCATCGATTCCAACCGACTGATGGTCGGTCTCGGTGGTCTCATGCTCCACGTGCTGCTTTTCGATAGCTTGGGGCGTATCCGTAACACCGGTAGTCGTGTTTGTAACGTTACTCTCGGAATGCATCTTAACCTGCGTGTGATCATCCTGCGCGTATTGGATCGACTGAGAAGGCGCCAGGACCATATCCGCGGAAGCAGGCGCCCCGAATGGAATCGCAAAGATCCCTAAGGTCATTACCACCATCGCTCCGGTTAACGTGCTTTTGGACTTCAAATTCATAGTCGTTTTCCTCCAGTGCAGCTTTGGAGCAAAAACGGCGCCATTCAAAAACACTTTTGATACAACGGCTACGGACGTTTCAGCGAAGGCGATAATCAGTTGTCGGTAATATTTGCGGGTGAGACGTGTCTCCGGGCTCGGTCCCCGTCGATTTAATTACAATGTAAGATGTTTTAAGCCGCAGTCGGGATTCAAATATGTGGGCTCGCCTATAGTGATCCACTATGTCGCGAAGGAGGCTGGAATGGGAGCTTTACGAGAACCCATCAGGTGGATTCCACTGGTCAGCGCGGTGGTCAATCTGAAGAAGCAGTAGATGCAACTTCGTGAAAGAGCCGAAAAAAATCCGCGATTGCTAATTAATTTGGCGGAGGGGGTGGGATTCGAACCCACGGTGACCTTTCAGCCACGCCGGTTTTCAAGACCGGTGCCTTCAACCGCTCGGCCACCCCTCCGCTTCGATACCGCCCCTCGTAACGGCTTCGTACAGCCTCTGCGCAGGGTTCCCGCGCATCGTTACGTCGTGACGGCGGAACACACTTGTAGCGTAACTCGCCGTCGGTCAAATTTCGAGGCGTGCGCGCATTCAGTTGGATTCGAAGGTGACGAGTGCCTCGGGTAACACCTTTTCGCGCATCGTGACAAACTCCTCGGCCGCCGTCGGATGAAGCGCGATCGTCGCATCGAACTGCGCTTTGGTCGCACCGCAGTGCAACGCCACTGCCAGGCCCTGGATGATCTCGCCCGCGTCGGTGCCCATCATGTGGCAACCAACGACACGATCGGTCTTGCGATCGACGATCAACTTCATGAAGGTGCGCTCGTCGCGGCCGCTGACGGTGTGTTTGAGCGGACGAAAGTTCGACTTGTAGATGTCGATCTCACCATAGAGCTTCCGTGCCTCGGTCTCGGTCAATCCAACCGTACCGATCGGCGGCTGACTGAAAACCGCAGACGGAACGTTGTCGTGATCCACGCGCATCGCGCGCTTGCCGAAGATGGTCTCGGCGACCGCGCGCCCTTCGGCGATCGCGACGGGAGTAAGGTTCTTGCGATTCGTCACATCTCCGATCGCGTAGATATTCTCGGTCGAAGTGCGCGAATAGTGATCGACCACGACCGCGCCCACCCCGTCGAGCATCACACCCGCCTCCTCGAGTCCTATCCCTTGCGTATGGGCGGCACGTCCGGTCGCGAACATGATGAGACTCGCCTCGACGGCCGAGCCTTGGCTGAGGGTTGCGCGCACTTCGGCGCGACCGGTCCGGTCGATTCGGGTCACAGTAGTCTCGAAGCGAAGGTCGATGCCGCGCTTGCGCATCTCGGCCGCCAGCTTGACGCGCAAATCGTCGTCGAAGCCGCGCAGGAAAAGCTCTCCGCGATGGATTACGGTAACTTGCGCGCCCAACCCATGAAATATACCGGCGAACTCCAGGCCGATGTAGCCACCGCCGACAATGACTATTCGCTCCGGCATTCGATCGAGAAAGAACGCTTCGTTGGAAGTGATAGAAAGTTCCGCGCCCGGCACTTTAGGGACGGTCGGCCATCCGCCGGTAGCGACGAGGATATACTTGGTCGTATAGCGAACGCCGGCGGCCTCGATGGTATGCGGATCAATGATTCGCGCGCGGCTTCTGAGTATCTTCACGCCCGAATTGATCAGGAGATTCTCGTAAATTCCGTTGAGGCGCGTGATCTCTGCGTTCTTGTTCGCGATGAGAGTGTTCCAGTCGAAACGGCGCTCGCCAAGGGTCCAACCGAAGCCGGCGGAATCTTCAAACGCCTCGCTGAATTCGGAGGCATAGACCAGGAGCTTCTTCGGGATGCAACCGACATTGACGCAAGTGCCACCGAGGTAACGCTCTTCGGCGACGGCGACGCGTGCGCCAAGGCTGGCCGCGACCCGGCTGGCGCGCACGCCGCCCGAGCCGGCGCCGATCACGAAGAAGTCAAAGTCGTAGTTGTCCGTCATCGAAAGTACCGCCTGGTGGAATGGTAACGCTAGGTGTGGCCGAGAAGCTGGGCGCCCGCCCCAATGAATCGATCCTTTGGTGCTGCGATGCAACGAGCGGGCGACGTATGCCCCCTAGCCGCTCGTGCTTGCCGACCGCCGATTTGAATTAACGCTGGCTCAAAGGCCGCCCGGGCGTGCGCGAATGCTCTCGCTGTGGCGCACCGGCGCATTCACCTCAATGGGCGCTCGCCTGCGTCTCCAATTTTTGCGGATGCGACAACTCGTCGTCGATCACTTCCGAAAAACCCTGCTCGGTTTCGGCGCCGACCATTTCGCGTCCGTTGATGAAGAACGTGGGTGTTCCGCTCACCCCAATGCGCTCACCCTCGGCCTGATCGGCCTTAATACCAGCCATCGAGGTTTTCGCGTCGAAGCAGGCGTTGAACTTTGCCGGATCCATCCCGACTTTGACCGCGTCCGCTTTCAGACTCGCCGGGTCCAGTTTGGTCTGATCGGCAAAGATAACGTCGTGGAACTGCCAGAACTTATCCTGGTCGGCGGCGCAGCGGCCGGCGACGGCCGCATCCATCGCGTGCGGATGCATGCCCAACGGAAAGTCCATGTAAACGAACTTGATCTTGTCGCCATACTTGGCGCGGACGCTTTTTAAGGCAGGCTCCGCGGCGCGGCAATAAGGACACTGGAAATCCGAAAATTCCACGATCGTGACCGCCGCATCTTTCCCGCCACTGAACGGATGACCGTTGCTCGCGACGTTGACGCGCGGTTCCTCAAGCATCACTTTGACGTCGTTATCAGCACGCAGTTTCTCGATAAAGGCGCTGCGCCTCAGTCGGTCGTTATGGCGTTGCAGCGCGCTCTTCAGCAGGGGCGCGATATCCTTGTAGGAACGCCCGCCGGCTTCGGCATCGATAGCCGCCTTGTGCGCGTCGTAATACTTGCGAACGTCGTCATCAGTTACCTGGTCGGCCTTGCCGTCCAGTGCATGCTCCTCGTATTCGGCCGGCGTGAGATTAGCCTTTTTCGCCGCCTGATCTAGGATGTAGGCGTCGATCAGCTTATTCAGCGCCTGCTTGCGCAGGTCATAGAGTTGGCTGTTGCCGAAATTCTGAAGAACGGCCGCATCCATCTCCTGTTGAGTTATATGATGCTTGCCAACCGTCGCGACGACCGGATTGGCGGTCCCTTCCGCGGCCACCAGCATCCGAGGCGCGAGACTCCCAACGATAATGATCACTATCGCGAATACGATCGTAGCGGCGATTTCCGCAGCATAGCGATTAAGCCATAGGCCGCGAGCAAGATTACGTCCAGCTTCCATCCCAGCTCCTATTCGACGGGCAACTCGGGCATCCGCCAGCCGATTATTTTACCACGAACCGAAAGGATTGTCCCGATGGCATCTAGTGGACTCATCTGGCACATCTTGAGAAGCCCTTTATTTGTCAATAACTTGGAAGTTCCAGAACTCCGGTCCCATGCGAGGATTACGGACGAAGCTTCCGGGATTCGAGACCTTCGCGAGAGTGGCGGAATGGCAGACGCGCCGGACTTAGGATTCATCTTAGGCATGCAACTGTCGTCCTAATCTGTCTTTTTACGTCCACATTTTCAACGATTTTCGGCAAAGCCATCTCCCAGCAGGGGACGGCTTTTCCTCCCTTTGGTCAAAGAAAGAGTCAAAGTTCAGCCCAAGTGAGAGGGCCGGGACGAGGCAAGGACACCGCCTGCAACGCTATCGCAAAACTGTCCGCTCTGCCCTCTCAATGGACGGCCGGCGAGGACTTGAACGGTGGTTGAACGCCAAATTCGCGACCGGATTAAGGAGTTGCGCCGCGTTAAGGCATCCGAGCTTGTCCCAAACCCCAAGAACTGGCGTCGTCATCCCAAGGAGCAGGCCGCCGCGCTGAAGGGTCTGCTCGCAGAAGTCGGCTACGCTGATGCGCTCCTGGCAAGGGAGCTCGCCGACGGTCGGCTGATACTGATTGATGGCCACCTCCGGGCCGAGACCACAAAGAAGGCGATAGTCCCCGTTCTCTTGCTCGACGTCACCGAGGCCGAGGCGGACAAGTTGCTTTTAACGCTCGATCCGTTGGCCGCGATGGCGCTGTCCGATCAGGAGCAAGTGAAGGCCTTGCTCGAGGTTGTGAGAACGGATAGCCAGGCAGTGGGCGCACTGCTGGAGCGCGTGGCCGGGCAAGAGGCCTGGCAGGCGGTCAATGGACCCGGCGAGATTGTCGATCCCCCTGCCGCCTCCGATCGGACCGCCGAGCTCAAGGCAAAATGGGCCACAGAAAGGGGGCAGCTTTGGCAAATCGGGGAGCATCGCATCGTGTGCGCGGATTGCCGGGATCAGGCGGCCGTGGGTCGGCTGTGGGGCGACAATGCGCAAAGTTTGCGGATGATATGGACTGACCCGCCCTATGGCGTTGATTACGCCGCCAAAAATGCCTATCTGAATCGTGCCGACCGCGGCAACAGAATCCAGGTCCCCATCGAGAACGACAAATTGACAGCCGGCGAAACTGGCTTTCTGTTCAAGTCAGCGTTGGGCGTGGCCAAGGGTTAGGCCCGGTCGGGTGCTTCTTTATACGCGACCGTTCCCAGTGGCCCCTTACTCGTTTACTTCATTCAGGCGTTTACCGCGGCCGGGTTCACTTTCCGGGCTCAATTGACCTGGGTTAAGCAGCAGTTTGTGATTGGCATGGCCGACTATCATCACCGCTACGAGCCCATCCTGTACGGCTGGCTGCCGGATGGCGCTCACTACTTTATCGACGATCGCCGGCAGGACGACGTATTCGAGGTCGACAAGCCGCATGTCAGCGACCTGCATCCCACCACGAAGCCGGTCGAACTGATCGCGCGGATGATCCGCAACAGCAGCCGGGAAGGCGAATTGGTCTATGATCCCTTCTGCGGTTCAGGATCGACGCTGCTCGCTGCGCACCAGCTAGGGCGTATCGGGTACGGTGTCGAGATTGACCCCGGCTATTTGGCAGTGACGCTCGAGCGCCTCTCGATGCTCGGCCTGAAGCCGGAGCTGACGGAGTGATGAAGCGAAATCCAGATGGAACCTGGCGTAACGCCCGGCATGCCATCGTCGTCAGCAATCGAATCAACATTGCCCACTGGGTTACCGCCGAGATTCTAGGCTGCAAACGAAAGGGCCTGAGCATGGCCGCGATTGCGGTTCATATCGGCCGGGTCGGTCAAGGCCACGTGCAGCCACTTTCTCCTATTCCCGACGGCATCGAGTTTCCGGCCGATTATCGCATCAGTGAAAGCGCAGTCTTCAAGGCTTATCACAAGGCGATGGACCGGCTGCCTGCGACCGAAGCGGAGGTATTCCGGAAGGAAGATACGGATCGCTGCGAAGAAATGTACCTGAAGCTGCAGGGTGGTATCAGCAATGGAGATCCGCGTCATATCGATACGGCCGTGCGCGTACTGGCTCACAAAGCAAAGCTCAATGGATACGCAGTCGAACCCGATCAAGTGACCGGTTCCACCAGTTTCGCGATTAATATCCATTTAGACGGTAAGGACGGCGGGTGAATGACCCTCCCCCACCTTGCCGGCGTGGGTGGGGCCGTTCATGACGCAGCCACGCCCGATAGAAACGCGCGGGCAAACCGGCCGTCCCCGCCACACCCAACCGACGCACTGGATTACTTATCCGCAGCTTCCTAGATCACGTCGCGAAATCAAGGGCAATTCAGAGACTTGGACTCGGCTTGGACTGTTCTTCATAACAATGAAGCGACTTAAAGAATCGATCGATTGACCCGCGCCCGGTACCGCAAGCGCGCCTGCCGCGCGGGAAAGGAGCGAACCGATGCCGACCACGCTATTCAGTACCGTGATCATCGCAGCAATCCGCCTTGGTCATTGACCGCCCACTGGGATGGACATTGCGCGCGATCTCGCCTCTCTATCCTTCAGGAGGTTGCGGGCCGTCTGGCGGTGATGCGATGTTGCGATTAGATCCTTGAGTTGCGGATCGAGGGGGAGAGCCGATGGCGAAGCCTAAGCCTATCAAGATTCGCAAACCGCGTAATGACGACCGACTGGTTTGGAACATCCAATTCGCCGTATGGGGGACTCCCGCCGTTTTCGTCGCCCACAAATTAAAGCTGTATTCGTTCCTGGCGGGCAAATCACGATCGTTGAACGAAATCTGCGCGGCCAAAAGTCTGAAGCGGCGCCCCGCCGAGGCGATTTTATCGGTTACGACCTCATTGGGTATTACACGCCTTCGTAGTGGCAAATATTCCTTAACCCCCGCCGGCGAACACTACTTTGTCGAGAGCAGCCCGACTTTCTATGGGGGAGTCTCGACAATACCGTTGATAACTACCCTGAATGCTCGATCGAAAGCCTCATGCAAAGTGTGATGACTGACGCTCCCCAAGCCTATGGAGGTGGGGAGATGTTTAAATCACACGAAGAGCATCACGAGCTCGCGCGCAAGTTCACGCGCACGATGCACAGCGCCAGCATGGCGCCCGCAACTGGATGGCCCGGTAAAATCAATTTGTCGAAGCATCGAGTTATGCTCGATGTGGCCGGCGGCTCCGGCGCGCATTCGATTGGAGCGATCCATCGGTGGCCTAAGCTGAACGCGCTTGTTTTCGATACTGCGCCAGTTTGTGAAGTTGCCGCGCAGATCGTCTCGAGCCAAAAGCTACAGACGCGCATTGCGACGCACGTCGGCGACATGTGGCAAGACCCGTTTCCCGCGGCCGACCTCCATTCTATTCGATGATTTTCCACGACTGGACGGCGGAAAAATGCCTGTTGCTGGCGAAGAAGAGCTTCGACGCCCTCGAGCCGGGCGGCCGCATCATCGTTCATGAGATGCTGTTTAACAGCCAGCGGACAGGGCCGTTCCCGGTCGCCGCTTTTAACATCACCATGCTGCTTTGGTGCGAAGGCGAGCAGTATTCCGGGCGCGAAATTTCTTCCATCTTGCGGGAAGATACCGTAAGGTCGAGTCAAGTCCCTAAACTTTAGTCGGCTAGATCTTTAGCTCGCTGCGGGGAAGAGACTGAGTCAGAAAAGCCTGCGAGAAACGATCCGCGGCAAAACCGGGTCGATGCTTTACCAGAATCCTGAGAATTCAGGCGACCAAACTGGAGACTTACTTCTCCAGATCGCTGAGGAGAGCTTTGGCGTCCTTCAGGTCGGCGGTGTCGAAGCCTTCGCTGAACCAGCTGTAGATCGCAGCGAGCATGGTGCGCGCTTCGTCGGAGCGGTTGGTGTCGCGAAGTAGGCGCGCGAGGCTCATCGTCGCCCGCAACTCCAGCGATCGAGCGTCCTGTGATCGCG
>DASXFX010000119.1:0-47337 GCA_036489375.1 Binataceae bacterium (SeqCode) | reverse complement strand
GCGGGCGCGACCGGCTCCGCCCCCTCTGCCGCGCGCGCATCGCCGCGCGGTTCGAGCGTGAATACATGGCCGCATCGCGAGCACTTGAATGTCGGAGTACCCTCGGGCAGAACCTGCTCGTCGATTCGGTAGCGCGTATGGCAGCTAGTACATTGAACTTCGATCGTCACCGCTCCTCCACCTCAGGTGGTAGAAATACCATACGCGACGCGCGCAAGCAGCTACTCGTCGGGCTTCTGAATACGACCCTGGCGGCCACCACTTACGGAATCCATCGATGCGGATCGCGCTGATTACACGCCGCTTCGATCCCACCGGCGGCGGCACCGAGCGCGATCTGACGATCACCGCGCGATTGCTCTCACGCGCGGGCCATCGCATCACGATTTACGCCGCTGAATTGCGCGCCTCCTCCGATGAATGGACCTTGCGGCAAGTTGCCGCGCCGCGCCTGGGTCGCGCATTGGGATTGCTATGGTTCGCGCGCGCGGCCGGCGCCGCCGCGCGTGGCGACGGCGCCGATCTGGTGCTGAGTTTTGCGCGGGTCGTCGATGCGGACATCCTGCGTTCCGGCGGCGGCGCGCATTCGAGTTACGTACGCGCTGCGCGCCAATGGCAAACCGCGCCGGCGCGGCTCGCGATGCGCCTCAGCCCCTATCATCGCGTGCAAATGATGGTCGAGCGTGCGGGCTTCAATTCGCCACGCTTGCGGCGCGCGATCGCGGTGTCCGATCTCGTGCGCGCCGATCTGATGCGCACGTTCACGCTCGCCTCGTCGCACGCGGTCACCCTCTACAATGGCGTCGAGATCGATCGCTTCACGCCGGTCCACGATATGGCCGAGCGCGTCGAGCTTCGGCGCGAACTGGCCGTCACCGACTCGCAGCCGGCCGTGATGTTTGTCGGTAACGGCTTCGCGCGCAAGGGTTTGCGCTTTCTAATCGAGGCGTGGCCCGCGATCGGTGGCGCGGCACAGTTGATCGTGGTTGGTACCGATCAGGCCGCGGCGTCGTATGAAAGGCTCGCCCGCCGGCTCGGCGTCAACGACCGCGTGAAATTCCTCGGGCGGCGCACCGACGTCGATCGCCTCATCCGCGGCGCCGATGCGTTCGCGCTCCCGTCACTGTTCGAGCCGTTCGGGAATGTCGCGATGGAAGCGATGGCGTCGGGAGTGCCGGTCCTCACCAGCACCCAATGCGGCGTCGCGGAAGTTGTTCCCGAATCGATGCGCGCCTTCGTCGTCAACGATCCGACCGACCGCACGGAATTGGCCGCGCGCATGAACGCGTTGATCGAAGCCGCGCCCGCTCTGCGCGAGGCCGCACGCACCGCCGCCGAACAATTCACCTGGCAGCGCTATGCGAGCGAGCTGCTCGCGATTATCGAAGCTGCTCGCGGATAACCGACTGTCCCTGTTCGGAGCGATGTCGGAATCCGCAAACGATCCAGTTGTCGGAATCCTCACGAGATTCAGATAGCGGCAACACTTCGGCGCGCTTTCCCAGCCGCGAGCGCTCTTCACCGAGGTCTCCAAGACCTGCGTCTCGCAGCTTTACGGATGTCGCAGGCCGTCGTGCATTCCGAGCGCGATCGCCAGGCGACGCTCCTCGCGCGCACGCCGCTCAATCGGTGCGCCGATCGCGCGCGCGATGGTCAATCTGATCGCGGCGATCACTTCCTTCGTCCATACTTCGTACGCCGAATGCTCTTCATGAATCATTCGGCAATAGCCGCGTTCGCGGGCGATACGGATGAAGCGTTCGCGATTCGCCCGCGCTGGATCGACCTCATGCCACACCGTCGCATCCGGCGCGTAGCCGATACGCAACCCGGCGTGCCGCAAGCGCTGCGAGATCTCGGTTTCCTCTTCGTGTCCGCAGGCGCCCGGCCCCAGCCGCTCGTCGAACCGCCCGACCTGCTGCAGCGCCGATGCGCGAAAAGCCATGTTCGCTCCGAGCACGCCGCGCACCTCGATCACTTTGTTGCCGTGGTCAACGATCGGCAGATCGAGATACGGGGCCATCGGACCAACCTTCGCCGAGGGATCTTCGGCTGGCAGTATCCGCCCCTTCATCGCGGCGAAGTGCGGCTGCTCCTCAAAGAAACGCTCGACGGCCGCGACGTAGCCGTCCGCCACCGCGAGGTCGTCGTCGAGGCATACGACGATCTCGCCGCGGGCGGCCGCGATCGCTCGATTCTGCACCCTGCATTTACCCGCTCGCGTCTCGTGCAAATGGATTATCCGGGCATCGGTTGCCACCGTCGCTCGATCGATTGGGGTGGGGGAGGGTGTGCCGTTTTCCGCGATAAAGACCTCGTGATCGTTGGCCCGCATTTGCGGTGCGAGACTGGCAAGCAGCCGCGCGAGCGACTCCGGACGCGAGTGGGTCGCGATGACTATCGATAGCTTCACTGACGGCGGTTCCAATGTCCGTTGGGCATGAGGCGGGCCCTCTACCGGTAATCCGGTTCGGCCCGAGGGCGGAGTTGAAGTCGTGTCGCGGCGGACATCGCGAGCGGAATTGTGTACCCGTCGCTCCCTGGGCTCAAGCCGTTCGCATCACACCCGCGGCTGCTTGAATTAGATGCCGCACCCAGTTAAAGCTTTTTGATCCCCGGTCGCGAGAGTGGCGGAATGGCAGACGCGCAAGGCTCAGGACCTTGTGAGGGAAACTTCGTGGGGGTTCAAGTCCCCCCTCTCGCACCATCAATTTTCCCGGCGCCCCGCCGGTTGGTTACACGCCACGGCTCCAATATGATTTAGGCTGCGGACTGCGAGGCTCCGCAACTTTACCACTGTTTGAAAGACGACGGACCTGCGTTGGAACTAAGCAAGACATTCGATCCCAAATCCGCGGAGGAGCATTGGTTTCAGCTCTGGATCGACCGCGGTTATTTCAAAGCCGATCCCGACCGCGAAGGCGATCCGTTCTCGATCGTCATCCCGCCGCCCAACGTCACCGGCCAGTTGCACCTGGGTCACGCCCTCAATGTGACGCTCCAGGATGTGATCGTGCGCACGCGCCGAATGCAGGGGTTCAACACGCTCTGGGTGCCCGGCACCGACCACGCCGGTATCGCGACCCAAAATGTTGTCGAGCGCGAAATCGCGAAGGACGGCAAGAGCCGCCACGACCTCGGACGCGAGCGCTTCGTGGAACGCGTGTGGGAGTGGAAGGAAACCTACGGCGGCAAAATCCTCCACCAGTTGCGGCGCCTCGGCGCGTCATGCGACTGGAGCCGCGAGCGCTTTACCCTCGACCCCGGGCTTTCGCGCGCCGTCACTCGCGTTTTCGTCATGCTCTATCGCGATGGTCTGATCTATCGCGGACGTCGCATGATCAACTGGTGTCCTCGATGCGAAACGGCGATCTCCGATCTCGAGGTCGAGCACAAGGACGCGCAGGGCAGCCTCTGGCATATCCGCTATCCGCTCGCTGACGGCTCCGGCTCGATCACGGTGGCGACGACCCGGCCCGAAACGATGTTGGGCGATACCGCCGTGGCGGTGCATCCCGCGGACGAACGCTTTACGGCACTCGTCGGCAAGATGATTCGCTTGCCGCTGATCGGCCGCGAGATTCCGATCGTTGCCGATGAGTCGGTCGATCGCGAGTTCGGCTCGGGCGCCGTCAAGATTACGCCGGCGCACGATTTCAACGACTTCGAACTCGGCCGGCGGCATAACCTGCCGCAAATCTCGGTGATGGATACGCATGCGCGCATGAACTCCGAGGCTGGCCCGTATCAAGGCCTCACGCGGGAGCAATGCCGCAAGCAAGTTGTCGCGGACCTCGAAGCGCAAGATCTGCTGGAGGCAGTCACACCGCATTCGCACAAAATCGGCGTGTGCTCGCGATGCGATACCGTCGTCGAGCCGATGCTTTCCGATCAATGGTTCGTTGCCGTGAATAAGCCCGGGCCCAACGGCAAGTCGCTCGCCGGCGCTGCCATCGCGGCGGTCGAGCACAGCGATACCACCTTCCATCCGAAGTTCTGGGAGAACACCTATTTTTCCTGGATGCGCAATATTCAGGACTGGTGCATCTCGCGCCAACTCTGGTGGGGCCATCGCATCCCCGCTTATTGGTGCGTTCGCTGCGAGGGAATCGACAAAGATGCGGTCCCGATCGTCGCCGAGGAACGCCCCACCTCGTGCTCCAAGTGCGGCGGTGCCGATCTGCGCCAAGATGAGGACGTTCTCGATACCTGGTTCTCATCAGGGTTATGGCCGTTCTCGACCTTGGGATGGCCCGACGCTACGCCCGACCTCAAGCGCTATTATCCGACCAGCCTGCTGCTGACCGGCTTCGACATCATTTTCTTCTGGGTCGCGCGGATGATGATGCTAGGCATCTACTGCATCGACGATCGCGCCGAAAAGGATCGCGTGCCTTTCCGCCAGGTTTACATCACGCCGCTGGTGCGCGACCAGTACGGCAAGAAGATGACCAAGTCGCGCGGCAACGTGGTCGATCCGCTCGAGATCATGGAGAAGTACGGCACCGACGCGGTGCGCTTCACCCTGGCGCAGCTCGCGGTGCAAGGCCGCGACTTGATCCTTTCCGACGATCGTCTGGCGGCTTCGCGCGCCTTCGCCAACAAAATCTGGAACGCCGCGCGGTTCGTCATGATGAATCTCGACGATGCGCCGCAACCGCTTGCGCCGGTTGATTCGGCGCAGCTTGGTCTGGCCGAGCGCTGGATTCTGAGCCGCCTCGACATTGCCGTTCGCGACGTGACGAAAGCGATCGACGCCTACGAATTCAACAACGCCGCGTTGATCGTTTATCAATTCATCTGGCACGAGTTCTGTGACTGGTACATCGAGCTGGCGAAGGATCCGCTCAAGGCCGGAGGTGAACGGCAGGCGGCCGCGCGTTACGCGCTGGTCCGATGCTTCGACGGGCTGCTGCGGATTCTGCATCCGTTCATGCCGTTCATTTCCGAAGAAATCTGGCAGGCGCTGCGGCCGTACTTCGCTTCGACGGATCTGAGCGATCATCTGGCCGTCGCGAAATTCCCCACGCCCGCAGCGACTCCGTGGCTCTCGCCCGAAGAAGAAACGGCGATGAACTCCTGCATCGCCGCGACGCAGGCGGTTAACTCGCTGCGCTCACTGCTCGGATGGAACCCCGGCCAGCGCGTGCAAACCGTGATGAAGCGGATGACCGAGGAATCGTTCGGTCAGTTTCAGCCGTGGCTCCCTTATCTGAAAGTTCTGACCAAGTCGGAAGCCGTGACCTTCGACCGCATCGCTGCGGGCAAGCGCGTTATTTTTGCGCATATCGAGCGGCTCGGCGATGTCGGTATCGAAGCCCCCGAAGCATTCGATTTTGAAGTCGCGCGCAAGAAGCTGCGCAAGCAACTCGACGAGGTCAACAAGTACGAGCGCCAACATGAGGCGCGCTTGAATGACGAGAATTTCATTCGCAAAGCCGATCCTGAAACTGTGACCGAGGCCCAGCAACGTCGCGAGGTTCTGCGCGGACAGAACTTCCTTTTGTCCGAGCAACTTCGCCAGCTCGAAGAAGCCGGCTGAACCGGGTCAAGCGCATGGAGATTCTGCGGCAGATCGACCTTGCGGGCTTAATCAAGCGCGCCCTCGCCGAGGATGTCGGTCAGGGCGATATCACCACCGCTGCGACCGTCGAGACATCACAGTCCGGCACCGCTCGCATCACCAGCAAAGAGCCGGGCGGAATCGTCTTTTGCGGCGGGGTCATGCTCGAGCAGGTCTTCGCGCTGTCGGCCAGTAAGCCGACGATGACCGTCCTCGCCAGCGAAGGCGAGCGCCTTGCACACGGCGCGGTTGCCGCCGAAATTAACGGACTGCTGGCGGGACTCCTCATCGGCGAGCGTGTCGCGCTCAACTTCGTCCAACTGATGTCGGGAATCGCGACCGTCACGCGCCACTATGCCGACGCGATTGCGGGTACTCGCGCCCGCATTGTCGATACGCGCAAAACCCATCCAGGCCTGCGCGCGATTGAGAAGTATGCGGTCCGCGTCGGCGGGGGCGGGAATCATCGCTTCGGCCTCGATAGCGGCGTGCTAATTAAGGACAACCATATCGCCGCCGCGGGCTCGATCGGCGCCGCGATGGATCGCGCGCGACGGCTCGCGCCACACACCTTTCGCATCGAAATCGAATGCGAGACTCGCGCGCAGATGGCCGAAGCGATCGCCCACGGCGCGACCTCTATCCTGCTCGACAACATGCCGCTCGACGAAATGCGCCGGGTGCGTGAGAGCGTCGGCGACGGCGTGATTCTCGAAGCCTCAGGCAACGTCACCCTCGATACCGTCCGTGCGATCGCCGAAACCGGCGTCGATCTTATTTCGGTCGGCGCGCTGACGCATTCGGTCAAGGCGGTGGACCTGAGCATGCGCATACAAGCGATGTAGTGGAGAGGTGAGGAGAGTGGTCAAGGAACGCGCAAAACCTATATTTCTTTCTGAAACCTTGTGAAGGTTTCAGACTTCCCATTGGATGATAACAATAACAGCATTCCTCTCGACAAAGCCGCAGGCAGCTCCTGGATAAACGCCGATGATGAAAAGTTTTCCCAGGGCGAAGCCCGCATCTTCCAAACGGGAAGTTTGAAACCTCCATGAGGTTTCAAGAAAAACTATAGGTTCCTGGTTCCTGAACCATTCTCCCCCTTCATTCATCCATATGCCCACCAATCCTTATCACTCCATCGAGAGCGGCGAACCCGGCCGCGTCGGTTGGCGCATCCATTATTTTCACGAAGTCGCATCGACCCAGCGCGTCGCGGCCGAGATGGCGGAGGAGGGCGCGGCGCAGGGCACCGTCGTCGTCGCCGAACTCCAGACCGCCGGGCGCGGGCGGATGGGACGCTCATGGCATTCGCCGGCCGGGGTCAACCTCTACCTGACGATCATCTTGCGGCCCTCGATGCCCCTGGCCGAAGTTCCCCGCCTGAGCCTCGTCGCCGGCGTCGCTGCGGCCGAGGCCCTCGAGACCGTCGCGCCCGGAATTGTCGCGCTCAAATGGCCCAATGACGTTTGGCTGCGCGGGCGTAAGGCCGGCGGCATTATCGCCGAGGCGGTGACCGACGCTGCCCAGGGCCTGCGCTGCGTCCTGCTCGGCATCGGCCTCAACGTCAATCTCGCGCTCGCCGACGTTCCGCCGGACTTGCGCGACAAGGCCACCTCCGTGCGTATCGCGACGGGCCGCCTATGCGACCGCATTGAACTTGCCGCTACCCTTTGTAATCGCCTCCACACTCGCTATATGGAAGTAGAGGCTGCGGGCTTCGCCGCCGTGCGCCCGGCATGGGAGCGTTACTCGGCGTTGACCGGCCGGAGCGTCACCGTCGTGGACGGCGACGTTCGTACTGCCGGTGTCGTCCGCGGGATCGATAGCGACGGCGCCCTCAGGCTCGAGACGGCTGCCGGTGTCGAAAGAATTCTGACCGGTGACGTGAGTATCGAAGGGGCCTACGATTGAGGCTCGGGATATAGGAGGTGGCTCGCCGCCGTAAGCGGGGCAATTTGAGAAACTGCGATTAACAGAGGAACGCGCGGCGCATGCGCCGGACGCCGTTCGGTAAGGCTGTGGCGATTCGGCTGTGCGTTGATTGCGCGCGCTCCGACCTACGTTACGAATACGTTGCGGAGAGGTGAATCGTTATGGCAGTTGAAGACATCAGTCGGCTCAGGACAATTGCAATCGTCGGCCAAGGTGGCGCCGGCAAAACGCAGCTCGCCGAGGCGATGCTGTTTACGGCCGGCGCGACCAAGGCTCTCGGCCGTCCCGACGACGGCAGCGCGGTAATGGACTTCGAACCCGAGGAACTCGCGCGCCACATCTCGATCAGTTCCTCCTTCCATCATCTCAACTGGAAAAAGACTGAGGCGATCGTCGCCAACACTCCCGGCTACACCGCCTTCCTGCCCGAATGTTTCAATACGATGCGCGCCGTCGATAGCGTGGTCTTCGTCGCCAGTGCGGGCGGTGATCTGAAGGTCGAGGGCGAAAAAATCTTCGAGGAGATCAAACGGCTCAACCTGCCGCGGATTGCCTTCGTTTCGCGCCTTGAACGCGAGCGGATGAACTTCGCGGCGGCCCTGACCGACCTCGAAAAAACCCTCGAAGCGAAGCCCATCGCGCTTACGCTGCCGATCGGTGAAGAGGCCGGCTTCAACGGCGTAATCGATCTGCTCTCGATGAAGGCGCTCACTTACGCCGACGCCAACGGCAAGGCGCGCGAAGAGGAATTGAGCGGAGACCTCCGCGCCCGCGCCGAGGAAGCTCGCACCAGCCTCTGCGAAGCGGTCGCCGAGACCGACGACGCGCTCCTGGAAAAATATCTCGAACACGGGCAAATCTCCGATGACGAATTGCGCGCTGCGCTCCGCAACGCGGTCATCGCATGCCAGTTGACGCCAGTGCTGTGCGGCTCCGGCACGCGCAACATCGGGATGGGCCCCCTGCTCGAAGCCATCGCGACGCTGCTGCCCGCCCCCAATGAGCGGCCCGCAGTGCAGGGCCAGGGCTCTTCAAACGGCACTCCGGTCGAGCGCGCGCACGATCCGGCGGCGCCATTTTCGGCCCTGGTCTTCAAGACCGTGATCGATCCTTTCGCCGGCAAGCTCTCGATCATGCGTGTGATGTCGGGACGCGCCGTGACCGACGCCAACGTGCTCAATTCCACCCGCGGCACCAAGGAGCATTTCGGCCATCTGCTGCGCCTCGAAGGTAAGAAGCAATCTCCCCTGCAGACCGCGCTCGCCGGCGAGATAATCGCCGTCGCCAAGCTTAAAGACACGACTACCGGCGATACGCTCTCCGACGAAAAGGCCGTGATCATCTATCCGCAGCCGGAGAAGCCCGCGCCGGTTATCTCCTTTGCGATTCGCCCCAAGACTCGCGCCGACGAGGAGAAGTCCTCCCTCGCGCTGCAACGCCTGGTCGAAGAAGATCCGGCTCTCGAGACCCATCGCGATCCGCAGACCCACGAGATCATTCTCTCCGGGACCGGTCAGATGCATATCGAGGTGACGGTCGAAAAGCTCAAGCGCAAGTTCAACGTCGAAGTCGAACTGCAGGCCCCCAAGGTTCCCTACATGGAAACCATCAAGGGTCGCGCTGAGTCTCAAGGTAAGTACAAGCGCCAATCCGGCGGTCGCGGCCAGTACGGCGATTGCTGGCTTCGCATCGAACCGCTCGGGCGCGGCAAGGGCTTCGAATTCGTTGACCAGATCGTCGGCGGCGCAATCCCGCGTCAGTTCATTCCCTCGGTCGAGAAGGGCATCCGCAACACTCTGCCCGAGGGTTTTCTCGCCGGCTATCCGATGGTTGACGTCAAGGTCACGGTCTACGACGGCAGCTTCCACGACGTCGATTCGTCCGACATGGCGTTCCAGATCGCGGCCTCGATGGGTTTCAAGATCGCCCTCGAAAAGGCCCGTCCAATCCTGCTCGAACCGGTGATGGCGGTGGATGTGACTTCGCCCGACGATTGTATGGGCGACGTTATCGGCGACCTCAACTCGCGCCGCGGCCGCGTGCTCGGGATGGAAACGAAGGGTCACGCGCAAGTAATCAAGGCGCTGGTCCCGATGGCGGAAATCCTCAAGTACGCGCCCGACCTGCGCTCGATAACCTCGGGCCGCGGTTCCTTCGAGGCCCGCTTTCACCATTACGACGAAGTGCCGGCGCCGATCGCAGAAAAGGTGATCAAGGAAAAGAAAGACGCACAGGAAACTGCGAAGACTCCCGCGCACGCCTGACACCTGACGGCTCAGCTACAACGCACTGAACCTCTTTCTGTGCCGTTTGCTCGCGAGTGGATTGCGGTAACCCCGCAATCCACTCGCCTCGCTATTCGTGATCGGTCGTGCGGGGCGGCCTGCGCGTGACGAGGCGCGCGCTGCCTTCCGCGCTCACTGAATCCACGACTCGATTTCGTCGCTCATCGCTTCGAGCACCGTGCCATCAGGATCCTTGAAACACATCACTCCGATCTTCGACCCGCGCGGACCGTCGAGGCGCTTGAGCGGCGCGAGGAATTCGATCCCCTTCGCCACCAGCGTCGCGTAGGTCGCCTCGATATCATCAACGATGAACGCGATCCGGCAGATGCCGACGTTGTTCAGCGTCGCGTACGGTTGTCCCTGCGCCGGCGGATCGACGAATTGCACCAGGTCGAGAATCATCGAGTTGGGGTCGTCGCCCAGCCGCATGAACACGCCTCGGAGCTTTTTCACCTCCAGGCCGAGCGCCTCGCCAATCCCGGGAGTACCGCCGCCGAGCATGAAGTCATTGATCTTCTTGAAGCCGAGATCCTGGTAGAAACGGATCGACCGCTCCATATCGCGCACGCAAACATTGACGTGAAAGAATCGTCGAAACATATCCCTTTTTCCCCTTCTGCTGCGAGTTCGTTTGTATTGACCGCACAAAAACTATAGTTCCACTTCGCTCTTGCGCTAAGATTACTCCACCGTGATTGCATCGATCGGAAAGGCAATCGTCGTCTTCGGCCTGATCATTGCCGCCTTTGGATTCGTTCTCTGGGCGGCACCGTCGATTCCTATCCTAGACCGACTCGGCCGTCTGCCTGGCGACATCTTCGTTCGGCGCGGCAATTTCACCTTCTACTTCCCGGTCGTGACTTCGATCGTGATTAGCGTTCTGCTTTCACTGCTCATAGCTCTAATAAGGCGTTAATCCGTGTTCTTACTCAGCTTCTTTCATCGCGTAAACCATGCTTAACGAGCCCCGAGAGGTCTCAACCGCACGGGTCGAATGGCCCTGAGCTTTATCACTGTGGGAAGTGTGAAACCTTCACACCAGGCGAGCTTGCGAGCCGAGCAAACGAGTCTGCGAGGTGCGCATAAACCAAGAATCTTCGGTCTCACAAAAAACTATAGTTCCCGCTCCCTCCTGCGCTAAGATTAACCCCAGCGTGGCCGACGAAACTGAAACTCAACTTACCGGCGCCGAAGTAAAGCGCCGCCGCCGCGAGCTGATCGCGGTGGGCGTGGCTGCCATCACGCTAATCGCCTTTGTCCTCGCGCAAACGACGCTGCCGCCGCTCACTTCGCACACTTCGCTGGTCTCCAATCTCGTCGTCATCCTGCTCTTCGATTTGAGCTTCCTGCTGCTCGGCCTGATGTTGTTGCTGGTCGGGCGCAACCTCGCCAAGACCTTCTTCGAGCGCCGTCGCGGCTTGGTCGGATCCAAGCTCCAGGCGCGCCTGGTTTTCGGCTTTATTGCGGTCGCCTTGGTGCCGAGCGCATTCCTGCTCTATGTCGCTGGCGCGTTTTTGCACGCCGATATCGATAGCTGGTTCAATCCCGAATATGAGCGCGTGCTCGACGACTCGCTCGATATTGCGAAGGTTTACTATCTAAATTCGGCCAACAACGCGGCCCACTTTGCGCGTGTGCTGGCCGAATCGGTGACGCGCCGCGACTTGCTCGATCCGGCCAATCGCAAGCTCCTTCGCGACACCTTGCTCAAGGCGCAGCAGGACTACAACCTCGGCACGATCGAGGTCTTCTCGGCCAATCGCAGCCTCGTGATGCTCGTGATGAGCCCGCGCACTCCGACCGGTATTGGTGCCGGCCCCGATGCGCCGATCGTCATCGGCACTTTGCGCGGCCATTCGATGACCCGGACGGATCGGTTCGGCAAGTCCGATGTTATTCGCGGCAGCGCCCCCGTCTATGCGTCGCCCGATTCCGACAACGTCGTCGGCGCCATCGTCATCGACTATTACCTGCCCAAGAGTCTGGCCGCCAAGGCTGCCGGCATTTCGCACACCTTCGAGGAGTATTTCCAGCTCCGCATTCTGCATCAGCCGATAATGCACAGTTACGTCGTTGCGCTGGTCCTGATCGGATTGGCGGTGGTGCTGCTGGCGAGCTGGTTCGGAATCTATCTTGCGCGCGGGATTACCGGCCCGATCAAGCTCTTGGCCGAAGGTACCCAAGAGGTCGCCGCCGGCAATCTCAGCTACGAAATTCCGCCGGTCGGCGACGACGAGATCGGCCACCTGGTCGGCTCGTTCAACCGGATGACGGCGGATTTGCGCGCGTCGCGCGCCGAACTCGAGCGGCGCCGCCGCTATACCGAAACTCTACTGCGCAATGTTTCGGCCGGGGTCGTCGGGCTCAACCCGGAGGGTAGCGTAACCGCGATCAATCCTTGTGCGGAGCGGCTCCTCGGCATCCGCGCCAGCGAACTCCTCGGCCGTCACTACAACGCCTGCTTCCCCGCCTTGCTGGTCCACGAGCTGGATAATTTGTTCTCGGCGGGTCCCCGTCCGCCCGAAGTGCGGTCGTCGCTGAAGCTGGAGGGCGGCGGTGCCGAAGCCGAATTGATGATGACGGCGAGTCCGCTCGGCGATGAAACCGGGGACCTCGGCACCGTGTTGTTCTTCGAGGACGTCAGCCAGATTGCCAAGGTCGAGCGGATGGAAGCGTGGCGCGAAGTGGCGCGGCGCATCGCCCACGAGATCAAGAATCCGCTCACTCCCATCCAGCTTTCGGCGGAACGCTTGCGCCGCCAACTCGGGCCGCTCGCCGACGGCGACGCCCGCTTGCTCGACGAATGCACCCACACGATTATCGGCGAGGTCGAGGACCTCAAGCGGCTGGTGAACGAGTTTGCGGCGTTCGCGCGGATGCCGCAGCTTAATCCGATGCCGGGGGATTTGAACGCCCTCGCGGAAGAAACTGTCAACAACTTTCGTGAGGCCAATCCGGCCGCCGACTTCAGTTTAACGATGGCGTCGGCGATGCCCGCGATCGCGATCGATCGCGAAGCCCTCAAGCGCGCGTTGGTTAATCTGCTCGACAACGCGGTTGCGGCCGCCCTCAGTGTCAACCAGGACGGCGAGCGCCCGCGCATCGAAGTCCGCACCGCGGTTGACCCCGGCACAGGTGTAGTCACCCTCGAAGTATGCGATAATGGTCCTGGAATAGAGCCGCGCATCCGCGCGCGCATCTTCGAGCCTTACTACTCCACCAAAAAGGGAGGCACCGGACTGGGACTGGCGATTGTGGCGAGTATCGTAACCGACCATCATGGGTTCGTCCGCGTGCACAACAACCGGCCGCACGGAAGTAGATTCGTCGTCGAGTTTCCGGTAAAAGACCAGCAATTTATTAAGGTTTCTGCCTGACGCACGCCTTCTTTTGAAGGGATAAGAGCCGCGGCAGACCCAAAAAAATGCCCAACGAACCCATTTCTCCACTACTTGCGCCGCCGACCGGCAACCCCGGACCCCATGCTGATACGCCGTTCCGGCCAATTTCACACAGGAACTCTAGACCAGTATTCAGAACCAGAATCCAAATCGGACTACGTTGACAGCAGGTACCCCCGTGAATGCGACCGTATTGGTGGTGGATGACGAGGAGCGGATCAGGTCTTCATTGCGCGGCATTTTGAGCGACGAAGGCTTTCGCGTGATCGATACCGGCGACGCGCCCGGTGTGATGGCGATAATAGCGCGCGAGCATCCGGAGGTCGTGCTGCTCGACGTCTGGATGCCCGAGCTCGACGGCATCGAATTGCTGCGCCGGATCAAGGCGGCGCAGCCGCACACGCGCGTGATCATGATCTCGGGTCACGCCAATATCCAGAACGCCGTAGCGGCTACGCGGCTCGGTGCCGAGGACTTCCTCGAGAAGCCGTTCTCGGTAGCAGGCTTGCTCGCGTCGATCGAACGAGTGCTCTCCGGCGAAACCGGCGGCAGCCGCGGCCCCGATCGGATTGGCGACAATGCTGTCAACGGACCCGCCCACGCGAGCGCCACCAGTGTCGTCGCGCGCCGCCAGCGCACGGTCAAGGAATCTCTGGTGATAGCAGGGCAGGGGCTCCACTCCGGCCTGAAGACCGGCGTCATATTGCATCCGGCTCCGGCCAACACCGGGATTGTATTTTCGTCATTGGCCGACCAGTCCGCGATTCCGGCCCGGCTCGAGAACGTAACCGAGACTGGCTACAACACGACGCTTAGCGGCAATGGCCATTCGATTCGCACGGTCGAACACCTGATGTCCGCGCTGCACGGCTTCGGCATCACCAACCTGCTGGTCAAGACTGACGACGAAGTACCCGCGCTCGACGGCTCGGCGCTGGAGTATTGCAAGCAACTGCGTGAGGCGGGTGTGCGCAATCAGTCAGCGTCGGTCGAACCGATTGCGGTGACGAAGACCATCCAGGTGGGCAGCGGTGAAGAGTTCATTCGCGTCGAGCCCGCCAGCCATCTGATCATCGATTACACGCTCGACTATCCGGCGCCGATTGGCGTCCAGAAGGTGCACTTCGAATTGACTTCGCCCGACGCGTACACCGATCAGGTGGCGCCCGCGCGAACCTTCGGCTTCGTCCGTGAGTTTCACAAGCTCGCGCAGATGGGCCTCGCTAGCGGCGGCCGCCTCGACAACCTGATCCTCGTCGATGACGAAAAAGTGGTGAACACCACCCTGCGCTTCCCCGACGAGTTCGCCCGGCACAAGGTGCTCGATCTGATCGGCGACCTTTATCTGCTCGGGCGCCCGCTCATCGGTCACGTGACGGCCTCGAAGACCGGCCATTCCGATAACCTCGCTCTGCTGCGCGCAATCGACGCCGAGAGCTAGCCGCCGGAACGGAGACCCGGGCGTCGAATTGCAATGTCTGCACGCGGCGAAGCATGAACTCCGTTCGCTTTCGCCGGCTTCAACCGATCCGTCCACTGACCTTGCCGGAACCGAGGACTACCGCATCAGCCCGCAAGGCTCGCGAAAGCAGGGTGGCAGTCCGCAACTCTTCAACATGGACCTAAAGGGAAAAGTCGCGCTCGTGACCGGTGCCGGCCGCCGGCTTGGACGAGCGATTGCGCTCGCGCTGGCCGATCGCGGAGCCATCCTTGCGATTCATTATCGAAGCTCCCGCGCGGAAGCCGCCGCCGTGATGGCACAAATCGAAGGCGCCGGCGGACGTGCGAAATGCTTCAACGCGAATCTCGAAGACATCGGCGAAATTGAACGGATGATCGCCCAGGTGATCGCCGACTTCGGCCGCATCGACGTGCTCGTCAACTCCGCCTCGATTTTCGTCCGCAAGCCGCTCGCCGAGGTCTCTGACCGCGATTGGGACTTGCACCTCGACACCAACCTCAAAGCGCCATTTTTTCTGGCGAAGCTCGCCGCTCCCTCGATGCGCCAGAATGGCGCAGGCAAGATCATCAATCTGGGCGACTGGGCTGGGATCCGACCCTTCAAGGACTACATTCCGTACTCGGTTTCGAAGGCGGGACTGATTGGCCTCACACGCGCACTGGCCAAGGCGCTGGCGCCCGAGGTCCAGGTGAACTGTATCGCGCTCGGACCGGTGATGCCCCCTGATGACTACGATGCCGCCGAGATCGAACGGCTGCGCAAGGCCACTCTCACCAAACGCCTCGGCACGCCCGAGGACGTCGCCCGCGCGGTGCTCTTTCTTTGCGAAGGAACTGATTTCGCGACCGGCACGACCCTGATGCTCGAGGGCGGCCGCATCCTCAGTTGATTGGACAACCCTTTGAAACGTACCAACAAGCACACAGCGAACGTTCCCGCAGGATATGAAATCACGCCGGTTCCCAATCGCATCACGATCTTGGCGAGCGGAGGGCTCGACAGCTCGGTAATGCTCGGTGCGATCGCGCGCACCGGACGTCATGTGTTCCCGGTCTATATTCGCGCCGGGCTAAGCTGGGAACGCGACGAACTCGCGACGCTGCGGCGCTTCGTGCGCGCGCTCAAGCTGCCGAACGTCGAACCGGTGACCGCGTTGAGTCTGCCGATGCGCGATCTCTCGGCCGACCATTGGAGTATGACCGGACGCAACGTCCCCGGTTACAACGCGTCGCTCTCGTCGAACTATATCCTCGGGCGCAATTTCACGCTGCTGACCAAGGCCGCAATTTTTAGCGCGCGCAATCAGATCGGTGAAATCGCGATGGCTCCGCTGGAAAGCAATCCGTTCCCCGACGCGCGGCCCGAATTCTTTCGCGCCTTCGCGCACGCAGTCGAGCTCGGCGTCGGTATCAAGCTCGCGATTCGCGCGCCCTTCGCCGGCAAGTCCAAGGCCGATGTGGTGCGCACAGGCGCGAGCATGCCGCTCGAATTGACCGTATCGTGTGCGCGGCCGACCGGTATCGTGCATTGCGGCGCGTGCACTAAATGCGCGGAGCGGGTCGAAGGATTTCTGGAAGCCGGAGTGCCCGATCCGACCCATTATGCGCGCAAACCTCGAAAGCCCAAGGTGCTGCACGGCTAGCCCGTGTTCAAACGTCCTCCCCCATGCCCTTTTATATCGGGGCAGTGGGCCGGAATTCATGAGTATCGATGTAAGCCTATGGAACGAGCGCGCGATGATAGGACGTCGTGCATGGCGGGCCGGCTGCAAAGAAATGCTCAATCGCGGACGACTCCCGCCGCATGAAGATCAGACTCGACGAGCGCGTTCCATATTCGCCGAGATGCAGGCAGAGCGAGTTGGGCCGTCCGGTGCGTGCGTCGAGTTGCGTCGAATGGTCTGCGAGCAGCGCCCCGAGGTCGTCGCGCCGCGCTACCGGATCGGCCGCGAAATCCTCGCGCTGTGCGAGCTCAGCGAAACGATTGTACGAACGGCTGATGCGGGGACACTCGAAGTCGTCAACGTCGGCGTTGGTCAGCAGATGAAATCCCGGTGTGAGATGAACGATCTCGATTGCGCCGCCGCGGTTATACGCGACTATCGCCGCGTCCCGCGACGCCATCAACAGGTTGAAGCCGTTGTAGTCGCACGCGCGTTGGCTTTCGAGGTAAGTGAGCGCGGAAGCCGCCGTCGAATACTGCAAAGCGTCGAGACACAGCAGTCCGCGCGATCGCAGCTTGTCGTCATTGGGCCCGGTCTCCGCAATCCGCCGGTTGAGTAGCCCCGCGATCAGACCGTGCTGGTTGATTCCCAGCCACGTCCCGCTTGCGCGCAAATCCTTGCCGCCGACGATCCGGGGACGGTCGCCGAGCGCAGTCGGCGCGAGGGCAGGGCGATCGAGGAATTCGTCACGATTCGCCGCGACCACCACCGAATAGTCGGGGAAGACGCGGAAGTATATGGCGAGTGTGCACATCCTCCTCAAAGCTCGCAAATTCCAGGTGGTCAGCACAAGAGGTGCGGTTGCGTCTCGTAGAGCATGCGCGACAGGAGAGCGGTCGCGAGCGGCGCTCTGCGCCGGCGCAACCTGGCTCGCGGGCTTCTCGTCGGATTTATCTTTCCTCGCTCGCGGCTTCGCGGACACCCGTTTGCTAGAATGAGTTCATGGCCACGAACGAACATTTCGACGTGGTGCTGATTGGTGGCGGCATAATCGGCAGTTCGGTCGCGATGGGGCTGGCGCAACGCGGACGGCGCGTTGCGGTTGCGGATATCGATCTCAGCGGTCGCCTTAGTTCGAGCGAGAAGAACGCCGGCGGCGTGCGCGCGACATGGTGGCAACCGGTCAATATCACCCTCTGCCGCGATTCGATTCGTTATTACGAAAGTATCCGTGACGAAATCGGATTTCGCCAGAAGGGTTATCTGTGGCTGTACGACGCCGACACCTGGCCCAAGGCCTGCGGGCGCCTCGAAGTGCAACGCGCGCTTGGCCATCCGATTGAGGCGCTGACGCCCACCGAAGTGAATCGGCGGGTGCCGGAAATCGATCGCCTCGAAGGCATCGCCGGCGGAACTTTCTCGCCTGCCGACGGGCTGATCAATCCGAATCTCCTGAAGGAGCATTATCGAACAGTGGCGACTGCGGCGGGCGCGAAATTCCTCGATCGCGTTTACGTTCAGGCTGCCGACGTCGATTCGGATGAGGTCCGCTTGCAATGCCTGCGCTCGGCGGCCCCACTCAACGACGATAGCCTGGCCCATCTCATGACCGATGACGGTGAAGCCGCGACGCCGCCTGGACCGCCCTTCGAATTGCGCGCCGATGCCGTCGCGATCACCACCGGCGCATGGGCTGACGATGTACTTCGAATCTTTGGCCTCAAGAATTACAGCGAGCCGATCCGGCGGCAGATCTGCCTGGTCGATAATCGCGCGGCCAATTTTGCCGCCTACGGCATGATCGTCGATACTTCCGGGGTTTATTTCCACAACGAAGGCGTTCACATTCTGGCGGGTTATTCGCCGCCGGATACTCCTCCCGGCCACCTTTTCAACTACGACGGCGAGCCTTTCTTTCAGAACGAAATATGGCCGCGTATGTACGCGCGGATGAGTTGCTGCGAACGTATGAAACATGTGGGCGGATGGGCCGGACTGTACGAGGTCAGTCCCGATCGCAGTGCGATCATCGGGCGCGCCGCGCCACGCATTTACGAAGCGCATTCGTTTAGCGGACGGGGCGTGATGCAATCCTACGGCGCCGGGCAGGCGCTCGCGGAATTAATCGCCGACGGCCGCTACTCAAAGTTCGACGCCAGCGCGCTCTCACGCGAGCGCTTCGATCGCAATCAGCCCGTGCTCGAGGAGTTGCACATTTGAAACGTAATGCGGGTTTGCACTGGGCATTCGGCGTGATATTGAACTATGATTGCGCGGCACGGCGCTGCTAGCCGCAGCGATCGAGGAGGTTGAATGTTTTCATCGATTGAAGACGTAGTCGAGAGCTTTGGCAGGCACAATTACATCGCCAGTCGCCGCATCGCGACGGTTATCTATCTCGCGACCGCGATGAAAAAGCCGGTCCTGGTCGAAGGCCCCGCGGGCGTCGGCAAGACCGACCTGGCCAAAGTGTTAGCGGCCTCGCTCAAGGAAAACATGATCCGGCTGCAGTGCTACGAGGGTCTCGACGAGGGCAAGGCGCTCTACGAATGGGAGTACGCCAAGCAACTGCTCTATACCCAGATCCTCAAGGACAAGGTCAGCGAAGTGCTGGTCGGAACCAAGGGCCTGGCGGAGGCCGTCGATCGGATTGCAAGCGAGGATGAAGTCTTCTTCTCGGAGCGCTTTATCGTGCCGCGCCCGCTGATGAAGGCGATCAACTCCGACGAACAGGTCGTCCTGCTGATCGACGAAATCGACAAGGCGGACGCCGAGTTCGAAGCCTTCCTGCTCGAATTGCTTTCGGACTTTCAGGTGACCGTGCCCGAGATCGGCACCTTCAAGGCCAAGAAAATTCCTCTCGTCATTTTGACTTCGAATAATGCCCGCGAGATGTCCGACGCCCTCAAGCGGCGCTGCCTGCATCTCTATATAGATTTTCCTTCGCGCGAGCAGGAACTCGCGATTGTCCGGTTGAAGGTCCCCGAGGCGGCGGAGAAGCTCGCCGAGGAAGTCGTCAACGTGGTGCAGTCGCTGCGCAAGCTCGACTTGAAGAAGACCCCTGGCATCAGCGAGACGCTCGATTGGGTCAAGGCGCTGACTTTGCTCAATGTGCAGAGCCTCGACAACGCGCTGGTCGATGAGACGCTCGACACTATCGTCAAGTACGAAGGGGACGTGCGCAAAGCACAAGAAGAGCTCAAAGAGTATCTGCGCAAGGCGCGTACTCGCCGGACAGGCTCGGAGGCCGCGGGCAGCGCGGACGACAAGGACCTGCTCAACTAACAGAATCAGCACCGCAGCCGCACCACGCTCGGGCGGCATCACGGGGCGAGTCATACGATGGAAGAAAAGCTGGTCGAATTTGCCAATCTGCTGCGGCAGAACGGGATCCGGGTTTCGCTCGCGGAAACTCTCGACGCCGTTGCCGCCAGCGACGTGACCGGGCTCGGCGAACGCGAACTGTTCCGCGCCGCGCTCCGCGCCACCATGATCAAGCGGGCCAGCGAGCTGCCCGTCTTCGAAGAGCTGTTCGACGTCTATTTTTCCGGCCTGGGCGAGATCATCAAGGGCGCCAGCAAGGAAGTTCAGGAAGCGCTCTCCATGTCGGACAAGGATTTCCAGGATTTCCTTGACCAGATGGAGCAGATGCTCAAAGAGCACGGACAGGAGCTTTCCGATCTCGCCAAGCAGCTCCTGCAAAACAACGACGGCCAGCTCGAACGCATGATGCGTGAGGCGGCGCGAGCCGTGCGCATGCAGGGTATCCAGCGCACTATTGAGGAAAACTATTTTGCCCGCGCGCTCGCGCGTGCGCTCGGCTTCGACAAGATCGAACAGGAAATCAAGGAGCTGCGCGAACAGCTCGAGAAGCTCGACCTCGGCTCGGAGATGAAGGCCAAGATGGAGGAGTACCTCGATCGGCGCCTAAAGATGCTCGAGGACATCATCCGCAAGTACGTTCGCCAGGAGCGCGAAAAGCGCGACATGAAGGCGCGCGAAGAGCAGCGGATGAACCAGCTCGGTGACAAGAGCTTCTATTATCTGAGCGACGAGGAGCTCGAAAAAATGCGCGAGGCGGTGACGCGGCTCGCGCAACGCCTCAAGAATATCATCGCGGTGCGGCGCAAGCGGATGAAGAAGGGCCGCTTCGACGTCAAGCGCACCATGCGCGCGAATCTCTCCAACGGGGGCGTGCCGTTCAACCTCAAGTTCGAACGGCGTAAGCGGGAGAAGCCGCAAATTCTAATAATGTGCGACGTTTCGGATTCCGTGCGCAACGCGTCGCGCTTCATGCTCCAGTTCGTTTATTCGCTACAGGATCTTTATTCGCGCGTGCGCAGCTTCGTGTTCGTCGCCGATGTCGGCGAGGTGACCGAGAGCTTTCGCACCAACGACGTCAAGGAAGCTCTCGACGTAGCGCTTAAGGGTGATATCATCAATGTGTACGCGCACTCGGACTTCGGCCGCTCGTTCCGCAACTTCGTCACCGATCATATCGGCGCGGTCAACAAGCGGACCACGGTTATCGTGCTGGGTGACGCGCGCAATAACTACAACTTGCCGCATGACTGGTGCCTGCGCGAGATCCGACAGCGCGCGCGGCGCGTTATCTGGCTAAACCCGGAAAGCCGCAACACGTGGGGATTCGGCGACAGCGAGATGGAACGGTACGCAATTCACTGCGACCTGGTGGAGGAGTGCCGGAATCTGAATCAGCTTTACAGGGTCATCGATCAGCTCGTTCCGCGCTGACTCGCGCTTGCGGGCGGCTCTTGCGGACTGTCAGGTTGACCATCAAGCCGGTTTGGTCCAAGATATTTAAACGTGCGCGAACAGGGCGTTTTTCGCTCGGCGGCTTCGACGGCGTAGCGCCGAAGAGTCCATATATGACGGGTCCCAAGGAAGATTTCATTCTCATGATGGTCGGCGGCCTTACGCTCGATCCGACCACCAAAATGCCCATCGTGGTACTGAAGGATCCCGATAACAAGCTCAATCTGCCGATCTGGATCGGTCCGCTCGAGGCAGCCTCGATGGCGACTGAAATCGAAGGCATCAAGCCGCAGCGTCCGATGACGCACGACCTCATTCGCAATCTTCTGGGTGAGCTGGGAGCGACGGTCGAAGCGATCGAAATCACTGAGCTCAAGGAAAACACGTACTTCGCGCGCATCGAATTGAAGACCCGCGAGGGCAGCGCGCTGCATATCGATTCACGACCCTCTGACGCGATTTCGGTTGCCTTGCGCACCAAGTCGCCGATCTACGTCGCCAAGGCGGTGTTAGAAGTCTCCAGTGAGCTTCACGAGGCCGCGAGCGAATCGCCCGAAGACGCGGTGTCGGACAAGAACCTCGCCAGCGTCTCGCGCGACAAGTGGTCCGAAATCCTTGAGAAGATGTCGCCCGAGGACTTCAAGTACAAGATGTAGGCGCCGCGCGCGCTTCGACACGCCGTCGGCGGCGCTCTGCGCGGCCGCGTAGGCGTGCGTGTGACCATCCGCCATGGCAACCTCGCAGCATTACAAGATAAAGGTCAAAGACCTCAAGCAGCCGGACGAGTTCGTCACCACCGTCGATCGCATCGGCGAATACCTCGCCAACAACCTCACGCGGGTGATTATCGGCGCCGCTATACTGATCGTAGTAGTGGCGGCGATCTTCACTTATTCGTTCTATCGCACCCATCAGGATCGTGTTGCCGCGGATCACTTCTACGACGCGCTCACCGCGCTCAATTCGAAAGACTACAAGACCGCGGAAGAGGGCTTCGAGGCGCTCGCTCAGTCCGGCTCCGGCAAGCTGTCGCGGCTCGCTCCGCTTTACGTCGCCAGCGCCTACATGGCCGATAAAAAACCAGCGCAGGCTCGGGACGCACTAGAGGCCTACATCGCCGATAGCAACCATCGCCAATTCAAGAATCTCGCTCTGGTCCAGCTAGGAGTCGCCTACGAAGATCTCGGCGACTTCAAAAAAGCTCACGACGCATATGCCGAAGCTGCTGCCATTCCCGGCCCGGCGAAGATCAGCGCAGAACTCGGCGCCGCGCGGACTCTGCTGAGTTCCGGCGACAAGGCCGGCGCTATCACCGCTTGGCGCAATTTCCTCGCTGAGAATCCGTTTGCGCCCGAGCGCTCCAACGTCATCGCTACGCTTGCCGGTATCGGCGCAGCGCCGTCCGATGCTAGTGCGGTCGCGTCCACGACCGCACCCTCGTCGCCGGCGCCGGCTGCTGCGCCCGTTGCCCCGGGCACCGTCGCGCCCGCTGCCGCTCCTACTCACTGAGACTTTGCTCCGTCGGCGGCCGGATGCCCAGGCATCGGCGCGACCTGCGTGCGGCATCGCGCATCGCGATCGCTCGCAAGGGTTCACCCGCTGCGCCGCAACGGTCCGCAGTCCGAAACCTTCTCACGAGGTTTCAGACTACGGACCGCCGGATGTCAACGCCGCCCGCCCGCGGTGCGCTACTTCGATGCGTGTCGGTCGTGCAACTGTGCGTTGATAACGAACTCGAACACGGTGCTGCTCGGTAATCCGATCACCGGGATGCCGTTGACGATGAACGTCGGCGTCGAGTTGATATTGATGGCCTGCCCGTCCTTCAGGTCCTGCTGCACCCGTTCTTCCGCCGTCTTGCCCAGGATGCACGCGTTCATCGCCTTCGGATCGAGCCCCAGCGAAGTCACGTAGCCGTCGATATGCGTGCGCAGATTTTGCGGCGTTATTTCGGTCTGATCGCGATAGAGGCTGCGCGCGAAATCCCAGAACTTGGCCGGATTCTGCTCGCGCGCGCATTCCGCCGCGACCGCGCCTTGTTCCGCCCACGGATGCACGTTGAGGGGGAAGTTCTTCCAGATCAGGTGCACGCGACCCTTGTAAGTCGTATTGACCACCGTCTCGATTTCGTTGAAAGCATGCGCGCAGTAGGGGCATTCGAAGTCGCCGAATTCGATTATCGTGACCGGCGCGTCGGCCGGCCCCAGCGTCGCGCGGTCGTCCAGGTGCACCGCCTTCAGGTCCGCCCGTTCCCACGGATTCGCCCCATCGACCACAGCATAATGCTGCGCAATCAGCAGCTTCTTGCCGGCGTCGTCGCTGAATACTTCGATCTGCACCTTCTGGCCCGGGTTCTCCGGGTTCACCAGCGTCACGGTGCGGCTCGTGATACCCGGAAACGGACCGGGGGAGGGCGGTCCCACGTCGAGATTTTTGGCGTCGGGCACCAGCAAGCGCTTCTGCAGAGCGGCTTTCAATGCGGCGTCGTTGCCCGAATCGGCGGCACGGATCGGCGTCGATACCGACAGGGCTAAGAACGTCGCGAAGGCGCCGGCGAGAGCACGAATCGCGAACGCGCGGAGGGGGCGGGCACTAATCGATAGACGCGGGTTTTTCAGATGCATATCGAATGAACATGATAGAGATGCGTTGTCATCAGCGCCAGCACACAATGCATTCCCGGTATCCTTCTCGCTCTCCAACGCGCACCCTGGCGTACCGCAACCGGCGCTGATTGGGGGAGATCGAATTGGCCGAACACGGAGGCTCGAAAAATGGACCCCTGTACATTGCAGCAGATCCGCGCCGCTTTCGGCGTCTCCGTCGATGGGTTTCTGGCCCTGCTCGCCGGCGTGATTGCCTATGCGGGTGCCGTCCGCGGCGCCCGCCGCCAAGTGGATGCGATGCGCGCGCAACTCGCCGAAGCTCAGCGCCAGAATCTCGACCAAAAGCACGCCGGGCGGCTGGCCCAATCCCGCGATCAACTCGCCGCAGCCACCCTCGTTGGAGCCGCGCTGGAAGTCCTCAGGTACGACCTTGATGGGCTGCTCAACCTCTTCGATCCCGGCGCTCTCGACCCCGCCTTCTATACGGTGGAGATCGCCCCGGACCGCGCGCGATGGATTCTCGACCAATGGAGGCCGCCCGCGTGGGAGCCCCTATTCACCTACGTCGGCCGCCTCAGCCATGAAGCTGTGGAGGAATTCTTCTTCGTCCTCTCCATCAGCGAGCGCCTCCCGCAGAACCTGCCGCGCACCTATGGCGACTTGCGCGATCGAATCAAAGACCTGAAGGGGCGGGTGATCGAGCTCAAGGCTCGCCTGCAGAGCGAATCCGAGGCGGCCCGCCAATTCGTCGCGAATGAAGACGCCAAAAATCCCTTATGAAACTCCGATATTTATTAACTTCTTCAGTTATTGAAGTTCGAATTTCTTTCCGACGGCAGGCGTTCGATTTGAAACTACTGAGGCCGAAACGGCGATCCCCGCGCCGATCTTGATCAAAAACCTGCCCGAATACCTATTGGTGCTCGGCGGCAGCAACAAAAATGAGAGGACTCCGCCTATTCCGACAGGCTTGGAGCAGCTGCCGGCGTGGCTGCGGGCGCCGCCATTGGTTTTTGTGTCGTTGTGGGTAAGGCAGACGGCTGTGATTGCGCACCTCCTGCAGCAGCGGGGCGCTCGGACGACGCCAGATCCTCTCCCTCCAGCCGCTTCGGGGTGACGCGAACGAGGGCGTTATTCTTGTAGCAAAACCATACCGGTGTCTTCCGATTGCGAGTTGCCGCTTCGGTTGGGGTCGAAACCGCTTCCGCGATTCCTAAGGTGCCGAAGTCGGCAACAAGTTCACCGAAAGCGATCCCAGCCTTCGCCCAGTTGTTGTACCCACTCAGCGGCAGCGAATAGAGATCACAACTCGCAGCATCGGCATCGGTCGTAGTGGTAACCGGCGCTCCAAGCTTAGCTATCACCGCGTCGCGGCTCTCACCCTTATCAAATTGCGCCAGGCGCACCGGCGCTGGACGGCTCGCTTCCATCGCGATTGAGCATCCTGCGATCGAGCCGGCAAGCGCGATGAACAGCGCGCCTGGGAATATCCATCGAATGCGGGCTCTTTGATTCATTTACCTGTTAACCGGAAGAGGCGATGTGAGATCCGGCGCAACCCCGATACATTGGTGCGAGGGCGCGATGCCGAGGCTGAAGATGCTCATGAGGACATGTTGATCGTCCTCGATCATCCTAACGTCAGCGCCAGCAAGCTGGTTCATCTTTGCTTGACAGTCATCCGTGCTGTAGGCGGACGCGTACACGAACTTCTGACGAGCGCTCGGATTGTCCTGCACGGTGCCGCGTCCAGCACAACCGTTGAGCGCCACCGCCAATAGAGTTGTGACGGCAAAGAACCGAAGCCAACCAAACCGGATTTCTGCTGACCGTTTCGTGTTACTTCTTCCCACTCCCGCCACTGACTCGGACGCATGTCGGCGATCGCCGTTCAATCGCGAATTGCAACCAGATTAATCAGCGTCTCTTCCCGATCGACCGACGGCACGATCCCGAAGAGGTTCTCCATCAGCGCAAAATCGGAACGGCTCCACCAAAGATAGGGGTACGAAATCGAATCCTGGCAAACCGTGAATCCAGCCTCGCTGATCATTGCAACATATTCGGAAGCAGTGCGTTGCTTATCGAGCGGATGACGAAATAGCAAGCGAATAATCCATGAATAGATGTATTTGCGTGTTGATTCTGCAAACAACAGCAGCCCGCCCCGCTTTAAGACGCGATGAAACTCATCGAGAACTTCGTGTTGATCGACCACGTGATGGAACGTCTGGTGGCAAAAAATCATATCGACCGATTGATCGGCGAAGGGGAGAAGCGCGTTCGACACCTTCCCGAGCCCAATCGCGAGTCCGTGTCGCTGGCTCTCAATGCGCGACCGCGCGAGCATCTCCGAGTCGAAATCCACACCCACGAGCTGCCGGGGGTGGAATCGATCGTTGAGCATTTTCAAAGCGCGGCCGAATCCGCAGCCGAAATCCACGATCGTCGGGTATGAGACGCGACGATTTTGGATGAGGCGTTCGAGATCGTCGAGCGCACGCTTCAGCACATGATTGGCCCAAATGCCGGTGCCAATAAACCAAACACCGAAGCGCGACTCTGGTACGAATCGTCCTGCCCCTTCCGGAACGACCACAGACGTTTCGAGGTGACGAGGGCGAACGACTGCCACGCGAACTACTCCTCGAGAGCCACGCGCGGAACCGCGATTGCAGAGATGCGAAAGCCAAACCGGCGCGCCACCGACAGGACATAGAACATGCTCTTGAAGGCGACCAGAGGGGCGGTGTATCGCCAACTCCGCCGCATGTTTCCCGCGAGCAGCGTTATCAGACCAGCCCGCATCTTAAAGCGGTCGCTTGGCGCCATGAACATATCGCGCAGCACGGGATGGTTGATGCGGTCGATGAACCACCTGATTCTGTTCATCGTTCTACGCGCGCGCCGTTCTGCCTTGCGGGCGAGCCGGAAACCCGTCTCGGGATCTTCCAGCCATTTCAGGGCAATGTCGGCGCCGATTTCGGCACCTGCCATGGCAAGCAGAACGCCAGTCGAAAAGATTGGATCGATAAAGGCGAACGCATCGCCGATCATCAGATAGGTCTCGCCACAAGATGATTTCGCGCAGTAAGAATAGTTACCGGTGCCGAATACTTCGGAGACCGGATCGGCGTGTTTCATCTGTTCACGCATCGAAGGGCTTTCTTCAATCCTCTCGAACAGGAAATCATAAAGGCTGCCCCTGCGAGTCTTGAAGACTTCAGCATCTCCCACGAAGCCAACGCTGCAAACGCCTTCGGGCAATGGAATCATCCAGAACCAACCGCCCGTAGCGAAGTGGACAGCGATATATCCTGCAGTAGCCCCATTGTTTTTGAGGTTTCGAAAGTGCGCGAATACTGCTGCTGTTGACTGTCGTTTGTTTGCTTCGATCAGCTCGAACTTGCGGCCTAGAAACGCGTCTCGACCTGAGGCATCGATCAGGAGGCGCGGCCTAAAGACCAGCCCGCGGTTGTCCGCACTTTTGGCGAATACGGTCGGACGCACTCCACCGCCCCCCAGGATCACATCCAACACCGCAGTGAGTTCGTACGTGCGAGCGCCTTTGCGCTTGGCGTTGGCAAAAAGTGCCTGGTCGAAATCAGCCCGTTTGACTTGGTAACTATGCGTGAAGCTTGTATCAAGCCCCTTGCCGAAGGTGAATTGAACTCTCTCCCCGGTTTCGTCGGACACGAACTCGGCGCCCGGCTTGCGGACTCCCATGCCGGCGACTTCGCCGAGGACACCAAGACGCTCGAATATCGCGAGATTTCGTGGCAAGAGTGACTCGCCGATGTGAAAGCGGGGATGTTTGTCTTTCTCGAGCAAGACCACGTTCTTGCCTTCGTCGGCCATCAGCGCCGCAATGGTAGAGCCGCTGGGCCCACCTCCAATGATCACGACATCGCAGAGATCCTCTTCAGGCAAGCGCGATTCACCTACTAAAGCGGAGTCTTCTGATGCACGAATAATTCCGAGCGCTCTTCAATCGACGAGCATGCTGCCTTGAAGGGGAGTTTTCGAAAAGATTCGATGCCAGCCACCTTAGATGTCGCTTTGCGCGGAGTCCAGATTCTGCAAAAGCAGGACGCGCCGGTTCGAGTAGAAGGAGACGGGTTTCGGAAGAGATTTCATTATCCGATCGCGATCATTTCTTAATTCTTGTGCATTGGTCGAGCACAAAGCTAACACTTTAGGGCGCTTTTTCAACGTGTAAGGGTGGATTTATAGCTTTAATTGGCCTAAAGGTAAAAGTCAGGGACACCAGTCAGAGGAAGGAGACTAGACGCACGCACAATGGGGCCTGTGCAAGCAATGCGTTTTCGTGTGGAAGACTGGGTGGCCTTCGGGCCCGGACTTGGGGCACATCCAGAGTTGACGGGGTGGTCGAGCGGCATGGGCACGGCTCGGCGAGCGACCGAGCTGGAAGAGGTGAACCTGCCCCCGATGTTTCGCCGCCGTATCAGCAGTGCCGGCCAGACTGCATTTCGCGCCGCGTCTGCGTTGGGCGAACAAGAGGTAGCACGTTTTGTTTTCTGTTCGCGCTACGGCGAACTTGATCGCACCTTCCGAATCCTGAACTCGATCGTGACGGCCGAGCCGATCTCGCCCGCCGATTTCACTCTCTCAGTACACAATGCCTTGGCGGGCCTGCTTTCGATTGGGTGGCGTAACACGGCGGGCCATACTGCGGTTTGCGCCGGCGCTGACACGTTTGGCTTCGGCCTCCTGGAAGCGGTCGCGTCTTTGAACGATGCCGACGCAGGCGCGGTCATGCTGATCTATTTCGAAGATTCGGTTCCGCCGCCTTATGACGAGCTGGTTGAAAAGCCTGAGAGCCGCGTTGCGCTCTCGATGCTGTTGAAGCCGCCGCGCAACGAGCGCGGCGAATTCAGGCTCGCGTTTGCGCCGCGGTCCCAGGTCAACAGGTCGATGTTAGCCACCGCGCAATCGATGGACTTCATAAAATTCATGCTATCGGACGATCTCGAAAGAGAGTTCGTCGGCGATCGCGCGCAATGGCGATGGCAGCGCTGTGCTTAAGCGACTTTACTATGTGTGGCGTCTTCTAGGGACTGCGGTCGCGTTCGCCGTGCTCGGTCTCGGCGGATTCATACTGGGAGTGACGCTAATTCCGATGGTTACCTTGTTCGTTCATGACGAGCAGGTTCGGAATCGGCGGGCACAAGCAATAATTCGCAACGGCTTCCGTATATACCTGAAGATGCTGCGCTTGCTCGGAATGCTCAAGCTCGAAGTGATGGGAGCCGAGAGGCTGAGAAATTGCAAAGGCAAATTGATTGTCGCAAACCATCCGACGCTTATAGACATCGTGCTTGTGATTGCGTTGTTGCCCGACGCAAAGTGCGTGGTGAAGTCCGAGCTGTTCGATAGCTGGTTGCTGAGCCCGGTGGTCGGCGTGGCGGGATACATCCGAAATGACCATGATCCCGAGGTACTGATCGAGAAATGCCGCGAGGCGCTGGGCGCCGGGTACAATCTCGTGATTTTTCCCGAAGGAACGCGATCGATGCCCGGGCAGCCGCTGCGATTCAAGCGAGGTTTCGCACATATCGCCACGCTGACCGGGGCTAACGTGCAGCCCCTCAGGATCGGCTGCGAGCCGATCACCTTGATAAAGGGCAATCCGTATTACAAGATCCCCGACTCGCGTCCGAGCTTTCGAATCGAGGTTGCAGACGAAATCGATCCCAGGCAGTTCCTGAACTTGAGCTTCGAATCCCGCGCGCGAGGTGCTCGAAGACTGGTTTCTTATCTCGAAGCGGAATATTCCTCGTATCTGAAAAATGCCTAACCTTGAAACCGAACTCAAAGAGTTGATCGTCAGCGCGCTCAACCTTGAAGATATCGTGCCCGAAGATATCGATAGCGACGAACCGCTGTTTGTCGAGGGGCTCGGCTTGGACTCGATCGACGGATTGGAGCTCGGCGTTGCGATTAGAAAGAAATACCAGGTCAAGGTGACCGGCTCGAAGCAGGAAATTCGCGCTATCTTCGAGACAGTGCGGACGCTCGCGCGATATCTGGAGGGACAGCAATCAAATTAAGATGGTGTCGAAGAACGATATTGCGAATGTTCTTTCGAAATATCTGCAGGAACTTTTCGACATACCCGCGGAGAATATCGTCCCTCAAGCACGTCTATTCGAGGACCTGGACCTTGACAGCATCGACGCTGTTGACCTGGTGGTTAAGCTGCGGGAGTACACGGGCCGCAGGATCTCGCCGAAAGAATTCAAAAGCGTACGCACCATCAGCGACCTCGTGGACCGTATCTACGATCAGGTAAACAACGGTGCGCAGTCTTAGAATCGCGTTCGTGGCGATGGGTGTCGCGTATCCGTTCGTCGTTTACTTCGGTTTGGAAAAAGTTCCGCCCCCGACGCTAGCCGTTGGCCTGATCGCGGTATTGGCGGTGAGGCTCGCCTTCGATTTCAGAAAAGGAAATAGGGACTTTCTTCCGTCTCTGGCGGCCTGCCTCGTCGTGCTGCTCATAGTCGCGCGCTCGCCGCTGCTGGGACTCAAAGCGTACCCCGTAGTATTAAGCCTCGGGTTCGCGGCGGTCTTCGGATACTCACTACTGGCGCCACCGACGATTGTCGAAAGGATCGCGCGCATTCGTCATCCGAATCTGCCGCCGGACGCGAATCCTTACTTGCGCAAGATTACGATCATCTGGTTCGCATTCTTCATCATTAATGCTGCGATTTCCGCCGCGACGGCCACCAACGGGAGCGTGAAATTGTGGACCCTCTACAACGGGTTCATCTCCTACATTGCGATGGGAATGATCTTCGCAGGGGAACTGCTGACTCGACAGCGCGTTCACCGAAGGTTGTTCGGAGGAACCGCTTGAGCCTCGTATCGGTCAGCGATCTGTTGGCGGGCCGCCGGTCGGATGATCACTGTGTCGCAATTCTCGATGGCCGGCGAATCAACCTGTCGAGATTCAGGTCCGACGTGTTTCACAACGCCGAGTGGCTCTCGGACCGTTCAGTGCGGCGGGGCGCAGTTGTTTGCGAGCACGGCTATTGGTTCATCGTCGGCATCTTGGCTCTCTTGAAAACCGGAGCGGAGGTGATTTTGCCGCCGAATGCGCAGGACGGCACCTTGCGATCGATCGCTGGAGACGTCGATGCGATCGTAGTCGATTCGGAATCTGCCGTGGTTCCGAAAAGGAGCGTACTGCAGTCGAGCTCCGAGGAGGTTGCCTCATTCCGGACTGATTTCAAAAACGGCTGCATCCACTTTTTCACTTCTGGCTCAACGGGCGAGACGAAGGTGGTCAAGAAGTCGATCGCCATGTTCGAGCGCGAGGCATCGGTGCTCGAAAACATGTGGAGTGCGGAACTGCAAAAAGTACCGATCGTCGGCACCGTTACGCATCAACACGTTTTCGGCATGACGTTCCGGATCGTCTGGCCGCTGACGGCCGGCCGGCCCTTTCATTCTGAATTTCATTTAGCGTGGGAAGGGCTGCATGCGCAGTTAGACGGTCCCACGATGATCGTGACCAGTCCCGCGCAACTCACACGCTTGGGCGGACTTGCACCCCTAGCGGAGAACAATCGCCCGCGTATGATTATCACTGCCGGTTCGCCGCTGCCGCCCGAGGCGGCTCGCGACTCAACCGCGATTTTTGGTTGCGCGCCCATTGAGATTCTCGGCAGCACCGAGGCTGGGGTCATCGCGTGGCAGGATAGCGGAGCCGGGTCGGCAGTCTGGCGGCCCTTCCCAACCGTTGAGGTCGAGGCTAACGCTGAGGGAGTCATGTTGCTGCGTTCCTCGCACGCTTCAACGCCGGGATGGAGCCTGCAGTCAGACAAAATTCAGCTAGAGGGGGATGGACGGTTCCGCCTGCTAGGTCGAATCGATCGAATCCTCAAGATTGAAGGCAAACGAGTCAGCCTGCAAAGGCTCGAGCGCGAATTGTGCGAACTGACGTGGATCAAGGAAGCTGCCGTAGTCGGTCTCGGTGGCTCGCGTCCGTACCTCGGCGCCGTGGTCCAGCTGTCCGCGGCTGGGGCAGTTGAAATCGAGCGGCTCGGGAAGTTTCGCTTCGAGCGGAAGCTTCGGCGTGAGCTTTCATCGACAGAGGACCTCGCGGTGCTGCCGCGACGATGGCGTTTCGTTGACTTCATGCCTATGGATCAACTTGGCAAGAGGCGTGTCAGCGACGTTGTGACGTTGTTGGAGCAGAACGAGTGACTGCAAGCGCGCCGCCGCTGTCTTCCGAATCGCCGCCGCGAGATCCGGCGGTCATCGATATCGAACGAACGGCCGATCGCGCGGAATTGAAGCTGTTGATTCCGGGGGCGCTCCTTTTCTTTTCGGGTCACTTTCCGCAATTTGCGCTCCTTCCCGGGGTGGTTCAGGTTCACTGGGCGATTCAGTACGCCACGCGGGAGTTCGCACTCGCAGCGGTCTTCCCGACCATGATTCGTATCAAGTTTCGAAAACCTATCCGTCCGAATCATGCTGTGACATTGATTCTGAAACACGTGCCTTCGCGTGACACTATCCACTTCGAGTATGTAGATGCCGAAGGTCCGTGTTCGTCAGGACAGATTGGATTCGCTCCTGAATGAGTTTCACGTGTTGCGCGATTGTTCCCAGTTATAATCACGGCCACACTGCGGGCCAGGTGGTGCGGCGCTTGCGCGATCTCGACCTCGCAGTATTCATGATCGATGACGGCAGTGACGCACCCGCGCGTGAGATGCTAGCAGCACTTCACGCGCCCGAAGATGGGGTGGTGGTATATAGATTCGAAACCAATCAAGGCAAAGGCGGCGCGGTAATGAAGGGTTTCGAACTCGCGCACGCGGCGGGTTTCAGCCATGCGCTCCAGGTCGATGCCGATGGACAGCACGATCTTTCTGAGCTGCACCGATTCATTGCGCTCGCAAGCGCTCATCCCGACGCATTGATCGCCGGCAAACCCATACATGATGCGACGATGCCAAGGTCGCGGCGAATCGGTCGATCGATCACTCACTTCTGGGTAGGGATCGAAACTCTTACGCGGTATCCCGTGGATTCCATGTGCGGGTTACGACTCTATCCGCTGAAACGGGTTGCGCAGTTGCAGGAAAATCGACGGCTTGGGCACCGAATGGATTTTGATATCGAAATTCTCGTCCGACTGATTTGGGCAGGCGTGCCGATTTTTTTCGTTCCCGTGCGTGTGGTCTATCCGCCTGGCAACATTTCGAACTTCCAATTGATTCGCGATAATTGGTTTATCACCGCGATGCATACGCGGCTGGTACTCGGAATGCTCTCGCGGCTGCCAACAATCATTCGAGACCGGCGGCCCGCGAGCGAGGCGTCGAGTCACTGGTCTTCAGTCGCGGAACGTGGCGCATACTGGGGATTGAATTTACTAGCCCTGTTCTACCGCGTTGCGGGGCGCCGCGGATGTATGATCGCGGCGTTTCCGATTGCGCTGTATTTCAATTTGACCGGCGCCGAGCAGCGTCGCACATCGCGGGAGTTTTTGCGCCGTGCGTATCACGCAAAAGGCATCGACTACGATCCGAGATGGTTCGACACCTTGAAGCATTCGTTTGGCTTTGCCTGCAAGACGATCGATACCTTTGCGGCGTGGCTCGGCGCGATCGATTCGAAGACCATGGTGGCGGAGGATAAGCGGGCACCCGATCGAATCGCAGAAACCGGGCAGGGCATCCTGTTAATCGTGTCGCATCTCGGCAATATCGAGATCAGCCGCGCATTGCTGGACGAGGAGCAGCGCGCACGGATCAAAATCCTGGTGCATACTGTGAACGCCGAGCACTTCGCACGAGTCCTGCGGCGGTTTAGACCGGATGCGATGGCCGATACGATCCAGGTCACCGACATGAATCCGGGCACTATGATCGTGCTCAAGGAGGCGATCGAGCGCGGTGACTGGGTTGCAATCGCTGGAGATCGCACGCCGGTGAAGGGCGATGATCGTGTAAGCACGGCGACCTTTCTGGGCCACGAGGCGCCGTTCCCGCAGGGACCTTATATACTCGCGCACCTGCTCGAATGCCCCGTTTATTTAATGTTCTGCATACATCAGGACGGAGTCTATCGATTGTATTTTGAGAAGTTTGCCGAACGCATCAGGCTTCCCCGTCGCGATAAACAGACCGCGCTCCGGGATTGGACGGCACGCTATGCACAGCGTCTCGAGTCCTTCAGCCTGATAGATCCTTTTCAGTGGTACAATTTCTTTGACTTCTGGCGGATGCCTCCGCCCGAGGAGGTCGTAGCGCATTGATCTCCGCCGAGGTGATTATCAAAATCCAATTCTATGATTTGGATCCGATGCGCATAGTCTGGCACGGCAACTACCCGCGCTTCCTCGAGCAGGCGCGCGCTGCTTTGTTTGACAAAATTTCATTCGGCTATCGCGAAATGGCTGAAAGCGCATTTGCGTGGCCAATTGTGGAACTGCGCATCAAATATGTACGCCCAATAAACCCGAGCCATGCGATCAAGGTTACCGCCGCGCTTACGGAGTACGAAAATAGACTCAAGACCAGCTACGTAATCACCGATGCTGCCACTGGCGAGGTTTGCACCAAGGCCCATACGATCCAAGTCACGGTTGATCGCGCGAGCAATGAACTGTGCTTCGAAACACCAGAGGCGCTGGTGGAGAAAATACGGCGCGCTCTGTGACTCGTTCCTTCTTTACGGTTATTGCAGCACTCGCGTTCACGTCGGCTGGTTTCGCCCAGGTTGCATTTGGTCCGGCAATCACGGCCACGCAGAACTTGCATGGACGCTTCCGACAAGAACGTCATCTCAAGGGAATCACGGCAACCCTGACCAGCAGTGGAACTTTCGTACTTGCACCCGGAAAGGGACTGATCTGGCGAATTGAAGAGCCAATCCAAACTATCACGGTGATTACCCCGGCAGGAATCCGACAGATCGTCAATGGGAGCGAAGTGCAGCGCATCGAAGCATCTCGCGCTCCGGTCATTACGCACTTCTACGACATGCTGAACGGTGCACTCACGGGCGACTGGTCGGCGATGCATCATGATTTTGCCGTGAAGACCACTGGGGATCGTCGCGCATGGCGCACCACGCTGACGCCGCTCAGAGCCACCGATCCGATTGTGGGCATGCTTTCGTCGGTTGTTATAGTGGGGGGCTCGATGGTTGATTCGGTGGACATCACCCGCGCCAATGGCGATTCAGAGCGCCTCACGTTCCTCGACCAGGCAATCTCGGATGTTCCACTGAGCGTCGGCGACACGCTCCTGTTGAGTAATAACGAAATCATTCCGACCGATTGAATATGAAAATCGCTGCGCTCGCCTGGGTGGTGGTGGTCGCGAGCCTGAGCGTCGTACTCGTATTTCAGTTGCGTCGCGGCGTTACAATGCAGACCGACATGACCGCCCTCATTCCGATGGAAGACCGCGATTTTGCAATCAGTCGGGCAAAAGAGCGCGTCGCGGAGATTCTCACCGAGCGAGTATTCCTTTTAGTCGGCGCCGATGATCGAGCGCGCGCACGAGGCGCGGGCGCCCAGTTGGCAAAGACCCTCGCTGATTCGGGTCTGACGCGATCGGTCACGTACCGCGTATCTTCTGACAGTCTGAAGTCGCTCGTTAAGATGTATTTTCCGTATCGTTTTGGACTCCTCGCCGACATAGATCGCGAACGTCTGCAAAACGATCAGGGTGCTCAGATCGTCAACCGAGCGATCGCGATTGTGTACGGTCCATCGTCAATCGTCGATGCTAATATGCTTCGCCACGATCCGTTTCTGCTGATGCCTGAATTCTTGAACCATCTACCAATGCCTTCTCTAGGTCTCACGCCCGACGACGGAGTTCTTTCAACCAGAGAGGCCTCGTTGACATGGGTTCTTCTTGTTGTGCAAGTGCGCGGCGACGTCTATTCGGGTGCCTTTCAAAAGCGTTTCATCTCGGCATTGGACGCAGCCATCCGCCAAGCTTCCGCTGAAACGCCGGGTCTTCAAGTGTTGCGCGCGGGCGCCATTTTCTATGCATACGCCGGCGCCGAAAGCGCGACGCGTGAGGCTTCGCGCCTCGGCGTTGTTTCCCTGATCGGAAGCATCGCTCTGATCCTGATTGTGTTTCGCGCGTTGCGGCCACTGTGGCTGACACTCCTCGCAATCAGTATTGGCGTGCTCTGCGCCTTCGCCGCGTCTCTCACAATCTTCGGCGGAGTTCACGCGGTCGTGTTGCTATTCGGGATCGGCTTGAACGGGATCGCGATTGACTATTGCCTCCAATACATCGCAGCTCGCTTTGGTCCGAATGCGGGCGCTCCCGACGATCGCCTCCATCAAGTTCTGCCGGGAATCACGATTGGTGCTGCGACTACGCTTATCGGCTACGTCACTCTCATGCTCGCGCCGTTTCCCGGGCTGCTTCAGCTCGCGATATTTTCCGCCGTCGGCCTGGTGGGGTCATTCATCACGATCGTTCTGTGGCTGCCTTTCCTCGACAGCCCCGAACCGCTCGCGCGAGGCACGCGCATTCTTGCTATGGCCAACTCGCTGTGGCTTTTCTGGGAAGGCGCGCGATGGCGGAGTCTGCGTTGGAGTGTAATCGTTGCGATTGGGATTGCGACGATGGTTGGAGTCGGCAAACTGCGGATCGACGACGATATCCGCCATCAACAGGCTCTCGCGGCAAACTTGAGCGCGCAAGAATTACATTTGCGTCGCCTGACTGGTGTCTCGGGCGGAACGCAATTTATTTTGGTGAGATCATCTAACAGAGACGCTGCGCTTCAGACCGAAGAGGCTCTGCGGGTCCGTCTGTCCGACGCTCAACGGACAGGCGCGCTACAAGGATTTGAATCGCTTGCTCAGTTCGTTCCTTCCATCGCGCGTCAACGGGATAATCGTGAACTGGTTACGAATAAGTTGATGCGACCTTATCTGGCATCCTACTACCAGCGCCTCGGCATGAGCGGTGACGTGGCGACCGGCGATGCTGGATATCTAACACCTGATGCGATCGGCAACGATTCGCCTATCGCGTTCGTACGCAACCTTAGCCTGGGATCCGGGGCTGGCGGAACCACCGATCTCGTTCTGCTGATGGGCGTCTCACAGCCCAAAACGATTGAACGCAGCGTCAGTCAAATACCGGGAGTCACCTTCGTCGATCCGACTGCTGACATAACCCGGCTGCTAGCGAGTTACCGCCGGCGCGCGATAATTCTTATTGCGGTATCATCGCTCTTGATGCTGCCGGTTCTGGTCTTGCGTTACGGTCTCTCGGATGGAATACGCGTGATGCTGCCGCCTGCGATAGCTGTGCTCGCGGCGCCGCCGTTGGTGGCTCTGATGGGGGTAAGCTTTACATTCTTCAGTGCCGTAGCTCTCGTGCTGGTCTTGTCGATTGGCTTTGACTATGGGGTCTTTTGCCGCGAGGCCATACCAGCGAGACGCCCAGTTACGATGCTGGGGATCTGGCTTGCGATGGTCACTACACTCTCGTCGTTCGGCTTGTTGGCCTTCAGCAATACCTCCGCCGTGCACACGTTCGGTTCAACTCTCGTCGTGGGGACGATGCTCGCGTTCGTATTTTCTCCCTTTGCGAGCGCCTCACACGGAACTCCTGAATGACGGAAGACCTTTCGCTTTCGTGCCTGATGTTTTTGGCCGTTTTGGCAACTTGTTGTTTCGGTTGCGCATCACGATATCAGGAAAGTCCAGGCAGCACGGCCATCGCACCGGGATTGGAGTTTGCGATTCCGCCCGGCCATCAACTCGGCTACTCGGTCGATGCAAGTCAGCTAATAGTCGCACACTTTCGCAACAAGGTAGAAGTGTTCCAGGCATACCTAAGCATCTCACCCAAAAAGGTCATCTTCGTGGCGTTCGACCCCTCCGGCGGGCGAGCAATGACTATCACTGCGACCAACGACGGGATTCACTCGGAGGCAGCGGCGATTGTCCCCGCAATACTGCATCCAGAGAACATCCTCGCCGACATCGCGATCGTCTATTGGCCCACGACCGCCGTGAAGCGAGCGTTGGCGGGCTCCGACGCGTCGTTGTATGACGATAATAGGCAGCGCACGATTGAATTCGGTGGGCGTCGAGTTGTGCAGGTGGACTATGACGGTCCGCACGATAATGTTTGGCCAAAGGTCGCGCATCTGCACAATATCGAGTACGGTTATCAACTGGACTTGCAGTCAACAGTAACCGCTGATGAAGCTCCATCTCAACGCTCTGGGCATAGTCAATCCGCTCGGTAACGGTAAACGAGAAGTCGCCCGCAACCTCCTCAGCGGATCGCAGGAGGGTCTGGTCTGGCGCAACGACTTACTCCCGGACCGTCCGGTTCGAGCCGGCGTTGTGCGTGCAGTCCTGCCTCCGGTGCCGGAGCGCCTCGCCTACCTGGATTGCCGCAACAATCGGCTAGCACTCGCTGCACTCACAGAGATATACGACGATATCACGACGATCGCGGACCGTGTCGGACCTCGTCGCGTCGCGGTGGTTATGGGCACTAGCACTTCAGGTATCGCCGAAGGCGAAGCGGCCCTGGCTCAACGGCTCGCAAACGGTAGCTGGCCGCGAGACTTCCGTCCCAGGGCTCAGGAAATAGGTAATCTCGCAGCCTTTGTCGCCGATGTATGCGGGCTCGAAGGCCCGGCCTACACGATCTCCACTGCTTGTTCATCGAGCGCCAAAGCCTTCGCTTCAGCAGCGCGGCTTATCGAAGCTGGACTTTGCGATGCCGCAGTAGTTGGCGGTGTGGACACCGTGTGCCGAATGACCTTGGGCGGCTTCGATTCGCTTCAGGCGCTGTCGAAAGATCGCTGCAATCCTTTCAGCCGCAATCGCGATGGCATCAATATCGGTGAAGGCGCGGCGGTCTTCCTGATGACGCGCGAAGAATCACCCGTGACTCTCCTCGGTGTCGGCGAGAGCTCCGACGCTTATCATATAAGCTCGCCGCATCCCGGGGGCGATGGTGCCGTGCTCGCGATGCGTCGCGCACTGGATGCCGCCGACTTGAGGCCGGAGGAGATCTACTACATCAACCTCCATGGCACCGCGACCGAACTAAATGATTTGATGGAAGCTCGCGCGGTAAATGCAATATTTGGCGATCGAACGCCCTGCAGTTCGACCAAGTCCGTCACCGGTCACATGCTTGGAGCCGCGGGCGCCAATGAAGCAGCGTTCCTATGGCTGATGCTCGAACCAGGCTTCGCCGATGGCTCGATGCCGCCTCACATCTGGGACGGCGAATACGATCCGGCGCTCCCGCGACTCAACTTTGCGTCGCCCCACTCGCGGTTTGCAAATCGTGATCAGATCGCCGCGCTCAGTAATTCATTCGCATTCGGCGGCAGCAACGCGGTGCTGGTCTTGGGGCGAGGATGGTGATGTTGCGTGATTGTCCCTACTCAATCAGCGAGCTACTTATCCATCGGAGCCCAATGCTCCTGCTCGATAGAGTCGTCGGCTACAACGAGTCAGGCGTCGTGGCCAGTGTAGTCATCGCAGAGTCGAGTCTATTCCTCTCTCCACGTGGCGTCCCCGGTTATCTGGCTATTGAATATATGGCGCAGGCTTGCGGCGCTTACGCTGGTGCGATGGCTTTGGACGCCGGGATGCCTGTCAAGATCGGACTCCTCATCGGAACGCGAGAGTGTAGGGTGCTGGTGCCGTGGTTCGTGCGCGGCGAAACACTGTCAGTGTCCGCACTGATAGTGTTTCGTGACGAACAGCTAGCCGTATTCGACTGCAAGATTGAGATAGACGGTCACCTCGTGGCTGACGCGCAGCTGAAGGTTTTTCAACCGGAAGCACCGTTATTTCAGGTCGATGAGGGTAAGTGATGTGAGCCGACCGATCCTTGTCACTGGTGCAAGCAAAGGAATCGGGCGCGCCATTGCCGTTAGAATCGCACGAGACGGATTCGCGGTGATCGCGCATTATCACCGCGATCGCGACGGTGCGGATGAGACCCTTCGCTCCATCATAGAACTAGGTGGTGATGGCAGAATAATACAATTCGACCTGGTTGACCGCGAGCAATGCCGGGAACAAATCGAATCCGATATCAATCAGCATGGTCCTTACTATGGAGCGATCTTGAATGCGGGTATCGCGCGAGACAACGCATTTCCCGCGCTCGAGGATTCAGATTGGGACGATGTGCTCGATACCGATCTGGGCGGCTTCTACAATGTGTTACGACCTATTATCATGCCCATGGTGTCGGCGAGGCGAGGCGGACGGATAGTATCTATTTCGTCCATCTCCGGAATCACTGGAAATCGCGGGCAAGTGAACTACAGCGCGGCCAAGGCAGGAATTATAGGCGCAACGAAAGCACTCGCAATCGAGCTCGCTAAACGAAATATTACAGTGAACTGCGTTGCCCCCGGTTTGATCGAAACACAGATGCTCGAAGGCTTGCCAGTTGACGAGGCGCTCAAGCTGATTCCCATGCGGCGGATCGGGCGACCCGACGAAGTAGCCGCCGCGGTGAGTTTTCTCTGTTCGGATGACGCAAGCTACATCACGCGTCAGGTCATATCCGTTAATGGAGGTATGGCGTGAAGGGGCGTCGCGTAGTTGTCACCGGAATGGGGGGGATCACCGCGCTGGGTGAAGATTGGCCCACTATATGCTCGAATCTTAAAGCTCGTAAGACAGCAGTTCGTCCGATGCCCGAGTGGGATCGCTTTCCGACTCTGAACACCCGTCTCGCTGCACCTATAAACGGTTTCGATGTTTCACGCCGTTACGATCGCAAGAAGCTACGCACGATGGGTGCCGTTTCGCGCATGGCTGCATATGCTACGGAGCGTGCGCTGGCGGACGCAGGTCTTACTGACGACAAGTCGCTGAGAAGCGGACGCACCGGTATCGCTTATGGATCGTCATTCGGCAGTCCCGATGCGGTTCTGGGCTTCGCCGAAATGATGATGACCGGTGCTTCTGCCCAGCTGACCGCGACTAGCTATCTTCAGATGATGAGCCATACCGCCGCCATCAATATCGGATTGCTGTTTGGGATTACTGGACGAGTTATTCCCACCTCAAGTGCTTGCACTTCTGGCAGTCACGCTATCGGATACGGTGCTGAAGCAATCAGCTTCGGAATGCAGGATGTGATGATTGTTGGCGGAGCCGATGAGCTTAGCGTTTCGGAAGCCGCGGTTTTCGATACTCTATATGCTACGAGTACTCGTAACGATGCTCCCGAGACGACGCCCAGGCCCTTTGATCGCGATCGCGATGGACTCGTAATCGGCGAAGGTGCGGCAACTCTTATCCTCGAGGAATACGAACGCGCGCGTGCGCGTGGCGCCCGAATCCATGCTGAGGTGCTCGGTTACGGAACCAACTCGGACGGGAACCATGTCACACAACCTTCTTCAGAAACTATGGCTATCGCTTTGGGCCTGGCCCTGAACGATGCGAACCTGTCGGCCGAATCGATCGGCTTCGTAAATGGCCACGGCACAGCGACGGAGTGGGGCGATATCGCCGAGAGTAGGGCGACCAGCGTGATTTTCGGCAGCCGCATCCCCATCCACGCGTTGAAAAGCTACTTCGGACACTCGCTCGGAGCATGCGGCAGTATCGAGGCATGGCTCGGGATCGAGATGATGAACGACGGATGGTTTGCGCCTACCGCCAACCTGGTAAACGTGGATGATCGTTGTGCTGAGCTCGACTACATCATGGGCGAGGGCCGGCAAGTGAACATCGAGCATCTAATGTCGAACAACTTTGCCTTCGGCGGAATCAATACCTCGTTGATTTTCAAAAGGATCCGGTAGGCAAGTGAGGTCGAGCCGTTATCCTGAGCGTCGTGTTGAAAGCGCCTGTGACTAACTCTCAAAGTAGGTATCTGTGATTGGTAACAATCATAACTGAATCAACGTAGTTTACATTCGATCGACAAAAACTATTGGAGATACCAAACATGCTTAAGCGAAACCTGTTAATGCTACTCGCGTTTCTCCCGATTGCTTCTTCGTGCGCCTACTCGGGGCACATGACTCTGAGAGAGGAAACCGGACCCGGCGGGGTTCAGTATCGCGCCGGTATTGTGCCGTATAGGAATGATTCCAAAGCCAATAGCCGTAGAGATGACGCGGTGCGGAAAATCGCCAAGTACTGCGGTTCGGACGGTTACACCATCACCAAAGAAGGCCCCTCGCCCTATGCGGCCGACTCGTCAGAAATTCGGTTCACTTGCCGCCAGACGCCTGCTGCCTCACCAGCCGCTGCGGCGCCACCCGCATAGCCCACGACTTCAATCACAAGCCCGGGAACTAACCGATGTAAATAAATAGAGGACTCCGATACAAAGGAGCCGTCACGCGTGATCGAAATACGCGCAAAGATCTGAACGACCATTACTTTTTCCGCAAGGAGGATTTGAATGGATCGAGCGGCCACCAACGGTTCAATTCAGGTTGTGTATCTGCTAATCGTTCTTTGTCTTGGGGGTTGTTCGACTACGATCGTTGACCTCCCTTACGCTCCGGCTTCACAGAACGTCACTAAGCAAAACCCGATTATCGACATGGGCACGGTCACCGACCGGCGAAAGAATGAATCGCGATCATTAGGTTCTATCCGCAATGGCTATGGAGGGGCCTTGAAGTCCTTGGAGACAGCGGGGCCGGTCGCCGATGTAATCAAGGCTGCCTTTAATAATGGTCTTAAGGCTCGAGGCCTCGAAGCGCCTCCCGGTAAAGGCACCTACCGGCTCGACGTGACCGTCTTAAAGTTCGATTGCAACCAATACGTAAGGCGGGAAGCACACGCGGAGTTTCAAACCACTCTCGTTCTGCGCACCACTGAAAAAATTGAGTACACACATATAGTCGTGGATAAGGAAGTGCAGGGTAGTCTGATTGCCTTTGACACCGCTATCTTTGCGTCCGTCGAAGACCTGCGCAAAGTCGCAAACGATTTGCTTCAACGAGCGGTGGACGAAGCTTTAGATGATCCCGGTTTGCGCGCGCACTTGATCGCTGACTGACTCTCGCAAAAACGGAATCGCTGACACTGATGCCAATTTCGGCGCGCGACTTCACCGGCGGCGAGTGCCCTGACGTGCGGGTTCCGAAGCAGACTTGAAAGATCTCGGCTGAAGGGTTGGCTTCTCCGCACCCTTGCAGATTTTCGCAAATCTTCCGGCCAGCGAGGATCTCTCGCCGTTTTCACCTTCAGGGCAGCAAGACCGCGGATTCGTATAAGATATATTATGTAAACTAGACTGGTTAGGCACTCGTTGAACATTTGTATGCCGGAGCGAAGAGATCACTTTCGTGTTCCTCGGACCGCTCCAAACAGTTTCAGAAAAAATGTGAACGATCCCCCGCTTCCATACAGGCGTCCCGAATTACCATCTCTGGCGATCGCGAGATGCGTTTCCCTCAAAAAGTTAGTTTGTGAGTCGTTTGCGTTGCATCGGCATCCATCTGCGAGTGAAACGGCTAAGTCACGTCGTAATGCAACTCAAAGCCATAACAGGGGGAAATCCAATGGGAGCGAAAACAAGAGAGGTTCTTGCGCTTGCCTGGTCCGTAGCACTCGTCATCGCCATTGCGATTGCCGCGGTCGTCGTCTTCAGACCCGCCACCGCGAACGCGCAACCGGTCGAATACGTTAAGATTTGTTCGCTCTATGGACCCGGATTCTTTTACCTTCCCGGTACTGATACCTGCGTTAATTTCACCACCAACGACGCTCGCGAGCAGACCGAGGGCGGTCTCTGGCGCTGGATCGTGCCGAACAACCCGCGCACCTGGACTCCCATTCCTCAGACCGCTTGCGGTTTGGGCGGTCAACTCGTCAAGTTCGGCGACATTACCGGCTCCAACCTCGTCCTGAACTCGCATGGCCAGTTCGAAACCACCACGCATTACCCTCTGAAGCTGCTCCCTGGGCAGTACATTTCCTCAGTGGTTTACAAGGGCGGCTTTACCAATACTGACGATAACAACCAGGGCAACTTCTGCATGTTCTACTACTACAACGACCCGACCTACGGCGGCCTCTATTTTCCCTTCGGATGTATCGACACATCGGCACAGGCGGCCGTGCCCGAGGCGTTGTCCTTTGTACCTCAGTCGCCGATTCCGCCGGCCACGTCTAACCCGGTGTTCGTGTTGGGCGCGAACGGCAGCCGATGGAATGACGTCAGCTCTCCATCCGACGTACAGGGCAAGCTGTCGGTTTGGCTCTGCCTGCAATACGCGCCGGTTCTGCCCGGACTTGGCTTCTGAGCCGGCGACGGTCGACTTTTCTTCGCGGGATTGGCGGCCCGGACAATGTCCGGCCGCAGCCCGCAAGAATGCGCCGAGGGAGATCGCGAGCCCAGCTAGGGCGTCTGCCAGATGCGCGGCAACGGAATCCCGAGGTTTCGAGTAAGCTAAAGGTTTTGCGTTCCGCGGCCGCTTCCCTGCGGACGAGACTGCCGCCCGCCTGGCTTCGGCTTTCGCCCGAGTTCCGTCAGCGCCCGCCGTACGCCGAAATTCGATGGCTCTATGTCGAACGCACGCTCCAGGTAGGTGATCGCACTGGCCGTGCGTTCCGTCTTGATACAGATACGGCCGAGCGCCAGCAGCGTCGCCGCGCTTGGCGCACCGGCCTCGCACGCCAGCTTCAACATCGCGAGCGCTTCGTCGTACTTTTCCTGCTCTGCCAATAGCGTTCCGAGGCCCGACGCGGCTGCGACGTTCAACGGATCGAGTTCCAGCGCCTCGCGAAACAGCGACTGCGCGTTGCGCCGCGCCCCTTTCTGATTCAGGTCGGTGGCGTGCGCCGCCAACCGGTCGCCCTCCTCTTCCCACGCCTTGATTTCAACTTCCACTTCCGCCCGATCGTTGGTGATTTCAGCCTTGACGATCCGCACCCGCTTGCCCAGGTATTCCGACAGCCGCGCCATGATCGAGTCTTCGTGGCGTGCCGAAACGTCGAGGAAAATCGCCCCCAGCAAATCGCCGATATGGTCGTCGCGCATGATCGTGATGCGCCTGCGCTGACGAATCTGTTTCACCGCCGCCCCTCCACTCCGCTCATCACCAATCTCACCTATAACCTTAAGTTAGTTCGGACAACGTTGGAATCAATGCGCCTCTCCCGTCTTAGCGAGACCCCTAGTGACCGCTCCCTTATCTTCTGCTACAATTAGGCGAGAGCACATCGAAGACGCACCGTTCCTTGCTGCTCACGCTCGTCTCTCAGCCGGCCCGCCTCCACCTCTCCCGGCCTACCACTCAACCCGCTCAGGTCCTCGGCCGCCATGCTTTACTGCCCCCTCACCACAATCAATATTCTCTCGAAAACTGATTCTCTCACCGCCGCGCAGGAATCCGGAAGGTCCAGAGCACTTTTGTACCAAACGAAGCCATTCTTGCTATGACGACTTTCAACGAGTTCTCGGAATCCGACCTGGTTCGGCCCAGAAACACCCTCTTTTCGAGCCCTCGAACGCCCGATCCCGTCAAAAGGCCGCTGTTGCGATGACGAATCGGCTACACTCGCTCGTCCGGATCGAAGAGCTTGCGATACTCATCAAGCGCAAAGCGGTCAGTCATCCCGGCGATATAGTCAGCCACCACCCGCGCCAACGGCTCGCCGTCGTCGTGCACCCGCGTCAGCACGTGTGCCGGAATCTGGCGCGGCTCCGCCATGTAGGTCTCGAACAGTCGCGCGAGCACCCTGCCCGCCTTCTCGGTCATCCGGCTCACCCGATAATGGCGATAAAGGCGTTCGCGCATGATCTGCTTCAACTCGTTCACCTGCGCCGCCGCGCCTGCGCTGAAGGATGCGATCGCCCTCCCCGCTCGCCGCACCGCCTCGACGCTGTCGATTCCCGCGCGCTCAATCTCGCGATCGATACTGGTCACCAGGTCGGTCGCCATCACGTCGATCATGCGGATGACGGTCTGGTAGCGCATCACGCGATCGTCGGCTTCCGGGCTGGCGGCGCGCGCCATCGCCGCCGCCTCGCGATAGAGCTGCGAGTCGTTCAACTCGGCGACCGTCAGCATCTGCGCCTTGAGCCCGTCGTCAACGTCATGGGCCAGATAGGCGATCTCGTCGGCCAGATCGACGATCTGCGCTTCGAGGCACGGGTACTGCTCGTGATCGAATTCCCGCGCCGCGGCCCGCCCCTTGAAATGCGAATGCTTGATGATGCCCTCGCGCACCTCGAAGCTCAGGTTGAGCCCGCGAAAGTTCGGGTACCGCACCTCGATCCAGTCGATCGTGCGCAGGCTCTGCGCGTTGTGATCGAAGCCCCCGTGCGGCGCCATCAGGTCGTTCAGGACACGCTCGCCCGCATGCCCAAACGGCGTATGGCCAAGGTCGTGCGCCAGGGCAACCGCCTCCGCCAGGTCGCGATTGAGCCCAAGGGCCGCCGCCACTGTGCGCGTCACCTGCGCTGCCTCGATCGTGTGAGTCAGGCGCGTCCGATAGTAGTCGCCCTCGTGATTGACGAAAACCTGGGTCTTGTATTCGAGCCGCCGAAACGAGGCCGAATGGATGATGCGATCGCGATCGCGCTGAAAGGCGGTGCGCATCGGATGCGGCGGCTCCTCGACGCGCCGGCCGCGGCTGTTGCGCGCGAGCATCGCGTACGGCGCAAGCGTGCGCGCTTCGATCTCTTCGAGGTCTTCTCGGTTGCGCAACATTGGAATGAGCCGGGTCTTCGGTCTGAATCTATCACGGTGGTGGGCGGCGTCCGAACCGCAGGCTGCAAGCTGAATTCACAGCCATCGCGCGACGTGGCGAAAACTGTTGACGGCTGCTTCATCGCGACCACTGCGCACCATATAATCGGCCTGCGGAGGATGATGGTGGAGGAACGGGGGCGCAGCGGCTTCGGTGCGCGTGCTGACGCGTTCGTCGTGACGGACGCAGTGCGCATCACGATTGCGATCTTTATCTCGGTCGCCCTCTGCTCTGTGTTTGCTGGATGCGCGGCGCGTGCGTCGGCGCCGGCGCCGCGACCGCAAATTCCTATGCAGCCTGCGCCACCAATGTCGCCCTCAGTCGAGGGCGTCGCCTCGTGGTATGGGCCCGGCTTCCATGGCCATCGCACTTCCAGCGGTGCGGTTTACGACCAGGAAGATCTCACGGCGGCATCGACCCTGTTTCCGCTCGGGACGCACTTGCTGGTCACGAATCTCGCCAATAGTCGCTCGGTCGAAGTCACTGTCAACGACCACGGTCCCTACGTGAAGGGGCGCCAAATCGATCTCTCGCGCAAGGCCGCCCGCGTCCTTGGTGTGATCGGCCCGGGCACTGCGCGGGTCCGGATGGACGTACTTGCGACTCCGGCAGGCGGTCCCGCGATCGGCGAGCGCTACTTCGTCGAGGTGGGTTCTTTTGCCGATTCCGACAATGCTCGCCGTATGCAGCAACGACTCGCTGCGCGATATTCGGACGTTCATATCGAGACGGCGGAGGCCGGAGCGAATCTCTACTATCGCGTACGCATGGGCGCCTTCATGAACCACGATGAGGCTGCGAACCGTGCCGCACAGGTTGCGATGGCCGGCTATGCCGCCGTGATCATCACCGAGTAGCGCTCATTCCGCCTGATTTTATGGATCGATGCCGAGTGCACG
>DASXFX010000074.1:0-19029 GCA_036489375.1 Binataceae bacterium (SeqCode) | reverse complement strand
GTTGACGTGGCGAGCAGGCCGCCAACCGGATGGGCAAAGACCGGTGCGAGAAAGCGGCCTAGGGCATTGCCCCAGAGCCAACCGTCGGGCAGTCCGACGAAGCCACCCACGGTGGCGAGCACCGCGAGCACGATCAGCGGTATCGTCATGACCGGCGGAGATTCGTGGACGTGATGTTCCTTTTCGGGATCGACGCGCGAGACGCCGTGAAAGGTCATGAAGATCAGCCGGAACATGTAGAAACTGGTGATGCCGGCGGTGATCACTCCGATCAGCCAGAGCCAGAAATGACCACTGGCATAAGCGCCTTCGAGCACCAGGTCCTTGGAGAAGTAACCGGAGAACGGCGGTATCGCGCTGATCGCGAGCGTCGCAATCAGCATCGTGGCGTAAGTGATCGGGAGCTTGCCCTTGAGCGCGCCCATCTTGTTCATGTCCTGCTCGCCTTGGAGCCCGTGGATGACTGAACCGGAGCAGAGGAACAGCAGGCCCTTGAAGAAGGCGTGCGTCATCAGATGGAAAATGCCGGCAGAAAATGCGCCTACGCCGACGCCGAGCATCATGTAGCCGATCTGGCTGATGGTCGAATACGCGAGGACGCGCTTGATGTCGGCTTGCACGATGGCGATGGTGGCGGCGAAGAAGGCGGTCACCGCGCCGACGGTCGCGACTACCTCCATCGCATCGGGGGCGAGCGCATAGAGAAAGTGGAGCCGCGCGATCATGTAAACGCCGGCGGTGACCATGGTGGCGGCGTGGATCAGAGCGCTGACGGGGGTCGGCCCGACCATCGCATCGGGGAGCCAGACGTAGAGGGGTATCTGCGCGGATTTGCCGGTCGCGCCCAGGAACAGCAGCAACCCGGCGGCCAAGGCTATCGGTTGCAGGAGCGCCGCGTGATTTTGCATCGCGACGAAATCAAGCGTCCACACGCCATGCTGCGCGAGCGCTTTTGTGATCGTGAAAATGCCGAGGAGGAAACCCAAGTCGCCGATGCGAGTGACGATAAAGGCCTTGCGGCCGTTGTATGCGAATTGGGGGTTATCGAACCAAAAGGCAATCAGCAGATATGAGCACATGCCGACGCCCTCCCAGCCGATAAACATCTGGAGGAGGTTGTCCGCCAGCACGAGTATCAGCATCGAGAGCTCGAACAGGTTCATGTAGGTGAAGAAGCGCGCGTAGTCGGCGTCCTCGGCCATGTAGCCGGCCGAGTAGAGATGGATCAGCGCGCCGACGCCGGTGACGACCAATGTCATCACGGCTGAGAGCGCATCGATCCTGAGGCCCAAGTCGATGTGAAAGGAGCCGGCCACAATCCATGGCCACAGTTTGCATTGGAGCGACGCGCCCGGGGGCAATCCGAGCAGCACGATGAAGCCCCACAACGTCACTGCGAAGGCGGCGAAGATGACAGCCGGGCCAACGAAGTTAACCGCGCCGCGGCCCAGCCGCTGTCCACAGAAAAGGTTGAACACCACGCCCAGCGCGGGGAACAGCAGGATTAGGCCGAGGGCCGGAAAGTCTTGGGTCATGAGTCAGCCAGCACTTACCAGTTACTCACCAGCGCAGCAGGTTGAGTTCGTCGGCATTGACGGTTTCGCGGTTGCGGAACATCGCGATGATAATCGCGAGGCCTACCGCAGCCTCGGCCGCCGCCACGGTCATCACAAAGAATACGATTACCTGTCCATCCATCGAGCCGATGCGCCGTCCCAACGCCACGAGCGCGAGGTTGACCGCGTTGAGCATCAGTTCGATCGATAGGAACATGACGATGACGTTGCGGCGGATGAGCACGCCGGTAACGCCAATCGCAAAGAGAATTGCGCTGAGCGCCATGTAATAGCTAATCGGTGTCATGTTCAGGCGCTCTCCCGTCGGGCGACCGGGACATCGGGTTCCGGCGGCGAAGTCGCGCCACGAGCGGCGACGGGTGCCACCAGCACGAGCGACGGCGAGACCCGTCGCGCCAAGGCGATCGCACCGACGACCGCGGCGAGCAACAGCACGGACGTGACTTCGAAGGCGACCAGGTAATCAGTGAACAGGTAACGTGCGAGCTCCGCGACCGAGCCGAAATCAGCGGGGACAGTTGCGATCTGGCTGATTTTCGGAGTGTGCTCGATTACCTCGGCGAATTCCCCAGCCATCGCGGCCGCCGCGACCGCGCCGAGTAATTTCAAGCCAAGATGACCACCCGCACCGGGATCGACCTGGATGTTCAAGAGCCAGATAACGAACAGAAAGAGCACCATGATGGCGCCGACGTAAACGATAATCTGGAGGAAGCCGACGGTGACCGCGCCGAGTCCCATGAAGATGACGCCGAGGTCAGTCAGAACGAGGGCCAGCGCGAGCACGCAATGGACCGGATTCCTCTGGAGGATGACGCCGAGCCCTGTAATCACTGCGAGCACCGCAAGGAAGGCAAAGATTCCAACCGGCATCGTCACTTACCTCCCGCAACCACCACCACGAAGGCGGTGACGACCAGGTTGATCAATCCAAGCGGGACGAGCCCTTTCCATCCGAGCCGCATCAACTGATCGTAGCGAAAACGCGGCAGGGTCCATCGGATAAGTATCTGGAAAAGGCAAAAGAGGACGACTTTGACCCAGAACGCGATGAATTGGAGCAGAGCTACGACCAGATTCGGCAGTCCGAGGTGGGCGCCGCCGGGGAAATGAAAGCCGTCGCGCGCGAGCCAGGGCACCTGCCATCCGCCGAAGAAAAACGTCACGATGAGAACCGAGACCAGCAAAACTTCGGCGAAGTCGGTCATCATAAAGACCGCCTGCTTGCCGCCAGAGTATTCGGTGAAGTAGCCGGCAACCAACTCGGATTCGCCCTCGGGAAGATCGAAGGGGACGCGTTTGGACTCGGCCATGCCGGCAACCAGCAGGATCAGGAAGGAGACCGGCTGCAACAGGATGCCCCATTTGGGCAGGAAGCCGAACCAGACTCCGCCCTGGCTGCGGCACATCGCCTGCAAATCGAGTGTGCCGTAACAGACCACCACGGCGACGATGGCGAGGCTCATCGCGATCTCGTAGGAGATCATCTGGGCGCTCGCGCGAATGCCGCCGAGCAGCGCCCAACGATTATTCGAGGCCCATCCGCCGAGCGCGATGCCGTAAACGCCGATACCGATAGTGGCCAGCACGTAGAGCGCGGCAACATTGAGGTTGGCCGGCTGCAAATCGATGGTGTGCGAACCGACGCGCAAAATATCGCCCATCGGCGCGACCGCGAAGGTCACCAACACCGGAAACAGCGCGAGGAACGGCGCAAGCCCGTGCAGGAAGCGATCGGCGCCATCGGGCACGAAGTCTTCCTTGGTGAACATTTTGATGGGGTCGGCCAAGACCGTGTTGATGATGCCGAAGTTGGGCAGGCCAAAACGCTTGCCGATGCCGAGGATGTCCGCCCGATTTGCGCCAATACGATCCTGGATCAACGCGGCGCCCTTGCGTTCGAACCACAGCATCAGGGTGGTCAAGCCGAGGACCAGCAGGACGATTACGATCGCCTTGATCGCACCGATCAGCAGTTCAATCGTCACAGAAGTTCAGCTCGTGCGCGGTCGCAAATAATGCGGCGAAGATTGCGGACACAATAAAGGAACCCTCAGCGTCGATCTGCCCGGTTTCAGAAATTCTTAGAAATCCTAATTTAGGTAACCTAAAATCGGAACGCGCGCCACAGTCTTATCCATCGTAGGACCCATGTGCAACAAACTTGGGGCCCATGTGCAACAAACTTGCGACCTACGGCTCGACTGGGCTATGGTCCCGCTGCCTCGGCGGGGGGCATAAAATAACGGTTGTAGCGAATGGTGGATATTCGTTAGAGCCATTAATGTAGGGAATGTCCCGCGGCGCAACCCGCGCAGATTACATCTGCCGAGGGTTATGAAGTGCGGCGGGACTGGTTACGGGCATGTTATTAGTCGAACATCCCATTGATCCCATTTGTCGGGCCGATAGCCGGCCGAGGCGACATTTCCGATGCGCGTGATTTCCGGTAACGCGCACGGTCGCCGCATCAGCGCCCCACGCGGGCTCGAGACGCGTCCGGCGACGGCGCGGGTGCGATCGTCGATTTTCTCGCGGCTCGACGCGCGTTTCGACATGACCGGCGCGCGCGTGCTCGACCTCTATGCCGGCAGCGGTTCACTCGGGCTCGAGGCACTCTCGCGCGGCGCCGCACACGTGACTTTCGTCGATTCGTCGCGCTCGGCTGCGGCGACCATTGCGAAAAATCTGCGCGTTTTCGGCCTGGCGGATGCGGCGCGGATTCTCACGGCCGACGTGATTCGTGCGGTAACGGACTTGGGCGCGGCGCGCGATCGCTTCGATTTAGTCTTCGTTGATGCGCCCTACGCGAACGATTTGAGCGGCGCCGTGCTGGCCGCGCTGGTCGCGTTGGAATTGATAGATCCGCAAGGTTTCATCGTGGTGCGCCAGGCAGGACGCGCACCGGCGCTGGCGCCGACGGGACTTGAACGTGTAAATGAAGCAACCCTCGGCGATCATCGCATCGCCCTTTACCGGCGCTTCGTAGAGGCGCCGAAATAAGTGGAAGCGCCCGGCATGAACAACAAATCGAAGGAACATTCCAAATCCATCGCCATTTATCCGGGCAGCTTCGACCCCATCCACAACGGTCACATCGATATTATCCGGCGCAGCGTGACGCTCTTCGATGAGGTCATCGTGGCCGTCGCCTACAACCCGCACAAGGATTCGGCACTGTTCTCACCCGACGAACGGGTCGAAATGATCCGCGAATGCATCAAGGATCTGGAGCCGCGCGCGCGGGTGGATAAGTTCAGCGGCCTCTCGGTCGATTATGCCGAAAGGATCGGCGCTGCCGTCATCATCCGCAGCCTGCGCGCGGTTACCGACTTCGACTACGAGCTGCAGATGGCGCAGATGAACAAGCAGATGATCAGTACGGTGGAGACCGTGTTCCTGTTTGCCAATCCCAAGCTCTTTTTCACCGCTTCGCGCCTGATCAAGGAGGTCGCCAGTTATGGCAAGCGATTGCCGGAGCTGGTGCCGGAAATCGTGATGAATCGCTTGCGGGTGAAGCTCAAAATCGACTGAGGTTTTCGTCGCGCCGCGCCTTCCCCGCGTCGCGACGCGGTGAACGATAGGTTCGGCATCGAACGAAGTAGATTAGTCCGACCCTTCCGTGATCATCGGCACTGACGGACCGATTCGCCGATGGTGCGAGCGCTGTGCGCGTGGTCGGCCAATGACCTCGCGCGCACAATGGTTTCGCTGCATCCGTATCATCGCTACAATCGCCCATTGCGCCGCCAGCTAATTCCGGGCGCCAGAAGTGGAATCAAATGGTCAAGCTCAATCGCCGTATCGCCGCGCTCAAACCGTCCGCCACGATGGCCGCGGAAACCCGCGCCACCGAACTCAAGGCCGCGGGCGTTGACGTTATTTCGCTGGCCGCCGGCGAGCCCGATTTCGACACGCCCGAACGGATCAAGAACGCCGCGCGCCGCGCCCTCGACGCCGGACAAACCAAGTACACTCCGGTTACCGGCACCCGCGACCTCAAGGAAGCGATCAAGCTCAAACTCAAGCGGGAGAACGGGCTGGATTACGACATTAGCGAAATAATGGCGTCAGCCGGCGGCAAACAGGCCGAAGCCAACATTATCGCGGCGCTCTTCGATGAGGGCGACGAGGTCATTATTCCCACGCCGGCGTGGGTGAGTTTCGTCGCGATGGTAAATCTGGCGGGCGCCGAAGCGAAGCTGGTCGAATGTCCGGAAGAGACCGGCTTCACGCTCGATCCCGCAACTCTGAAGCGCGCGATCACGCCGCGGACTCGCGGCATCATCCTCAATTCGCCCTCGAATCCGACCGGCGCCGTATATTCGCCCGGCCAGCTTGGCGACCTCGCGAAGATTCTGCTCGACGCTGGCGTGTGGGTGCTGTCCGACGACGTGTACGAGCACATCATTTACGACGGCGCCGTGCCTCATATCTTTCAGATCGAGCCGCGGCTGAAGGCCCAAGGTTTCGCGCTCAACTCGCTCTCGAAAGCCTATGCGATGACCGGATGGCGCATCGGTTTCGCCGCCGGCCCCAAGGAAGTGATCGCGGCGGCGTCGCGCCTGCAGGGCCAAAATAGCGGCAATCCCAATTCGATCACGCAGGCCGCCGCTATCGAGGCTCTGAGCGGACCGCAGGACGAGATCAAAACCATGATGGCGGAGTTCCGCCGGCGCCGTGAACTGGTGGTCGAGCGGGTGCGCAAACTGCCCGGCTTCCGACTGCCAAATGTGCCGAGCGGCGCATTTTACGCCTTTCCAAATATCTCCGAATTAATCGGCGCAAGCTTGAACGGCAAAACGATCAGCGACGGCAATTCATTGGCCGAGATGGTCCTCAATGAAGCGCAGGTGGCGCTGGTCGGCGGCAACGACTTCGGCGCGCCGCATCACGTGCGCCTGTCATATGCGACCTCGATCGACAATCTCAACAAAGCCTTCGACCGGATCGCAGTGATGCTGACGAAGCTCAAGCGCTGAACGCACGCGGCGCTGACGCGATCTTGTACGCGCTGGCCCCGACGAGATTAGCGGCGCTACCTGCGAGCGCAGCGGACGTGTCGAAACTCTGAAAGAAAAACGCCGCGAACGGTTATACCGCTCGCGGCGTTTGTGTTGGCGAAGTCGGACTCGTTAATACTGGCCGGGCTCTAGCTGGCCGGGATGCTCCAGGTACCGTTCCGATCCGGGCTGCTTCTCGCCCTTCAACAACCACCACGCTCCCGTCAGCGGCCCGATCAATCCAAGGGTCGGGTTGGGCTTCAACTCGGCAACCACCTGCTGGCTGGTTTCGACGTCGGCCCCCGCAGTCTTGAGTTCCTGCAAAGCGTGATCGCGCGCTTCTGCCGTTGCGTCGGCGAGCGCGTCGCTGACGACCGTTACTTTGTAACCGAGGTGCAGCGCGGCCTTCGCCGAAGCCAATACCGCGCGATCCGCATATGCGCCCGCTAGCACCAGATGCCCGACGTACTGCTGATTCAGCCACGGCTCGAGCGCCGAATTGGCGAAGGCATCGCGGTGCTGCTTGGTAAACGTCGGCCCGGCGAAGACGTCCGCGCCCTCGTCCAACTGCGAACCGGCCCACAGCCGCGGCGTCGCCTGATTGCGGTAATAGTTGCTGACGAACGTAAAGGGACTGCTCTCATCGACGATATAAAACACGCCGACGCCGTTGTTGCGCGCCGCGTCAACCATCGCGTCCGTGGCCTGGATCATCGGCGCGACCTGGTCTTGCGCCACCGGCAGACGCCCGTTCGCCTGCAGGTAATCGGCCTGGTATCCAATCAGCATCAGAGCGGTATTATCGCCCTTCGCTTTGGTCGGCTGACCCTCGCAGCCGGTCAGCATCAAGAGCGCGGCAATCGTCGCCGATATCGCCATCACAGAGCCAACACGCACCATCTGATCCGAGACCTCCTGAAAATCAACCGCGCCGCACGAGACTTTTAGCCGAAGTGCGGCATCGAGACTCTTACCATATTGCGCGCGAAAGTAATTAGTGGCGGCTCCGGTCCGCATGACGCCAAAATTAGCCGGGCTTAAATCACTCGCGCGATCGCCCGGTAGCTTACGTCCTCGGCGTTGCGTGAGCAACGGAGTCGCGGCCGCTCGACATTCCAAGGTTGCGTGACGCCTGTCCGCCCCTCATGCTCTCTCGATATGGCCCATAACCGCCGCCCAATTCTAAAACTCGGCGTGGTCGATTTCGGCGTCGAGAGCGCCGCGCTGCCCAACGGCGTGACGATCGATCTGGCCGTCGTCCGTCATCCGGGTGCAAGCGCGATCGTCGCGATTGACGCCGACGGCTCCATTCCCTTGTTGACGCAGTATCGTCACGCGTACGGCGGATGGCTCAAGGAGATCCCCGCAGGCTGTATCAACACGGGCGAGACTCCGCGGGAATGCGCCGAGCGTGAATTGCGCGAAGAGGCGGGAGTAACGGCGCGACAATGGGATCAGCTTGGGATGATCGTCACCATACCGAGTTTCTGCGACGAACGCATTACGCTGTTTTTGGCGCGCGATCTAACCGCCGCGGCGCGCGATCTCGATCACGATGAAGTGATCAACGTCGATCGTGTACCGCTCGACGAAGCGTTGCGAATGGTCGCTCGCAACGAAATCGTCGATGCGAAAACTATCGCCGCACTTCATCTGACGCGCGAATTTCTACAGGGTGGCCGCTGACGCCGCGACTATTTGGAACGCGGGGAACGCCGCGCAGACAACCTTCGGCGCCGAGTCGATTGGCTCTTCTCGAGGCCCCGGGTGGACCATGCTGCCACCGCGAGTGCTTGAACTTAAATCGGGTGCGAGGCGGGAAATTAAAGGCCGCCCTCGTCCTCTTTCAGCATCGAGACGAAATCGTCCAGCGGCATCGCTTCCGAGATTTCCACGGTGAATAGTCCCTCGGAGAGTACCGTGGTCATCGCCTTCTGCATCGCCGTGCCGCTCGGAAAATCCATCACCGCAACCATATCGAAGCGGCCAAACGTCGCGTAGGCGCTGACCAACTTGCCGCCGTTGGCCTCGCGGATTTTCGCCGCGCGATCCAGTACGCTCGAAAATTCCTTGAGGCTCTGATGGCCCTTCTCCGTCCTGCGGACGCCCACGATATAGATCGGCATGGCGACTCCTTCGCGCAAAACGCTCGTCCGCGCGTGCCCGCGATCATACAAGGGCGCACGGTCCCACGAAACAATGGGGTAAGAGGTGATACGAAGTTTCGATTTAAGGGGTTCGCGACAACAGGCGCCGTTGGACGCGCGTGCGACAGCGCGACGATCGCCCACTGCGATGTCAGCCTTCGACAGACTTTCGCCCGCCGGCATCGCGAAAATTGTTCGCCGCCGGTCCCATCGAAACCGACGCCGCCGATGCGGAAAGCCTAGTTCTGTACGGCTACTTCCGTCGGGAACAGGAATGTCGTGCTGCCGTCGTCAAATTGTACCAGCAACATATGCCGGCCAAGATTATCGACTTCGCGCACGATCAATGGCTCTTCGGTGAAGCGGCTGCGTCCTGAATTATCACGCACCGCGCGTAGCAACCGACAATGACGACCAACAAGTGAATCTGGGTTTATTGTTTCCATTTGGTCCAACCGCCTTTTCCACCCATCCAGCTACATCAGACGTACTGCCACTCTCCCTCTATTGTAGCAATTAATGGACCGCTTGGTTAGACGCTTTTTGCTACTTTAGTAATTTTTACAATCGATACCGTTTCATCATCAATTTACGGGTTGCTCCGCCGCGCGAAATTATCTGGCGAAATGCGAAGGGTTCCCGTGCTATCGCCCGCAAGCTTTGCTACACGATTAAAGTCCAGGCCACGCGAATCCGGACAATTGCCGTGGAACGCGGCCGCGACAGGATTTTTGCCGACAGGACAGGTGATGCGCATGACGACTTGGTATCCGCTGGTGATGGGCCGCGAGGCGATGGTCGCAACCGAACACTATTTGTCGGCGGCGGCTGGCGCTCGCATCTTCGCAAAAGGCGGCAACGCGATCGACGCGGCCGTGGCGGCGACCCTGGTCGAGGGCGTGGTCAATCCGCACATGCATACGATTGGCGGCGAAGCGCCGATGCTCATTTATTTGGCAAATGCGCGTCGGGTGGTCGCTATTAATGGCAACATGACCGCACCGGGGCGCGCGACGATCGATCATTACCGCGGACTCGGCCTCAAACTGATGCCGCCGGAAGGCCTGCTCGCCGCGGGGGTTCCTGCCGCGTTCGACGCCTTGGCGCTGGCGCTGAGGGAGTTCGGCACCATGCAGTTTGGCGAGGTCGTTGCGCCGGCGTTAGCGCTATGCGAGGACGGATTCCCAATGCATCACGGGCTCGCCGGCGACGGCGAAACGCCCCACGATTTGTCGGGGCTGATTGGCACCGCGTCGATTCGCGTCAATGCGAAGAAATTTCGCGAGAAATGGCCGACCAGCGCGGCCGTTTACATGCCCGGTGGGGAACTGCCCCGTACCGCCGACATCATTCGCAATCCGGCCCTGGCGAAATTCTTTCACCGCCTCGCCGACGCCGAAGCGGGGGCGCGCAAGCGCGGACGCGAAGCCGCCATCGACGCCGCGCGCGACCGGTTTTATCGCGGTGACATCGCCCGCGATATCGTCAAATGGTCCGATGCTAACGGCGGTCTGCTCGCCGAAGAGGACCTCGCGACCTTTACCACCAAAATCGAAGCGCCGGTCAGCGCCGACTATCGCGGCGTCACCGTTCACAAATGCCAACCATGGTCGCAAGGTCCAGTGTTCTTGCAGCAACTGCGCCTGCTGGAGGGTTTCAACCTGGCCGCGATGGGCCACAATTCGGCCAACTATATCCATCACCTGATCGAGGCGGCGAAACTCGCTTTCGCCGACCGCGAGCAATACTACGGAGACCCGGTCTTCACTCGCGTTCCGATGCAGGGCCTGCTGTCGCAACAGTACTCGGAATTGCGCCGAGCGTTGATCGATCCGCGGCACGCCTCGATGGATCAGCGGCCCGGCGATCCAGTCGCAATGCGCGCGCTCCTGCACACCGGCGGCACCGAGGCGCGCTCATGGGGTCCCGGCACGATCCATGTCACCGCGGCCGACGGCAGCGGCAATATGATCGCCGTCACGGCCAGCGGCGGATGGATTCCGAGCTCGCCCGTTATCGACACGCTGGGCTTCCCGCTCGGTTCGCGGATGCAGACCTTTTTCCTCGACGAGCATCACGCCAACTCGCTCCGCCCGGGCAAGCGCCCGCGCACGACCTTGACGCCATCGCTGGCGACCCGCAACGGCGATCCGTTTCTTTCTTTCGGGACGCCGGGCGGCGACCAGCAGGATCAATGGACGTTGCAATTCTTCCTCAACCTGATCGAGTTCGGCATGGGCGTGCAGGAGGCGATCGAGGCGCCGCGCTTCTCGACAGCGCATTTTCCCTCGACCTTCTATCCCCATAACGCGCATCCCGGATTGGTGCGGCTCGAAGATCGAATACCCGAGAATGTGCGCGACGATTTGAGTGCCCGCGGCCATAAGGTGGAAGTTCGTCCGCCCTGGTGCGAGGGGCACGTGCTCGGCATCCGGTTCGATCCGGCGCGCCGCCTGCTCCAGGGCGGAGCCGATCCGCGCGGACAGATGGCGGTGGTAATGCCTGCGCAGGCTATCGGCTGGTAATAGCGTTAGTTAGTCCGGCGCTTTACAGACGGAGATCGTTGGGATGCACGTTCCGGTGCGAATTTTCGTGCTCCTGTTATCTCGCGATGCAATGTCTTTTTCGCTCGGTAAATTATTCACAATTCTGCGGCGGATGACGTACACGATATAGTCTGCCGCTCCGTCGAAATCGAAATAAGTGGCAGCCTATTCATTACTTTTAGATGTTTAGGCTGTTCTTTTCGGCTGCGGACATCGGGCATAAAAGCTGCTCATTATGGGTGTTCCAAGATGCGGGCGGGATGACTGTTGCCTTTCATTTGCCCAGCCCGGATGGAGGTTCGTGCTCATCGGCCCGACACCACAATTTGAGCTCGGAGGATTGGGTGCAATGCAAAAAAATTGGATCGCAGTGCTGGCATTGAGCGGGGCCATCGCGTTCGTACCTGCGATTTCGTCGGCGCAACTTACCGACACCGAGAAAGGCACGGGTGTCGGCGTCCTGGTCGGAGGTGGAACCGGTGCAATCGTCGGCGCCGCCGTGCACCATCCGATCGCAGGGACTCTGATCGGCGCGGGTGTTGGAGGCGTTGGCGGCTATGCGGTCGGCCATCATCTTCAGCAAGAGGACGAACAGAACGCAATGACGCAGCGCGAACTGAGGTCTCAGCGGCATGAGATCGAAGAGCAGCGGCGCGAGATTCAGCAGTTGCAGCAGGATCAGGACACTGAGTAGGCGATTAATCCAAGCGCCGACCGCAACGATAAGGCAGACCGATACGTCTATAGCAGAGAGCTACAGAGCTTTTCTCCGAACTCGTGAAAGAGTCGGTGTGATGCAGCAACAGGAGGTAAATTTTATGCGCAAAGGTTGGATTACGACCGCCGGAATCGGGCTCGCGGTTGTGCTCTTCCTTGGCGGGTGTTCAGGGCAACCGCTTACTGACCGCGAAGAAGGCACAGGCGTCGGTGCCGTGGTTGGCGCCGGTACTGGAGCAATAATCGGAGCGGCCGTGGGCCATCCGCTGGCGGGCGCTGCGATCGGCGGCGGCATCGGCGGTGTTGGCGGCTACGCTGTAGGCAATCACATGCAAAACGAACAGGTTCAAAACGATCAGACTCAGAGTCAGATTCAGCAGCAGCAGAGCGAGATCGAGTCGCAGCGCCGCCAGATCGAAGACTTAAAGAGCGAGCAGAATACCGAATAATCTGTCGGATTTTCGCTTCACGCGGAGACACCCGCCTGAGGGTGTCTCCGCTTTTTCTTGCTCGATTGACTTCACCGCAAACCGTCCCTAAGCGGGCCGGCAGAGTTTACAGGCGCGCATTCCCGCCCCCCGCGCACGAGCTGAATCGGTGAAGATTATCCACTTCTTGCGTTCGGCGCGGCGCACTGCCGAGCACGTCGGCGAGCAGAAGATTCGCGATTGCCAATGGCCATAGACGGCCTGCGGCGGAATGCGGTCACCGCGATCGACCTCAAATCCTTCCGCACGCAGGAGCTTCAATTTGCGCTCGACGCCGCCGCCGTAGTTGCCGATTTTGCCGTCGGACTTGATCACGCGATGGCAAGGCACGTAAATCGGCAGCGGATTCGACGCCATCGTGGTGCCGACCGCCCGTTGACTCGAGGGCGAGCCAATTGCGGCGGCGAGCCCCTGGTAAGTGACGACGGAACCGGCCGGCACTTCGCGCAGGCGCGTCAGCGCGCGACGTTGGAACGGGCTGACGACCAGGCTCAAGTCGATCGGCCGATGCACGATCGCATCGTCGTCGCCGGCTAAGTGCCGTTCGATTTCGCCACCGATGCGCGCGGCCGTCTCAGCGTCTTCGACCAGGTCGAATTTCTGCCTCAACGCCGCCAGCACCGTGGTCCCATCGCGCGTATCCAGGTAAGTCAGCGCGACCAGCCCGCGCGGGCTTTCCGCGGCGAGCAGCCGCCCGAGCGGCGACTCGATAATACCCACACGCGCTACGGAACGGCGGATCGGAGCGATCGCACGAGCGAGGCGCTGGCGCGCGAGCAGTAGCATCTTGTCGATCGCGGCGTCAGTCGCTTCGTCGCTCGCGGGATCGAATTCGTCGGGTTGCAAAGCTTTCTTCATGACGACAACTCCACCGACAGTTTGAGCTTTTTGAGGGCCTGGTAAACGCCGGCACGCGCGCTCTCGGCCGAGCAACTAAGGGCGTGCGCGATCTCGGCATATTCCAGTCCCCCGAACTTTCTCATCACCAGGGCTTCACGCTGGTTATGCGGCAGTTGGGCGATCGCCGCCTTCAGATGGAGCACGCCCTCATGCGCACCGTTGGAGCCAGCGGACGCGCGCTCCAGGTCGATCTCCTCGTCGCCGATCACACGCGATCGCCGCATCCGATCGCGCGTCCGGTTCAGGCAAAGATTGGTCGCGATGCGATACAGCCAGGGCCGCAGGCCGGCCGCCGATTCGAGCTTCGGCCATGCGCGATAGGCGCGCAGCCAGGTCTCCTGAAAGAGATCGAGCGCGTCGTCATGGTCGCGCGTCGTGCGCAACAGAAAGCGCATCAGCTCGCGCTCGTAGCGCGCAACCGCCTCATCGAAGGGCGGCGGCAGATCAAGTGTCGCCGGCGCGTTGATCTTCCTGGATTGCGGCATCCGGTTACCTCGACCGTTCGGACTGTCTGTCCCGATCAATAGGGTCTCCATGTCCACTAGGCAACCTTGCTAAAGGCCACTTCCTCTGCTTCATCGACGGCGCGCTGCCCGGGAGATGCCTCCAGCGGATATGGCAGCACTGGCGCCGTCCGCCAGACGTACCAGTCAATGGCCGCCAAGGCGGCGGTGATCAGCAGACCGAGAGCGATCGTAGCAATTGATGGAACCATCTTCTCTGTCCTCCCGACCCGGTATAACCCCGGATCGGCGAGGAATGTGAAACGCGAGAATCGTGACTGATGAACGTCGGGTTGCCGGCGCGACAGGTTCACGCTAAACCATCGCCATCGCGAGGCGCGGGTCGCAAAATGGACGTAACTGCTGAGCTTCGGGCGGAGAACTGCTGATGCACCCGGTCGTCGCGATCGCGTTTTGGGCAATCCTGTTCGTCGCCACTCACCTGGCGATCTCCTCGGCGTCGGTGCGTGCGCGCGTGATCGCGCGGGTTGGCGATCAGCCTTTCCGCGGCATCTATTCGATAGTCGCGTTCGGCACATTGATTCCCCTGATCGTGACGTTCATGCGGCACAAGCATGCGGGCGCGATGTTGTGGTATCTGCGCGATTCCATCACCGCCCGTGCGGTCACCTGGATTGTGATGTTCGCCGCATTGATCCTGCTGGTCGCGAGTCTGATCAGGCCGAATCCCGGCGCGATCGGCGCGCCGACGAAGGCAATCGATGGGCGTGCGCGCGGCGTGCAAAAGCTCACTCGCCATCCCGGATTCGTCGCCTTCAGCCTGTTCGGATTCGCCCACATGCTGATGAACGGGTGGGTGGGAGACGTCATTTTCTTCGGCACCTTTCCGGCGCTCGGAATCCTTGGCGGACGTCATCAGGATCAGCGCAAGCTGCGCGAACTGGGCGAGAATTATCGCCGCTTCGTCGAGCAGACGTCGTTCTTTCCCGGCGCGGCGTTGATCAGCGGACGCCAACACTGGACGATGGCGGACGTGCCGTGGGCGGCAATCGCTATCGGTATCGTGCTGGGCGTTATCCTGGTGCATTTCCATCCGTACTGGTTCGGTGGGTCGCCGATGGGGTGAGTGAGCGAACCGCGCAATCGAGCGTGGGTTCAGCGTGCTGCGAGTTGGAAGATACGGGCTGCGTTCGCGGCGATCTGATCCGCCATCGCAACGCTATCGACATTGCGCAACTGCGCGAGGACCTCGAAGGTGCGCGCGACGAAGGCGGGCTCGTTGCGCTTGCCGCGATAGGGCTCGGGCGCAAGGAAGGGCGCGTCGGTCTCGGCCAGCAAGCGGTCGGCGGGAACGACTGGTGCGGCTTCGCGCAGGGTTGCGGCGCTCTTGAAGGTGACGATGCCGGAGAACGAGATGTGAAAGCCGAGCGCGAGAAACTCGCGCGCAGCGGCCGCGTTGCCGGTGAAGCAATGGATGACGCCGCCGCGCGGCGGCATTCCGACTTCGCGCACGATCGCGACCACGCGCTCCTCGGCGTCGCGGCAATGAATCACGATCGGACGGTCCACTTCGGCGGCGAGTTCGAGATGGCGGCGCAGCGCCGCTTCCTGCGCATCGACTGGCGAGTGCATGTAGTGGAAATCCAGACCGCTCTCGCCAATCGCGACGACTCGCTGCGATCGGGCGAGGTCGCGCAACTGCGCGATGCGATCGTCGTCGCAATCCTTGGCGTCGTGCGGATGGACGCCGACCGCCGCATAGACATCGGCGTTGCGTTCCGCGATGGCGACGGTCTCGCGGTCGCATTCGATAGAGCCGATCGCGCCGACCGAGACTATCGTGCGCAGGCCGGCGGCGCGCGCGCGTTCCAGGACCGCTTCGGTATCGCCGCGCAGCTTGGGGTCGGCGAGATGGCAGTGCGAATCGGTCAGGTTCAAATGGGTTCGTTCCGACATTTTCTCAGCGGGGTGTGACGGGGGCGATTCAGGTGGCCGCGAGTTTTTCGCGGCGCGGGAACAGGGCGGTGGGCGGGTTCACTTTATGGCCCGGCTTGAGGCCGTGGCCGTAGGGTGCGCGTTTAACCGCGTCGGTATCTACATTAAGTATAGCAAAGATCTTTGCCGCTGTCACCGGCATGAAGGGTTCGAGCACGTCGGCAACGACGCGAATGGTTTCGATCAGGTTGGCGAGGATTTGCGCGACCTGGGGCAGGTTGGCGGGGTCTTTGGCGAGACTGAACGGCGCGGTAGCAACGATATACTTGTTGGCGGCGTCGAGCGTATGCCAGATGTCTTCGAGTGCTCCTTTGAAATCGAGATCATCGACGGCGGCGGCGACTTTCTGCTCGAGCGCTTGACCGTCGCGGCCGAAGCACAAAAAGAGTTTGTGCTCGGACGATTGAATCAGATCGACGGCGTCCGCGTTCTCTGCCAGTTTCGCGCCGGCGGTAATTTCGCCATCGAAGTAGCGCATCGCCATCGAGAGGACGCGGCTGACGACGTTGCCGAGGTCGTTGGCGAGGTCGGCGTTGTAGCGGTCGGTCAGGCGCTCTTCGGAAAAATCGCCGTCGAGCCCATAGACCACTTCGCGCATCACGAAGTAGCGCAGCACGTCGGGACCAAAGGCCTTTTCGTAACTGACCGGATCGCGCACGTTGCCGGAGCTTTTCGACATGCGCGAGCCACCGAAATTGAGCCATCCGTGAACGTTGAGGGTGCGGAAAAGGGGCAATCCGGCCGCCATCAGGATGGCCGGCCAGTAAACCGCGTGGGTTTTGAGGATGTCTTTACCGATGAAGTGTTCGGTATGCGGCCACCAATCGCGCATAAACGGGTCGATGCCGAGTCGTGTTGCCGGTTCGCTGACGTAGGCCCAGAACGCGTCGTACCAGACGTAGGTGACGTACTTGTCGTCGAAGGGCAGCTCGATACCCCAATCCATCCGCGCCTTGGGCCGCGAGATGCAAAGGTCGCTGAGCGGCTCGGCGAGCATGTTAAGCGCCTCGTTCTTGTAGCGCTCGGGGCGAATCAGCAGTTCGTCGCGCTTGATTTTCTCGATCACTTCGGCGCGGAACTGATCGATCTTGAGGAAATAATTGCTCTCCTTGATCAATTCGACCGGAGTGTTGTGGGTCGGGCACATGTTGCCCGGCTGCTGCAGTTCCTTTTCGGTGTAGAAGCGCTCGCAGCCGACGCAGTAGAGGCCTTCGTATTCCTTGAACTCGATGTTGCCCTTGGCGTTGGTCGCGACGAGCATCTGCTGCACGAACTTTTCGTGGACCGCGTCGGTGGTGCGCACCCAGTAGTCGAGGTCAACGTTGAGCCCGTCGAAGGCGTCGCGAAAGAGCACGGACATTTTGTCGGTATAAGCCTTGGGCGCGAGTCCCTCGGCGATCGCGGCGCGACGAATCTTGTCGCCATGCTCGTCGGTACCGCTCAGGAACGAGACGTTTTCGCGCCCGCGCCTGCGCCGTTGGCAGCGCGCGAAGACGTCGGCGGCCAGGGCCTCATAGGCGCTGCCGACGTGCGGAGTGCCATTGCTATAGAAAATCGCGGTGGTGAGGTGAATACGGTCGGCCATCGTCGCAGGCTCCTGGAGATTCCAGGTTAATTCCTCATTGGTCTGGAGGGAAACTCGCGGTTACTTTTGCGGGCACGAGGCGCCGGATTGTCTGCAGGCGCCGCCTCCCGATCGCGCAAAGGCGCCAAGCCGCCCGATTATAGTTCAAGCTTTGGGCGGGCGCATATCGACCAGATCCTCGAGCGTCGCTTCGACCACGCCGCCGTCCTCCTCGCGCTGAACGAGGACGGTTTGCTTGAGGATGTTCTGGCGGATGACTTTGCCGTTGCCCAGGACCGATTCGACTCGGCGGCCGAGATTGGGCAATGCGCGCTTGAGTTCAACATAGGTCGAGTATTCATAGCGCAGGCAGCACTTAAGCCGTCCGCACATGCCGGCGAGGCGCGACGGGTTGAGCGCGAGACCCTGATCGCGCGCCATTTTGACCGTGACCGCTTCGAAATCGCGCAACCATGACGAGCAGCAAAGCTCGCGGCCGCAGGGTCCGAGGCCGCCCGTCACCTTGGATTCGTCACGCGCGCCGATCTGCTTCATCTCGACGCGGACGCGCAGGGTGTTGGCGAGGTCGCGGACCAGATCGCGAAAATCAACGCGGTTCTCCGCGGTGAAATAGAAGATCGCCTTGCGCCCGTCGTAAGTGTAGTCAACCGTCACCAGCTTCATCGGGAGGTCGCGTTCGCGAATGCGGGTGACGCACAGGCGCTGCGCGTTATGTTCGCGGCTGAGCGCGTCCTCTTCGATGCGGAGGTCGTTATCGCGCGCGAGGCGGACGACCGGGCGCATCGCGTTGAGGTCGAGCGTGCGGGCGGGCTCGTGGGGTTCGATTACGACCGTACCGAGGCGCGCGCCGGCTTCGCCCTCGACGAGGACGCGATCGCCGCGCTTAAGCTCGAGGCCGCCGGTGAGGTAATTGTAGAGGTGGCCCGCCTGTTGGAGGCTGACAGCGACGATCATGGGCTGGTCGGCGCCGTTTTCGAAGGGATCGATATCGCCGGCCACTATTCACCCCGCAGCGCTTGTCCCGCGCCCATCCAGAATTGCTCAGCCTGAAGCTTGGAGTTCGCCATTTCGTCAACCGCCACCGCCGCCGCAAGGGCGTTAACTGCGACCCGCGCCAGTATGGCCGCATCGCTGCGCGCGGCAATCTCGGCCATCGCCGCGGCCGCTTCCGGAGCGGGCGCCAACAGCTCTGATCCGAGCAGCTTGAAGCATAGCATTTCCTCGAGGAGCCGCGCGATTAGCTCGAAATTATCGACGGCCTGATCGCGCGCGCCGAAGAATTCCTGCGCCAACGCCTGCGCGCCGGGGAAATCGAGGGTGCGGGCGCGGCCGAGCGCGGCGACCAATTCCTTCACCGGCGGCTCATTGCCCTGCGCCAACGCGAAGGCGCGCGCGAGGCTGCCACGCGCGAGCGGCGCGATCGCCAGCGCGCGGTCCGATTCGAGTTTGGCGCGAGTTTGCAGCACGCCCGCGATTTCCGCAGCGGTCAAGGGACCGAAGCGCACCGGACGCATGCGCGATCGCACGGTATCGAGCAAGGCGCGCTCGCTGGCCGTGACGAGGATAATCATGGTGTAGCCGGGCGGTTCCTCGAGGGTCTTGAGGAG
>DASXFX010000215.1:0-19372 GCA_036489375.1 Binataceae bacterium (SeqCode) | reverse complement strand
TGCCGGCACTCCAGTACGAAGATGTCCGCGACGTTGTTCGTTATAACTCCCGACTGAACGACCTCGCGCAGTTCCGGACGACGGTCCGGATCGGAAAGCTTCATCAAGCGATCTTCGATCGGACCCGTCGTGCATTCACGCCATGCTGGCGAGTCGTCCCACAAATTCCAGTCCTTGAAGGTAAACGTAAAGCTCTGTTCGAGCATCAGTCCCTGTCCGTAAACCCGGATTCCGCGCTTCGCACAGCTTTCGAGCCAACGTAACTGCTCGCGAAAGCGTTCGGGGTAGGTGTCGTTGATCAAGACGACGTTGTACAGAATCGGGCGTCCGGCAATAGTCGCCAGGTCCTCGAAATGTTTCTCCGAATGGTTCATCGCGGCGACGTAATCACCCGCGCTATCAGGCACGTACGTCATCTGGACAAACCCCTCGTTGCGCTCGCCGAGCACGCTCGCCAGCGCTAGCGCGGTCTCGTCGTGCATCAGGTCGGTCACCATCGGGGTTCCGTCGTAGTCCGCCTGCACGCTATTGCGGCCGAAACGCTGCGCCGACCATCCGCAAGCGGCATGATCCATAGCCTCATTGATGATGCGCTTCATCTCGTTGGTCTCAGCCGCGGTCGGCATGCGTCCCGACTTCGCATCCTCGAGGCCCATGGTCCACACCATTACCGGTGCCATCGGCACGAACGGCAGCATGTTTACGCCCTTAGGGCGACGCTCGATACTGTCGAGGAACTCCGGATAGCTGACCCAGTCCCACGGCAATCCAGCCTTCATTGACGCGTACGGAATTGCTTCGGTGCGGGTCATCGTCAGCATCGATCGTTCGCGCATTTCGGGCTTTACTGGCGCGAAGCCGAAGCCACAATTCCCGATTACGACCGAGGTGACGCCGTGCCAACTTGAGATCGTGCAATACGGATCCCAGAAGAGTTGCGCGTCGTAATGCGTGTGGAGATCGACGAAGCCCGGTACAACAAAATGGCCGCCCGCATCGACGACCTTCTTCGCTTGGTGCGCCTTGAGGCTGCCGATTTTCGCGATAAGTCCGCCTTTGATGCCGATGTCAGCCTGATAGCGCGGCAGCCGGGTGCCGTCCACCACCATCCCGCCTTTGATGACAACGTCGTAGTCCGCCATAACTCGTGTCCTCTTTCGATTTGATTTGCAGCCGAGTCGCCATGCCGTGCTAAACGTTTTAGATGTACCGTTCCGACCCCAGAGCCATCTGCCTCAAGCGCTAATATTACTCGCCTGTTTTGCTTATAGATCAAAACTTGAGCGGCGAACAGGATAATCCGTACTATGTCGATTTGCTCCTAAGGAAGGGTGTGGTTCTGCTGCGCTACCTGGAGAGCCAGGTTGGCGCCCGTGATCTGTTTATGTTGGCCTTAATGTCCAAGGAAGAAACGTATACTTCGGCTGGCGTTCCTATCGCCGAAGATTGTTGAGGCCATCGTTACGGGTCACCAACCGCCGGAACTTACCGAGACCGAAAAAATCGAACTACCTCTCCTTTGGGGCGCGCAGGAACATGCGGTCGGAAGCAGCTAATCCAGCGCTTGCCAGGCTTTCTCATCGCCTCGTAACCTCAACTCCTTTCCGCTCCCGTCGCAAACGGTAGCTCCGAATTCGCCAACAGAGATTTTGGCTACAAATCGTGCGCCAGCTGCAGGAAGGCGACTTTCTCCGCGACCACATATTTGTAAATGAGGCCGCTGGGGCTTTTTGGTGATTCGAGTGCAGTCTCGTCGGAGATAGGGACTCGGCGGCGAATCGCAGTCAATTCGAACTCCGACGACTTCAGTAGCCATCAAGAAAGGCCTATTTAGCTTGCCGGACGGACAGGTAACCTTGAGCCGACCGATCGCTTTCGACGCATCCACAGCGATCTGATTTTCCCGACATAGCCCGGAATGAGAAAACGCCAGAGACTGGATGTCTGGCGCGATTCGAGCAATGTGTGGTGGTACCCGGGAAGGAGCGGGAGCTATGAAGAAAGGCGCGAAATTGGAGCGAGACCCCCAAAAACTGGCGTCGGAACTGGAGCAACTGCGCGAACTGCCCTCGGAGCAGCTCCGCCAGCGCTGGCAGACATTGTTCGGCGCCGAGCCACCGCCGAAACTTCGTTCGTCGCTGATAGTCCAGGGGATTGCATATCGGGTTCAGGAGAAAGTCTTCGGTGGCCTCAAGCCGGCGACGGTGCGATTGCTGGAGCGCATCGCCGATGCTGCGACCGCGCGGCGACCGTCTACGGCAACTCCAGAGAAGATTCGCGTAAACGCAGGCACCGTTTTGATTCGGGAATGGCACGGCAGCAAACATCAGGTGACCGTATTGACAGATGGATTTCTGTTCCGTGCAAAGCGCTTTCGCTCACTGTCGCAAATCGCACGAGCGATTACAGGTAGTCGCTGGTCGGGGCCACTGTTCTTCGGCCTGAAGGCCGCGAGGAAGGAGCAGATCAATGAAGCCGCATAATGAGCAGGCACTGCGCTGCGCGATTTATACCCGCAAGTCCTCCGAAGAAGGGCTCGAGCAGGAGTTCAATTCGCTTCACGCCCAGCGCGAGGCCTGCGAGGCGTATATCCGCAGTCAGCAGGGGGAAGGCTGGCGCCTGCGCAAGACCGCATACAACGACGGGGGTCTTTCCGGGGCGACAATGGAGCGCCCGGCGCTCAAGCAATTGCTGGCCGACATCGGAGAGGGCCTTATCGACGTAGTGGTGGTCTATAAAGTGGATCGGCTGACGCGATCGCTTTCGGACTTCGCCCGGATGGTCGAGATCTTCGATGGACACCAGGTCTCCTTCGTCGCGGTCACTCAGCAATTCAACACCACGACTTCCATGGGTCGCCTGACGCTCAACGTGTTACTCTCGTTCGCCCAGTTCGAGCGCGAGGTTACAGGCGAGCGGATCCGCGACAAGATCGCCGCCTCCAAGCGCAAAGGCATGTGGATGGGCGGTCTGGTCCCGCTCGGCTACGAGGTACGCGAACGCCAGCTGGCAGTGGTCGAAGCCGAGGCTGCGACGGTCAGGCATATTTTCCAGCGCTACTGTGATCTGGGAAGCGTGCGTCTGCTCAAGCAGGAGCTGGATCGCGATGGTCTTCGCTCCAAACTGCGCGTAGCCAGTAACGGCTCCCGCACCGGTGAAAAGTCCTTCTCGCGCGGTGCGCTCTACACCCTGCTGCGCAACCCCATCTACGTCGGCGAGGTGCGACACCGGGACGCGCGCTATCCAGGCCAGCATCAGCCGATCGTTGAACGTTCGCTCTGGGACAAAACCCAAGAACTTCTCCGCGCCCATACGGTTAGGGCCGACGGAAAGCCCAGCGAATCGATGCCCAGTCCGCTCATCGGTAAGCTCTTCGACGACAACGGCGAACGGCTGACGCCGAGTCATGCAGTCAAGGGCAAGCGCCGTTATCGATACTACGTCTCACGCAGTCTGATGAAAGGAGCGGCGCGTAAGCCTGGACAGGGATGGCGCGTTCCGGCTGTGGAGATCGAACGCAATCTTGCGGCCGCTATCGCCGGGATTCTCGATGATTGCACAGCTATAGTAGCCGACGTCGATAAGGCTGGACTCGGCGCGCACAACATAACTTCTATCTTCGCGACTGCCGCGGAATGGAGTAAGCGCCTTCGCTCGGAGGCTGAGGCAGCGACGGCACTAAAAGCACTGGTCGAGCGCGCAGAGTTGCACCAGGATGGGATCCGACTCTCGCTCAGATTGCCGATTGCCACATCCGGCAAACCGACCGCGAACGCTACGACCCACTTGTCAATCACGCGTCAGATACCACTATGCGTGAAGCGCCGTGGGAATGAGATGCGACTGATTGTCGGCGGAGGCTTCGGTGGAAGCTCAGGTTCAGCGCCGCGGATTGATTCGACGATCCTGAAGGCGGCGGCGCGCGCTCGCCGCTGGTTTAATGATCTGACCTCGGGTCGCGCGGCCTCAATGGTCGAAATTGGCAAGCGCGAAGGTGTCGGCAAGCGTTACGTCAGCCGCATGATTCGTCTGGCATTCCTCTCGCCAACGATCGTCGAAAGTATTGCCGAAGGGCGCCAGCCCCCGGCACTCACCACGCAGTTTTTGTCGACCGGTCGCGGGGATCTTCCGCTGAGCTGGCACGCGCAGGAGACACTGCTCGGCTTCGCAGATCTCGCCTGATACTCCGCACCCTCGAATTACTGACTGGCCTTTTAAGTATTTCTGATTCCAATTCAATCGATATATCGAGTTCTCGCGCTACCGGATATTGGGCGAAGTCCACCGCCGAATCCACCAACGGAGAGAGCGGGCTAAATTCGCGCCGCCGGGCATCCAGAGAGCCTCTCTCCAGTGCGCTTCAATTGCGAATAGTCGCGCCCACGCGGCATTATTAGACGCGCTTGGGAATAATATAGACAGCTAAAGACTCAATGGCGGAGAGGGGGGGATTCGAACCCCCGAGACCCTTTCGAGTTGCAGAGGAAATGCCTTGAATCTGTGTTCAGACGCGCGAGATTTAACCCGCGTTGCGTCTACACAGCGTCTACATAGGAAAATAAAATATTTGGGAAGCCCTAAAAACTCTATGATTTTGTTGGCGCGCCCGGAGGGATTTGAACCCCCAACCCTCAGATCCGAAGTCTGATGCTCTGTCCAGTTGAGCTACGGGCGCGTGCCGTTCAAGCTATTCGCAAATAAAGTCCTTCTCAAGTATTTGCCCCGCTCGCCATTCCGACTCGATCCGAGGAATGGGCGCGATGAACTTGGGTGGTGTATCGAACTATACCGAACACTTCAGCCGACGTGAACCGACCCCCGCTTCTCGAGATTCGTGCGCGCTCGATGACGGCCGAACTGGCTGAAGCGCAAGGCCGGCCTTTGCACATAAGGTCGTTCGCGGTGCGCCGGGGTCCCAAACGCGGGTGAAACATTTCACGACATTAGGAACGCTGATCTTTCGACCCCGCTACGCATTAGTCTGTATGCGGAAGACATGCGCATCAGAAATGGCGATGCGTCCCTCGTCCTTCGCCCCTCGGACGACGCCGTGATCCGGCGTCGTCCCGAGGACGAATCTCGCTACCCGGCGACTGCGTCGCCGGGTAGCTACAAAGCTGCGGACGTTACTGCGAGATGCGCAGGAGGATCTTCTGCGCGATCGTATCGAACACATTCTGCAGTTGAGTGGAGTCGGGCGCGAATATCGCTTCTCCCTCCGGTTGCGTCGAGTCGAAGGTCGGGCTCGCCGGGTCGTTGGCGACCTCTTGCAGGAACGAGTCGTTGATCTTGTCGCCCATCCCGATCGCGTAAACCGTGATCCCCTGCGCCGTGCGCATGTTATTGGCTACCTGCACCGCGCGGTACATCGCGTCGTTGGCGATATTGGTTTCGCCGGTCGCCGTCGGTGTCAGCGGCAGCGTCGTCCCCGTAAGCTGCGACGGAAAGGTAGTCGCGTTACACGTCACGCTGTTACCCGTGGTGGGACTGAGGAATGAGATGCCGCTGCACCAGTTCACTGCGGCCTCCGGCGGAGAACATCCACCGTAGTTCACCAAGGTGTTGGACGGACATTTTAGAGTGTCCTGAATCGTATTGGCCCAGCCGTCAGTGAAGAACACCGCTACCTTGACGATGCTCTGGCCGGCGACGGTGTGCACATTGCTGATCTGCGTCTCGCCCGCCGACAACGCCGACTGCGAAAAGGTAGCGCCGCCAAACGTCATCGCACGCATGGCGTTGGTGATCGGAGTCTGGAAGCCAGTCCGCATCGCCACGTCAACCGTCGCGATAGAGGAGAAGCTGATCTCCGCGACCTGATCGGAGGTGTTGTTGAAGTAACCTATGAAGCTGGTGACTGCGCCCGGCAGCGCCTGCGCCCCGCCGTTAAGATTCATCGAGCCCGATTTGTCCAACATCAGCGACATAATCAGCTGCGGCTGGGTCGCCTGCGCGTTCGACGTGATGTTCATGGTGCCGAAACCGGGCAGCAATTTAATAAAAAAAGTGTCTATTGTTGCGGTAGCACTGACGTTTACGACGTTATTATTGTTGGCGTCCTTGGTGACGGTGATACTAACTACCGGCGCGCCAGTGTCACGGTTAAAGCCAGATCCAAAATTGGCATTGAACGCGTCCTGCGCGATCGCCTGGGCTTGAGCTGTTCCCAGGTCAATGTTGCGCATGCCCGCGAGCGCCGCCGCGTCCACTGCCCGCGAAAGCAGGGCCTTCATAACCCAGGCAAACCCGGCGTCAATTCCGAGGCCCAGGAACAAAATGAGCACCGGAAAGAGGAACGCAAATATCAGGAGAATTTGTCCCCGATCGCTCGATCTGCTTTTCCTTTGATCCAAGGGCTTCGTCTCCAGTCGCTCAGAAATAGGCGGCTTCATATAGCGTTGTAGGCATGACAATCGACATCAGATTTCCGATCGGGGTGATCGGATGGTAGGTGTAAAAGATCTCGGTCACGTACACCGTTTGGCCCGCCTGGAGCATGCTGTTCGCCCCAGTCGGCACCGAGGCTCTTGAGGCCCGCGGATTATTCGCGACGTAGTTCCCGATCCTGCTGGAGAGTGTAAGCGACCCGGCTGTCGCCTGACCGGTAATCGTATTGGCATTGTTGGTGTTGGTGACGGAAGTAACGATTACTTCCCCGCTGCTGTTCAAATCGAGCGGCGCGTCTCCCGAGATTACCGATGCCGCCGCTTGCGCCAGCGTGCTGCCGCGCGATGCGAGGTTCGAACCTTGCCGGGTCAAACCGACCATCACCTGCATGTAGTTGAGCGCGCGGCCAAAATCGATCACGGCGCAGAGCAGCAGGAGCATCGAGGTAACGATGATCGCATACTCCACCGCCGCCTGACCGGAACTCTTCCCAACTATGATCTTCGTCCCCACCCAAGCACGATGTCGTGATGTCGCCATATCACTGGTGCCTTAGTTGGTTTGGCCCGAAGGAAAAGGCTCGTTCTTGAAAGTTACAGTCGAAGTGAAGGTGTACGCCCCATTGGGAAAAAGCCGTGAGATCATCGGAGTCATCAAGGGTAAGTTAGTGGTCAGCGTGACTGTTACAATGTCGCCCGGGCCGCCGGCGCTCCCCGCACCGCCACCCACGCTGGACACCTGGATGTTCGAAACATTGAAGCCGACTGCGTACTCTTGAGCGATCTGATCGATCGAGGCGACGCGCGAGAGCGTTTGCTGAGGGTTGTTGGGGTTGGTGAGATGATTCCCCGTCGAGGCATAGCGGCCCGCTTCCAGCACCGCGTCCTGCAGCGTCATCTGTGCGAAGAACATGCGTGCAAAATCCAGCACCCCGAAGATCAGGAAGAAAAACAGCGGCGCGACGATGGCGAATTCCATCATCGCCTGGCCGCGCTTCGGCGTGCTGAAAACGCGTCTTACAAACGATCCTCGCGCGCTCACAACTGGTGTAATTTCGGGGCTGCGATTCATGCTTTCGTCGTTATCGTCAATCGCCGGGGCGTATGGCCTGGTTGATGCGGTTTACCCGCGCGCTAGCCAAATACAACCCGTGTTACGCTACGATAATTTATTCAGGACTATACTGTCTGTCAAACATCTATTCCGGTCCCCGCTGTAGAACTTTGAATTACGTGCAGGAATCTTTAACCAAGACTGGTATTTCAGCACTCGTTGGCCTCACGTAATGCGATTAAACTCTCTTAGAATTAAGCACGGAGCGGAGATGAATTCCGTCGTCAAGGAGAGCGTTCGATTCCTTTGCACGATGTTCGCCAGTGTCAATCGCTCGACGATCTTTCTACGCTTGCTCCACCGGCGAGAGGATTCGATGCGCGCAGATCGGGATAATTGTAAGAGTTAGCGCCGTGGTTTGACGGAGATTGGATTCGTGCCCAGCGACGATCTTGCCCGCTATAAAGCGAAACGCGACTTCAGCAAAACCGCTGAGCCCAGCGGTGAAAGCGGAGTCGCGTCGTCGCCACGATTGCGCTTCGTGATTCAGAAACACGCGGCCACCCGGCTTCATTACGATCTCCGCCTCGAGCTCGACGGCGTGTTCAAGTCGTGGGCTGTGACCCGCGGGCCCTCGCTCGATCCGCACGACAAGCGCCTCGCCGTCGAGGTTGAGGATCATCCGCTGGCCTATGGTGATTTCGAGGGCACCATCGCGCGCGGACAGTACGGCGGCGGCTCGGTACAGCTTTGGGATCGTGGCTATTGGCAACCGGAGGGTTCGCCAGAAACGGCACTCAAGAGCGGCGACTTCAAGTTTCAACTGGACGGGCAGCGGCTCCATGGCAGTTGGGTGCTGGTCCGGATGAAGCACGATCGAAACGGCGGCAAAAGAACAAACTGGCTCCTGATCAAACATCGCGACGAATGGGCGCGCGAGGGCGACGCGGATGCACTCCTGGCTGAGGATCGATCGGTGGCGTCGGGTCGCGCGATGGCCGAGATCGCGGCGGGCAAAGGCCGCGGACCGAAGCCCTTTATGCTCGATACGCGCAAGAGCGCGAAGGCCGATGCGGTCTGGAATTCAAACCGGGGAGATTCCGCACCAGCACCATCTACGTCGGCAACGACCGCGAACATAGCGGCGGACAAGGCCACGCCCGCGACCGCGAAAAAGGTCGCGGGCATGAAGGTCAAGGCGCTGCCCGAATTCGTTGCGCCACAACTATGCCGTCTGGCTAATCGGCCACCGTCGGGTGACGAGTGGGTTCACGAGATCAAGTTAGACGGCTATCGCCTGCAATTGCGCATCGAACACGGACGCGCGAGCTTGCGCACGCGGAAGGGATTGAACTGGACCGGCAAGTTCCCGGAGATCGCGCAAGCTGCGGCGCGACTGCCCGACGCGATCATCGATGGCGAAGTAGTGGCGGCAAACTCCGGCGGCTTGCCTGACTTCGCAGCGTTGCAGGCGGCGCTCTCGAATGGCGCTACCGACGACTTGATCTTTTATGCCTTCGACCTGCTGTTCGCCGGGGGCGCGGACTTGCGCGAGTTAACGCTGGCGGATCGAAAGGCGCACCTGGAGACCATGCTGGCGGCGCAATCTGAGGATGTTCCTACGCCTATCCATTATGTTGAACACCTGCACGCGAGTGGCGACGATATATTGGAGTCGGCGCGGCAAATGTCGCTCGAAGGTATCGTTTCCAAGCGCCTCGATGCGCCTTACCGATCGGGACGCACTGCGAGCAGTTGGATAAAAGTCAAATGCCGTCCCGGCCAGGAGGTCGTAGTTGGCGCCTGGACCGATACCGCCGGTCACTTCCGATCACTGCTGGTGGGAGTGCATCGGGACGGGCATCTCGCTTATGCGGGCCGCGTTGGAACCGGCTTTGGACAAGACGTCGTTGAGCGAATTCTTCCGCGGCTGAAAGCGCTGGCCGCCGCGGAAAGTCCTTTCAGCGGGGACAACGCGCCGCGCCCGCAATCGAATATTCATTGGGTGAAGCCGGAACTCGTCGCCGAGATCGAGTTTTCCAACTGGACCGAAGGAGGTATGGTGCGGGCGGCGTCGTTCAAGGGTTTGCGCGAAGATAAACCAGCCGCCGAAATCACTATCGAACAATCTGCCGCGGTAAAGGACGCGGGGACGGCGGGACTGACTAGTCGGACTGACTCCGGACTGACTAATGGAGATAATAAACCTTCGCAGCGAAAAGAGGTGACCGTGTCGCCGGCATCACAAAAACCGAAAGAAGTAATGGTGCTGGAAGTGACTATCTCAAATCCGGAAAAGGCCATGTGGCCCGACGGCGGCGACGGCAAGCCGGTCACGAAGCTCGATCTGGCGCATTACTATGAGGCGGTCGGCCCGTGGATGATCACGCATTTGAAGGGCCGGCCATGTTCGATAATCCGCGCGCCGGACGGTATCGGCGGCGAGCAATTCTTTCAGCGCCACGCGATGCCGGGAACTTCAAAGCTGCTGGAGCTGACTACGGTCTCCGGCGATCGGAAGCCGTATCTTCAGATCGATCGCGTTGAAGGTCTGGCCGCTATCGCCCAGGTCGCAGGACTGGAGTTACATCCGTGGAATTGCCAGCCGGGACAGCCCGACGTAGCGGGCCGGCTGGTGTTTGATCTCGATCCAGCGCCCGACGTCGATTTCGCGACCGTCGTCGAAAGCGCGCGCGAAGTCAAAGATCGTCTCGAAGCGCTAGGCCTGATCTGCTTCTGCAAAACCACTGGCGGCAAGGGTATCCACGTGGTGACGCCGCTCGCTGCCGGAAAGAAAGACGCGGTGGGATGGACTGAGGCGAAGGCGTTTGCGCGCGAGGTCTGTTTGCAGATGGCTGCGGATAGCCCCGCCCGCTATCTCATAAATATGTCCAAGAAAGAGCGGACCGGAAAAATCTTTCTGGACTATTTGCGCAACGATCGCATGTCAACCGCAGTCGCGCCGCTCTCTCCGCGCGCGCGTGAGGGTGCGACAGTATCGATGCCAGTGTCGTGGTCCCAGGTGCGCGCGGGACTGGATCCCAGGCGCTTTACGATCCGCACTGCGCCCGCGTTGATCAAAAAGAGTGCGGCGTGGAAGGACTATTGTGAAGCCGAACGTCCGCTCGGGGCGGCGCAGAAGCGATTGTCAAAAGGCAGTCGAAAATAACTGACGCGAACCGTTACTTCTTACGGGCTACGCGCCGCGCCTTGGCATGGGAGGCTGCCGCCGACGGACGAGTCTTGCCGTGGGCGTTCACCGCGACCTTCTCGCTCGAATCGACCTCGCTCTCAGCGGCGGCCGGCTCGACCTTGGTCCCGCGTTTGTCGAGGGATGCTTTCAGGGCCGCCATCAGATCGATCACCTGCCCACGATGCGGAGACGCCGGCGCCGCGGCTATCTGTTCACCAGCGGCCTTCTGCTGGGCCGCTTCAACCACCCGTTCGCGATAGCTGTCGTGATAGTGCTCCGGCTCGAATTTCTTGTGCGTCAGGTCATCAATCAAGCGTTTCGCCAGCGCGAGCTCGTTCTCCTTCGATGACTCATTCGCAGAACGATCGAATTCGTCCGCCGCCTTAACCTCATCGGCATAGTACAAGGTATGTAGCATCAGACCTTTCGCATAAGGACGGAGCACCACCAGATGCTCCTTGCCGCGCATGGTATAGCGACCCAATGCGACGCGCTCGCTTGAGGTCATCGCATCGGTCAGCAGGCGGTAAGCCCGGCCGGCGCCCTGCTCGCTTTCAAGGTAATAGGACGATTCGAAGTAAACCGGATCTACTTCGCGCAGCGGCAGGAACTCGGTAATCTCAATAGTGGGGTCGCCACTTGCCGCTTCGAGGTTCTTCAATTCCTCGTCGGTGAAGGTCACGTAACGTCCCTTCTCGATTTCGAAACCGCGAACCAGCTCGCTGCGATCGACGATCGCATCATCGACCGGGCAATAGATCTTCTGTTGGATGCGGCTCTTATCTTTCTCGTGGAGCAGGTTGAAACTCACCGACTGCGGTCGAGTCGCCGAGAAGAGCTTCACCGGGATCGAAACCAAGCCGAAGGAGATGTTACCTTTTGCGATCGGACGTGATGCCATCTATCAATCCTCCGGACCCCACGAGGGCTCACGGATCCCTTCACGCAGTATCTATGCCATCAATTATACGCTTGCGCAACGTGCCTTCCCACATGCGGAGACGGCGCGCGATGGCCCTGACTATAAGTGTAAACTTCGCTCTTTATGATCGTTCATATCTCATAGTCACTAGCTATTGAGATACATACCATCGCTATGACTCTCAGCTTGCGCTTTTCGGAATCTGCGAAATATTTCTCCCACCGGTCGGCAACAAATTTGCTATTATTTGAGAATCGGCAGGGTTCACGAGAATAAATATGCTGACCGTTCGCCACTCCACGATTTACAAATATGCAAACCCGGTAACTTTTGGCGATCATCGGCTGATGATCCGCCCACGGGACAGTCATGATTTGCGCTTATTGAATACCCGGTTGATGATAAGTCCCACGCCGTTTGCGCTGCGATGGCTTCACGATGTGTTCGGAAATTCAGTTGCGATCGCTTCGTTTCAAACCGCCGCGAATGAACTACACATCGTCAGCGAAATCGATCTCGATCACTTTGAGCGCAACGAACCCGACTGCCCGATCGAGGACTATGCGGTCACCTACCCTTTTAGCTACTCGGTCGATGAAAGGCCCGACCTCACGCGCGTGATTGAGCGTCAATTCCCGGATCCGGGCCACACGCTCGACCTGTGGGCGAAACGCTTTGTGCGCACCGACGGCGCGACTGAGACACTCGCACTGCTGACCGCGATCACTCAAACGATAAAAGCGGAGTTCAAATACGTCGCTCGCGACGCCGAAGGCGTGCAGAAGCCGGCAGAAACCCTAAAACTGGGCAGTGGCAGTTGCCGGGACTTCGCGATTCTGATGATCGAAGCGGCGCGCACACTCGGCCTGGCATCTCGTTTCGTCAGCGGCTACCTCTATTCGCCGGCGACAGCGGGTAACGGTAACGTCGGTGGGGGCGCCACCCATGCGTGGGTGCAGATTTATCTACCGGGAGCCGGCTGGACGGAATTCGATCCGACAAACGGGATCGTGGGAAATCGAGATCTCATCCGCGTCGCAGTCGTACGCGACCCGGCACAAGCGGTTCCCATCGCAGGCAGTTGGACGGGATCGCCATCCGACTTTTTGGGAATGACCGTCGACGTCACGGTTTCCTCGGGACCTGTAGCGTCGAACTCGCGCGCTGATGGTCGTTCGTCGGTAGCTCAGTCTAACTGAGGTCGGTGCTAAACCGCGCAATAACTACCAGCCCTGTCGCGGTGCAACAGCGCGAATCCAACGCTCCCTGACGGCAACCTACTCGCCAGTCGGGGTCTTATCGGTCGTCAGCTTGCTCTGAACGTCTTTCACACCATCACAGTTACGAGCGAGGACGATCGCGTGAGACACGTCCTCCTTCGATCCGAGCACCCCGGTCAGCGTAACTACTCCGTGAGCCGCGGCAACTGTGATTGGATAGCCCTCGGCCACTCCATCATTAGCCAGCGCGGATTTCACTTCTGTGATTAAGAGCGCATCGTTGGCGCGATCCGCGGGCGTATTGTAAACGGTGTGTTGCTCGCTATGCGCCGAAAGGTTTTCTGACTGAACGGAGCTATCGTTGGTGACAGCAGGACCTTGATCGCCGGCAAGGGCGACCTTGGCTACGAGCGCAACCGCAATCATTGCGATTATCATCGAGGGGAACTTATCGCGATTCGTCATTGTACTTCCTTCTCTCAAGATCGTCGTTTGTGGCTTGGAACCTGATCGCTCACATATCCGAAGTCGGCTCCGACAGTGCTTTTGTGCTCCGGCTCAGGGACGCAACCAGCACGATGAAGAGCAAGCCCACGCCCATTACACCGAACGCCTGCCACCATTCGAGCCATTTATGCAGCAGGAGGATCGCCGCGGCGAGGAGGCAGAACAATCCCGCCAGCGCCATCGCGGCCAGAACCATCAGCCTGACGCTGCGCGCCACCAGACTATCGATCGCGAAGGCGATACCGGCGCCTAACAGCTTTACCTCGCCGCGCAAGATCCGGATGAAATCGTCGAATAGTTTACCGAGCAGCGTCGGCCAATCATCCGTTCGCTGTTCGACCCGGACCGGGCCCAGATTGTTGTTGTCCTTAGCCACGGCTGCGGTCCTTTGAAGTAGTGCGCGATCTGAAAGCGATGCCGATGAGCAAACCGACCGCGAATGCGCCAAACTTCTCACCGCGATTGCGCGTAGAACCGACGGCGAATCCCGCCGCCGCCGCGAGCCCAATCGTCAGGACCGGATTGATGCGCAGCAGATTCTCAGGCCGGATGAGCCGAGTTCCGGCTGCCGCGACCTTTTGATTCACCTGCTCTAACGTCTGACTCAGATCTTGTCGCGCGCGGGCGAGGTCGTCCTCGATCCTTGCCACTTCGGTCATGTTTATTCACCGCTCCCGAGACCGCCGATAAAGCCATCTCACGCATCGCGATCTTCCCGACTAACAATAGGATCGAAGTGCCGAGCCGGCTTCGCAATCCACCGCCAATTACAAAACCTGCCGCCGCGCCGATGCCCAAGGCTTTGAGCGGTTGGTCCTTGATCGATTTTTCAAGGGCGCGCAGGCGCGCCCCTACGGTTTCGCCTTCAGCCATGTTTTTATCTCCGCTTGCTTCGCTACCGCTACCCGCTATCTGACGCGCCGGAAGAGATGCGCTGCGACGTAACCGATAGCGAACGCGCCGATCACCGCGAACCACGGATCGCGCCGCACAAAGTCGCTTACCTGGTCGGTTAGATCGCCAACGTAGTCAAGGCCCTTGTCGGCATACTCGCGCGCGGCGTCGTAGCCCTCTTCGAGCGCGTCGCTGCCGATATCGGTGGCCTTGTTGAGGGCGTCGCTCGCTTTGTCGGACGCTTTGTTAACGAAGTCGCTGGCCTTGTCGGTAGCATTTCGAATTGCATCTGATGACATTTGTCTGAACCTCCATGTTGGGGTCGGCTTTGATCTTTTGGTGCCGGAACCTGACTTTGTAAGCGCAAGGATGATGCCTTCGCCGCAGCAGCTCGATTCACCGCGCGAATGCTGGCATATCGCTGGAATGGACGATTTCGTGGCCGCATTCGGGCCTCGTATTCCCGGCAGTGTGAAAAAATTTCGTCTTGGATTCAAAGCGCGGGAAAGACGCTTCAGTACTTGAAAAATAGCAGTTTGCGGCGATCCAGTCTGCTACAACATTGACCGCACAATCGGGCTCGCTCGATACCCCGAAGGATGAACGAAAGGAGTTGAATGCATCCGGTGATCGGATTATCGAGCGGAAGCACTGATTAATGCCCGCCGATTCTCCAAATTCCCGGCCGTCGCGGGGTTTGGATTCCGCCTCGCGGTCGTGTCACGATGCTCCGGGGAAAAACTGGTTCATCGCAAGGCTTATTGGTGGATTGGCAGAGAATTAGCGGGACTTAATCGATCCGTGATTTTCTCGATGCGGAACTCGTCAATGCTGGACTTCTCAATGATCGACGATTTGAAAGATGCTTAACGAAAATTCGAGCAGCATCATGGAGACGCCGGGCGCGGCGCAGACCACTCCGCCGACGGCCGTACCGCAGGCGGTGGTCGTGCCGCTCACGCGTGACACAATTTTTCTGGTCGTGACGGTGAACGAAGGCGCCGAGAGCCTGAACGCGATACGATCGTTCTGCGGGGACCTGCCCAAGCTTTTGCGCGCGGTCGGTTTCCGCGATCAAGCAGGAAACCTGTCGTGCGTCGTCGGCTTCGGCTCCGAGCTTTGGGACCGCCTCTTTGGCGAGCCGCGACCGGCGGAACTCCATCCATTTCGCGAGATCAAGGCGGGGGGTACCCGCCACGCCGTCGCCACGCCCGGCGATTTACTCTTTCATATCCGCGCCGAGCGTGAGGATCTGTGCTTCGAGTTGGCGTCGCAGATCATGGTAAAATTGGGCGATGCCGTCACTCCAGTGGATGAGGCGCACGGCTTCCGCTATTTCGATGCGCGCGATCTGCTCGGTTTCGTTGACGGAACGGAAAATCCGGTGAACCAGGAAGCACTCGACGCGGCCCTGATTGGCGCGGAGGATTCGGCGTTCGCCGGCGGCAGCTACGTCATCGTGCAAAAGTATCTGCACGATTTGACCGGATGGAACGCGCTGCCGACCGAGGCCCAGGAGCGGATCATCGGCCGCACGAAACTATCCGATGTAGAGCTGGACGATGCGGTCAAACCGACCTCCGCACATAATGCGCTGACGACCATCGTCGAGAATGGGCAGGAGGTCAAAATCCTCCGCGAAAACATGGTCTTCGGGCAGGCCGGACACGGCGAGTTCGGTACCTATTTTATCGGTTACGCGCGCTCGCCGCGCACGACCGAGCAGATGCTCGAGAACATGTTTATCGGACGACCTCCAGGCAACTACGATCGCATCCTCGATTTCAGCCGCGCGGTCACCGGCACCCTGTTCTTTGTGCCTTCGCAATCGTTCCTCGACGCCGTCAGCCCTGACGCACCCGCGGTACCGGATACGGGAGCCGCCGCTACGGAATCCGACTCATCATCACCTGTTACCCCGACGCCGAGCGACGGTTCGCTCGGTATTGGCTCATTGAAAGGAAAATCCCGGCATGAATAACCTGCACCGCGAACTCGCCCCAATCTCTGACGGCGCCTGGGCTCAAATCGAGGAAGAAGCGTCCCGCACCCTCAAGCGCTACCTCGCGGGACGTCGCGTAGTAGACCTCAAGGGCCCCGGCGGCACCATGTTGTCGGCGGTCGGAACCGGTCATCTGCGCAATGTCGAAGCGCCCGGCGAAGGCATCATTTCCCGCCAACGCGAAGTGAAGGCCCTTGTCGAGCTGCGGGTTCCTTTCGAGTTGGAACGGCAGGCGATTGACGACGTCGATCGAGGCGCCAACGACTCCGACTGGCAGCCATTAAAGGAAGCCGCCAAGCGGATCGCATTTGCCGAAGATCGCGCAATCTTCGAAGGCTACGGCGCGGCCGGCATCCAGGGCATCCGGCAGGGCACCAGCAATCCGATAAAAGTGTTGCCCACCGATACGGTTCATTATCCCGACGTGATCGCTGAGGCGTTGAGCCAGTTGCGGCTGGTCGGCGTCAACGGTCCGTACTCAGTCGTGATGGGTGCCGACGCCTATACGGCGTTGAGCGAGGCCAGCGATCACGGCTATCCGGTAATCCAGCACATCCAGCGCCTGGTCAACGAGGAAATCATTTTCGCCCCTGCGATTGCCGGAGCGTTTATTCTCACTACTCGTGGCGGCGACTTCGAATTGCATATCGGCCAGGACATCTCGATTGGCTATTGGAACCATACCGATACCGTCGTGCGGCTGTATCTGCAGGAATCGCTTACCTTCCTGCTGCTGACTTCGGAAGCGGCGGTGGCGCTGACTCCCGCCGAGAAAAAGAAATGAGGTTGCATCGAGCGGATTAGGCGGCGCGCGCCGCTTCAACTCATGCACTGAGAGCGCGGCGCGGCGGCAACGTCAACGCTACATCCCGATCAGAGGCCCGGCTTCTCGGCGTCGTGGGCGTGGCCGATAGCCTTGCGCAGGCGATGGTCGAGTTTGGCGCAATTCAAAATTACCTTGCCCGAATGCACCGCTTCCACCGCGTCGAGCGGCACCGTGAAGTCACCGGCGTTCTCGACGTAAATTACCAGCTCGGGCCGCCCGTGCGTCGGGGCCACTCGCACCGCACCGAACTCTTCACCGCCGTCCGAGACGAAGGTCTGGTACCCTACTTCGATCTTGTCCTGCATGATTCACTCCTCGAACGCTCCTCGGCCCATCCTGATCATCCCACTGGCCCCTCTACTTTAGCACCTGTTTCCTCTGACGGGGGCAACGGGATTCTTCTCGATCGATCTCTGCAAATTGATGCAGTTATGCGCGCGCTCAACTCGGATGAGATCCGGCTTGCCCCTGCCTGCTAACGACCGTGTTCCATCGCCTTGAGCGTTTCGTCGGTGGTCCAGACCGCGTGCGCCAGAAACGCGTAATTGATCAGCGCCGCGGTATATCCGTAACCCCATTCGGGATGCTTGGGTGCGGCGGTCGCGTCCTTCGCCACGGCAACCTCGAAACCCTGCTCCAGCAACTCGCGCAGGTGCGATTCGACGCACATATTGGCGAGCATCCCGCCGAGAATGATCTTGCTGATCTTCCGCTTGCGCAGTTGCAGGACCAGGTCGTTGGTCTCCGGACCCCAGACCCGATGCGGCGCAACTACGATAGTTTTGCCATCCTGGATGTACGGTTTGAAACGCTCCAGCCAGTCCGCGCCCGACCCTTCCAGACCGTCGATAGTGTACGGGCCTTTGCGCGCGAAAAACCCGTTGACGGCTTCGTCGGCCTCCGTCGGTCCGTTGAATTTCCACCCTTTGTCGGTCGGATAGAAATAATGTGGCGAGATGAAAACCTCGTAGCCGTGGGTCTTCGCCGCTTTGAAGATGCGCTCGATGTTCGCGATGGTGCCGATTTCCTTGAGGCTCTCGTGGACCAGCGGCCACGCCAGGCCTTTCTCACTCAGCACCTCGTTCTGCGGGTCGATGAAGACTACCGCGGTGTCGTTCTTGTCGATGTTCATAGCTCCCCCGATGCTGCGGCCTGGACAGTACCGCGCCGGCGACGCGAATTGCCGGCAGGCCACCCTGAGTTTCCGGTCGAGGGGCATTTTTGCGCCGATCGAAAATCCAGTCCACTACAAGCCGGCGAAAGATACGGACTGGCGTAGATGAGATCACGGAATGTGAAATTTTGTGTGTCCCATTCGACTCAAAATTGATTTAGGTAGATGCTCACGAATGTAAGATCGATTTCCCGAAGGAGAAGCCTCGAGCAATGAGTACCAACGATAACGAGCGGGCGGCGGGAAGCCCTGGCTCGGCGCTCGGATCCGGCACGCCGGCGCCGGAATTCAAGCTGCATAGCACTCCCGATCAACTGGTGTCGCTGAGCGACTTCCGCGGTTCGCCACTGATTCTCGCGTTCTATCCGGCCGACTGGAGTCCGGTCTGCGGAGACCAGATGGCGCTTTACAATGAGATCCTTTCGGAGTTCCACCGCTTCAAGGCGACGATCGTCGGCATCTCCGTCGATGGCAGTTGGTGCCACGCTGCTTTCGCCCAGGATCGCAAGCTGCACTTTCCGCTGCTCTCGGACTTCGAACCCAAGGGCGCGGTCGCGCGCTCATACGGAGTTTATCGAGACGCGGACGGTGTTACCGAGCGCGCCTTGTTCGTTATCAATGCGGAAGGGACGATTCATTGGAGCTACGTCTCTCCGATTGGTGTAAACCCCGGCGCCGACGGCATCCTGGCCGCTCTTGAAGACCTCGCAGCACAACCGGAGAAGAGCAAATGAAAACACATTTTCAGGGCCGGCTCACCCTACCCGTCGGCGCCCGAGATCACATTCGCGGTCCCTCGACGGCCTCGATTACGCTGCTCGAATACGGCGACTACCAATGCCCTTTCTGTGGCGAAGCGGCTCCGATAGTTGACGAGGTTCAACGTCGGCTGGGGGACAAGCTTCGTTTCGTCTTTCGCAATTTTCCACTGACCGAAATGCATCCGCATGCCGAACATGCCGCCGAGGCTGCAGAGGCCGCCGCCGCTCACGGCAAATTCTGGGAGATGCACGACGCGCTGTACGCCAAGCAGGATGCGCTCGACGATCGCCATCTTGCGGAGTACGCGGCGTCACTAGGGATCAAAGCTGCGGAGATCCAGAAGGCTCTTGCCGGCCACGCTTACGGCGATCGCATTCGCGAGGATTTTATGAGCGGCGTGCGTAGCGGCGTGAATGGCACGCCGACCTTTTT
>DASXFX010000121.1:0-2367 GCA_036489375.1 Binataceae bacterium (SeqCode) | reverse complement strand
GGGATGCGGACTTCGTCGAAAACGATCTCGCCGGTATCGGCGGCGCGCTGTCCGAGCTTGCCATGCATCCGGTTGCGGGTGACGCCCGCGATAGCGGACGGCAGTACGAAACACGAGATGCCCTTGTGCTTGAGGCGCTTGTCGGAGGTCGCGAACGTGACCATCCAGTCGGACATGGAACCGTTGGAGATAAAATGCTTGGTGCCATTGAGCACGAACTCGTCACCGTCGCGGCGATAGGTGGTGCTCATCGAGGCGACGTCGGAGCCGGCGCCGGGCTCGGTCAGCGCGAAGGCGCAAAAGCTGAGCTGCTCGACAAGGCCGCCGAGATAGACGCGCTTCTGTTCGGCATTGCCGGCAATCAACAATGGCAGCGAACCCAGGTCGTTGGCGCTGAACGAATTCGAAATGCCCGAGCATCCGTAGTTGAGCTCTTCCTGGATGAGGCAGGTATCAAGGATGCCGAGATCGGGGCCGCCGAACTCCTTGGGCACGCCGAAGTTCATGAGGCCGGCGGCATGGGCTTTGGCGCAGATATCGCGCGGAAAGGTTTCCTTGTCGTCGTATTCGCGAGCGCGCGGAATGATTTCCTGTTCGCTGAACTTGCGCGCGAGGGCCTTTAGTTCGAGTTGCTCTTCGGTCAAGTCAAAGCCGATCATCTTTGCTCCATTTGTGCGGGTACGGGGGTTCTCCGGGGGCTTGGGGTCTCGTCACTGTGCCTGCGGCTGTGCTGGTGGAGCTTAGCAATGGAGAAGGCTGCTGTTAAATGATGATATAGGCGCGACGGGTGACGGCGGTCGCTTGAAAAATCGCGGCAGGCCGACTATGACGGCATCAAGCCGTGCGGCCTCGGCGGCACGCGCTAACGAACTATCGCACGAATCGCGCAACGCCCAATTTGGGCCAGGGAGAAACCGATGTCAGTTACCATTATAGCGAGGCTGAAAGCCAAAGCGGGCAGCGAGGCTGCACTTCAAGAGGCCTTCCAGGACATGATCCAAAAAGTGCGCGCGGCCGAGCCGGGATGCCAGGCGTACGTGCTGCACAAGGCGAAAAAGGACGCCTCCCAGTTCGTCTGGTATGAGACCTACGCGGACCAGGGGGCGGTCGATATCCACATGAAGACCGAGCACATGAAGGCGATGGGCGGGCGTATCAAGGACCTGCTTGACGGCGCTCCGCAGATTGAATTCCTGGAAGAAATCGATCGCAAGTAGCGGCAAACCCTCGATCGGGATGGGTGCGGCGCAGGGTTACTCGCGTCGCATCCGCCCCGGTCGCCTCGTTGGTTAAACCTAAAGTGATACGTTAACTCGGTCGGCGGCGAGATGTCAGAACCAGCCAAGCACCTGCTGACGTCGCTGATAGCGTGCGTATTTTTCGGCTACTCGGCGATCAACTGCCTGGTCTTCCGCCGACGCACAGAGGCGCGCGTGCAGGCCTATCGGAACCAGCCACTAGAAGGCCTGGTGCATTCGTCGCAATACAACTGGGCGCTGTGGATCTCGGGGGCGATCGGAGTGATCGGATTCGCCGTCGCTTCGTGGCAGCTCGTGGTGAGCGCGATGATAATGCTACGGACCCCCAGCTGAGCTCCCATTTTGAGTCTATTCTGAACGAATTGCCATTCCGCAAGCACGAGCGAGAACCCCGACATTTCCAAAAAACCGCTTTAGTCCTGGTAGCCGGACGCCGCCCACTTGTTGACGGTTAGCGGAGGATGACGCCGTCGTTGGCGATATCGAGGGACAATACCTGGCAGCGCGCCAACTCGTCCGGGCGTTGCAGCAGGTAGTCGACCATGAACGCGCCGGCCAGCGCGGCGATGAGGCGCTCGGACGTGGCCAAGGTGAAGCCGAAGTGCTCGAAGTAGCGAGCCGCGCCCGAATCGGGTGCGAGCGCGTAGAGGGTGCGCGCGCCGCGAGTGTGGGCGGCGGTGCGAGCGGCGGCAACCAGGGTTGCTCCGATGCCGCGACGGCGATCGGTTTCCGCCACCATCAACGAGCGGATTAGCGCGGCGTCAACCCGCGCCTCGATTCCAATCACGCCTGCGAGGTGATCGCCGACGTACGCCGTCAGGTAGCATCCACCTGCCGCATCAACGCCGTCCGCGAGCATCCCGGCGGCAGCGAGTGTCTCCGCGACCAGCGCGAGGTCGCGGGTCTGCTCGACCACCAGTTCGCCGGGGACGCGGCGGCGACGGATTTTCCGGGTGACGGCGGGCACTCGGGGGTGCGCCCTACTTCTTCGGTAACGGGAACAGTTGTGTGCCGCTGTCCTCATCGACGACCGTGATAGCCTTCGCGGGACAGGCGCGCGCGGCCGCTACAATCACGTTGTCGGCGGCGCCGGTCGGATTGTAAACCT
>DASXFX010000118.1:0-7111 GCA_036489375.1 Binataceae bacterium (SeqCode) | reverse complement strand
CTCGGACTAACATCCGACGGCCACCACGAATGACCAGAACGATAGATCTCAAGGAACCGCGAACATCTTTGATCAGCAATTCGATATGAACCGGCTTACGATTAAACTATTTGCGACCCTGCGCGAACGAGCGCGCGCGGCGGAATTGAGTCGCGAATTTCCCGAGGGAACCACCGTCGGTGAAATCTGGAACCGTCTGCTTGCGGAATTCCCGGCCCTCGGCGGTCATCACGATGGGGTCGCCTTCGCCGTAAACCAGGAATATGTGCGCGAGGACTACCGCCCGCGTAACGCTGACGAAGTCGCCTTCATCCCGCCAGTAAGCGGCGGTGTCGATCCCGCCGTACCATCGGACTCGTGGATGGGACCGGTGTCGATTGGCCGCGAACCGATCGATATCGAAGCGCTGGAACAAGCCGTCGCCGATCCGGCGGCGGGCGCGAGCGTGACCTTCGCCGGCACCACCCGCAACGGCAACGCGGGACGGGTCGTGCTGCGCTTGGAGTACGAGGCCTATGAACCGATGGCGCTGAGCGAGATGCGAAAGCTGATGCGCGAGGCGGGCGAACGTTTCAAAATCGTACGTATCGCGATTCAGCATCGAATCGGCTTCGTCGCGATCGGGGAGACCTCGGTGGCGATTGCGGTCTCGGCGGCGCATCGGGCGGAAGCCTTCGAGGCGTGCCGTTTCGCGATAGATCGGCTGAAGGAAGTCGTTCCGGTGTGGAAGAAGGAGTATTTCGAAGGGGGCGAAGTCTGGATCGGCTGCCAAACCTCGCATCCACCCGAATTGCACGGATGAGGCATCATCCAGTGCGGTTCCAAAGGACCAAGATATCGTTGACTCTATATTGACCGATCGGCCAGTATTGCTAGATTAGACAGTAATTATGCTCCCCAGCGAAACATCGGTTGAAAAAGTAATCCTGGCCGAGCCGCGTGGATTTTGCGCCGGCGTGGATCGCGCCGTTGAGGCGGTACGCGGCGCGCTGCGCGCCTATGGACGGCCGCTCTACGTGCGCCATCAGATAGTACATAACCGCTTCGTGCTCGAGGCCCTCGAACGCGAGGGCGCCATCTTCGTCGATACGCTCGAAGAGGTTCCTGAAGGCCAGCGCGTCATTTTCAGCGCGCACGGAGTCGCGCCCAGCGAATGGGATCGGGCGGCCGAACGTAAGTTGCGGGTCATCGACGCCACCTGCCCACTTGTTACCAAGGTCCATTCAGAGGTCGAGCGTTACGCCGAGGAACACAACACTGTGATCCTCGTGGGCCACGCCGGTCACGAAGAGGTCAAGGGCACGCTCGGCGTTGCGCCTGGCAAGGTCTTGCTGGTGGGCACGGTCGAGGAAGCCGAAGCACTCGAGATTTCGGATCCGGATCATGTCGCCGCGGTCACGCAGACCACGCTCAGTGTCGATGACACGCGGGATATCATGGCAACGCTCAAGCGCCGGTTTCCGGCGCTGGCGACGCCCAAGACCGACGACATCTGTTACGCGACGCAGAATCGTCAGAATGCGGTCAAAGAACTGGTCGATGTCAGCGACGTGGTGCTGGTAGTCGGCTCGCGGCAGAGTTCGAATGCCAATCGGATGGTCGAAGTCGCGCGCATGCGCGGTGGACGAGCGTTCCTGGTCGATTCGCTGGCCGACGTCGAACCGGCGATGATTGAAGGCGCGAAATCGCTCGGGCTGACGGCCAGCGCCTCTTCGCCCGAATGGTTGGTGCAGGAGATCATCGGTGCGTTTTCGCGCAAGGGCGCAGCCGTCGAATTGATGAAAATCAAGGAAGAGCGGATTCATTTCCCATTACCGAAGCCGGCCGACGAATGATCATCTATGCGCGAGGCGGGCGCGATTAGCCTGCGGACGTAATCGTCAGGTCCGCGCCGGGGGAGGCTCGATCCAAGCGGCTCGATGCAGCGGCGGGGAGGCTATATCGCTATCGAAGGCCCCATCGGAGTGGGCAAGACCAGTCTTGCGCGGGCGCTGGCGAAAGAGCTCAACGCCCGGCTGGTGCTCGAAGGGGTCGAAGACAATCCCTTTCTGGAGCGCTTCTACGAAGATCCCGACAAGTATTCGCTTCCGGTTCAACTCTACTTCCTGCTCACCCGTTACAACCAGCAACGCGAACTCGCTCAGCAGGACCTGTTCGCGCAGGCGACGGTCGCCGACTATCTCTTCAGCAAGGACCGCATCTTCGCGGCACTGAACCTGGCGCCCGACGAGTTCGCGCTCTACGAGAACGTTTACCGGCTGCTCGACGCCCAAATGCCGCGCCCGGATCTGGTGGTCTATATTCGTGCAAATGTGGATGTGCTGATCGACCGGCTGCGCAAGCGCAATCGCAACTTCGAGCGGCACATCAGCGTGCAATATCTCGAACGCGTGTCGTCGGCATTCCGCGACTTCTTCTTCTACTATGACGAAACCCCGCTGCTGGTGGTCGATACCACCGAGCTGGACTTCGTAGAGGACTCCGACGACTTGAAGGATCTCATTCGCGAAATCGACGGTGCTGGCGCCGGCATCCAGTATTTTGTCCCACGCAAGCGCTAGCCGATCGCGACTAAAGATTTGGTCTCACCGTCGGGCCGGTGAGGTTTCCGACTTCAAGCACACGCCCTAGTGATGTTGAAGAAAGCTGGTGACCTCGAAATAGTTGTCCATGCGGATTACTTTAGGTCCTTGCTGCCACGGACGTATCAACCACCCAGCGCTTTGAAGGCGCGCTCGATCTCGGTCGCCAACGCGACGTCTTTCTCCGTCACGCCGCCGGCATCGTGGGTCGAGCAGGTGAACGTCACGCGGATGTAATTGACGAAAATATCCGGATGATGGTCGGCGGTCTCGGCCATTTCGGCTACCTGGTTAACGAAGTGGATGCCGTCCATGAACTTCTTGAAGCGGTAGAGCTTGCTGATCGCATTTTCCGCATAGTGCCATCCGGCCACCGCTTTGAGCCTGGTCGAAATTTCTTCTGGACTCAGTTTCGCCATTGCAGTGTCCTCCGTCGCTGGCGCGCCGCTTTCACTTGTCGCGCGCACCCGTCATATATTAGACCAGTTGCCTGGCGGCGCTGCATAGCCGCAATTTAGCGCCTGGAGCATTGGCAGCGTGGATAAAACCGACACTCGCAAACAAATCCGGATGACTCCGGCCGAAGCCACGGCGATGCTCGAGAGCACGCCCAATCTCTCGTTGGCGACGCTCGACCGCGACGGTTACCCGCATCTGGTGGCGATGTCGTTCGCGCTCGATGCGGACGGCAATATCGTGATGACCAGCTTCGGCAAGGCGCAAAAGGTCTTGAATCTCAAGCGTAATCCCCGCGTGGCAGTAATGGTCGAGCATGGTACGGCTTATGACAAGATCAGAGGCGTGATGATTCGCGGGTTGGCCGAAATCATCGACGACACAGAAGCGGTGCTGGCGACAATGAAGCTGGTGGTGGGTAAGATGGCGCGGATTGCGGGGAAAGCGACCACTCCGGACGACGTGATCATCACGGAGGCCTATCGGCGCCAGGCGGAAAAGCGCGCCGTTATTCGGATACGTCCGGAAAAATGGGCGAGCTGGGACCATTCGAAGCTGGCCGGCGCCGCGGCCGCCGGGCCGATTGCCAAGGGCAAGCGGTGATCGGCTCGAGGCTCAAGTTTACTCACACAGGGTGAGATTAAATGGCGAACAAGTACGTTACGGACGAGGCGCGCAAGCAGATCGGTAAGGTTGGCGAGGCGCGAACGATCGAGGTCGAACGCGGTGCGATTCGGCGTTTTGCCGAGGCCATCGGCGACACCAACCCGATCTTCAATAGCGATCGCGACGCGCGCCACACGCGCTTTGGCGGAATGGTCGCGCCGCCGACCTTTGGACGATCGCTTTCGGCGGCAATACCCGACGTCAAGCTCGACATGGGCGAATCGTTTCGAGGATTGGACGGCGGCTCCGATTGGGAATACTTCGAACCGATTCGGGCCGGCGACCGGATCACGGTGCAGACCAAAATCGCGGACCTGCGCGAAAGCGCCGGACGCCTGGGCCCAATGGTCTTCATCACGACCGAGACCACCTACACGAATCAGTTCGGCCAGGTTTGCGCGATCCAGCGCTCCACCGCGATTCGCTATTAACGCGAGGGGCACGCAACACCACCCGAATCCGGGAGGCACTCTGGAGAGATGAGCATGGCGCAAAAGCAATTCTATTATGAGGACGTCGAAGTTGGCTTAGAGCTTCCATCGCTGAAAAAAGACCCGAGCACACAGCAACTGGTCAAATATGCCGGCGCGTCTGGCGACTTCTATCAGATTCATTACGACAAGGACTTTGCACTGAAGAATCATCTGCCGGGCGTGATCCTGCACGGCGCGTTGAAGAACGCGTTCCTAGGCCAGTTGATGACGGATTTCGCGGGCGAACTCGGATGGCTGCGCAAACTCTCGGTGCAGTACCGCGGGATGGATCAGCCGGGAACGCCCGTCACCTGCAAGGGCAAGGTGATCAAGAAGTACATAGACGGTGGAAACCACTTGGTGGACTGCGAGATCTGGCTCGAAAATGCCCAAGGAGAAAAAACCACTCCGGGCAGCGCCACCGTGATCCTGCCGTCGCGCCACGCCGCGGGCTGAGCCGGCGAGCGGCCTTGGGGTGCATTGGTGAAACGCCTGTACGCTCCCGGCGCGATCGAAGCCGCCGACCTGATTGAGGGGCGCGTCGAACCTCATTACGCGAAAATCCTGATGCGGCTGTTGGCCGCTCACGCGATCGCCGAGAAGCTCACTGCAGTGGGTTATCAGCGCGCTCTCGAAAATCTGAACGACCCTGAACGGCGCCCGACGATCGAAAAGAACCTGGACGAGGAGCGCAAGCACGCACGGCTTGTCTATCGAATTCTCGAAGAAATCGGAACTTCCGAAGCGCACGCCGATCGCTCCATGATCCCGCTGATGAAGCTACCGTCGTTCGCGGCGCCGCGGCATTTCGCGGAAAATCCGGCGGGCCCGCTCGACCTGCTGATGGCGTCCCTCAGCCTCGACGTTACCGGACTGCTGATGATCGGCGTCAACTATCGCGATTCCAGCTACGCGCCGCATCAGCGCGCCGCCGCGATTATTCTCGATGAAGAAGAAGACCATGAGAGCTTCGCGAGCACCGAGCTGCGCGAGGCCGCGGATCGCTTTGGCGCCGATCGAGTCAACGAGGCACTGCGCGAATGGCTGCCGCGCGCGGTGAACTTCTTCGGGCCGCCGGGCAGCGGCTTCACTTTCGACTGCATCCGCTACGGGCTCAAGGCGAGCGATAATGGCGAACTATCAGAGATGTATCTGACGATGCTCGAACGAAGAGTCGATCAGGCAGGATTGGAGATGCCTCGCCTGACTTCCAGCTATCCGCATACGCTTGCCCGATAATAAATGGACCTGATCGAAGCGCTGGCCGACGATCCGCGGATCGCGGTTCGCGATGGGGCACCGATCGATCCGCAGGGTCGCTGTGTCATCTACTGGATGCGCCGGGCCCAGCGCGCTTTCGACAACCCTGCCCTGGAAACCGCGATCGCGCTCGCCAATGCAATTGAAAAGCCGGTCGTGGTCTTCTTTGCGCTACGAACGCATCACCCATATGCGAGCGTGCGCCATTACACTTTCATGATCGAAGGTCTGGCGGACACGGCGGCGCGCCTCGAACGGCGGCATATTGGATTCGCGATGCGCTTGTCACAGAGCTGGCGCGCGGTGGACGACTTCGCCCGCTTCGCGCTCACAATGCGACCTTCGGCGATTATTGTCGATCGAAATCCGCTCGGCTCGATCGACGGCTGGCGCAAGGCGATCCCTGCCGAAATTCGCGGCCCGATCTTGAGTGTTGACGCCAACGTAATCGTGCCGACCGCGCTTATCGGCCGTGAACATTACGCGGCGCGCACGATCCGTCCGAAGATTCACGCGCAGCTTGAGCGATTTCTCGTTCCGGTGGGCAGGCGGAGAGTTCGTGTACCGTGGCGTCCGCCGCGAGGATTCAGCTCGATCGCTCCGACCCACGATCTAATCGATACGCTCGGCCTTGATCTCAAGGTGCTAAATGCCTCCGAATTCGTCGGCGGAACGACCGTCGCGCTCGCGCGGCTCAAGCGCTTCGTCACTAGCGGCCTTCCTCATTACGCGACGCGCCGCAATGCCCCGCAGCTTGCCGGCACCAGCGGGCTTTCCCCTTATCTGCACTTCGGACAAATAGGTCCGCACACGATCGCGATCGCCGCGAACGAGGCGAACGTGCCTGAACCGGACCGGGGTACATTTCTCGAGGAGCTGATAGTGCGGCGCGAGCTCGCGGTCAATTTCACCACTTACAATCGCCGCTATGCGTCGATCGAAAGTAGCGAACCTTGGGCGCGCAGCACGCTCGCCCGGCATGCGGATGATCGCCGGCCGCAAGTGTACAGCGAGCGTCGTCTCGAACAAGCCGAAACGCTCGACCCGCTATGGAACGCGGCACAACGTCAGATGGTCGATGCCGGTTGGATGCACGGCTACATGCGAATGTATTGGGCGAAAAAGATCCTTGAATGGAGCCCGTCGCCGCGCGTAGCTTACGAAATTGCGGTGCGCCTCAATGACCGCTACGAACTCGACGGTCGCGACCCCAACGGCTACGCCGGCATCGCCTGGGCGATCGGCGGCAAGCATGACCGCGCTTGGGGTCCCGAGCGACCGGTTTACGGAACTGTGCGCTACATGTCGGCGGCCAGCACCGCCCGCAAGTTCGATAGCAAAGCCTATATCGGGCGATGGCAGAAGCGGACCGGCGCCAAATGATTCATCAACCGTTTCGGCAACGACCTCGTTATGGCGGCTCGCTACGCGATGCCATACTCAAGAGAGCCAAACGGGTCGAGCAATCCTCGGATGTCTAACACTGAACCAGTAGCGGGCGAGGACGCGCCAATTCGAATCGGTGTCTCGGCCTGCCTTATCGGACAAGCGGTGCGCTTCGACGGCGGGCACAAGCGCAGCGATTTTCTGGTGGACACGTTCGGACCCTTCGTCGAATTCGTTCCGGTCTGTCCCGAAGTCGAAATCGGCTTGAGCGTTCCGCGCGAAACTCTG
>DASXFX010000117.1:0-3505 GCA_036489375.1 Binataceae bacterium (SeqCode) | reverse complement strand
CGCTAAATCGGAAACGCCGGCGCCGGCCAGCGTCGCAGCACCATACCGCCGGCTCGCGCAGGTCGAGCAGCTCGATCCCCTGTTATTGCCGCCGCTCTGCCTCGCGCGCGGGCGTAAGGACAGCGATTAAGGTGAACGGGGCCTGGGGTGGCAATCCGGCCAACCCCTACGATACGCGGCGCTCGGCCTCGCTCGGCTCTAGCTCCGGCTCAGGCGTGTCGGTCAGCGCCAATTTAGTGATGGCGAGCCTCGGGGAGGAGACGCGCGCCTCCTGCCGCGGTCCGTCCAACCACAACGCCATCGCACTCATCGTGCCACATAAATCCATGATCGGATTTTCCGGCGGCGCTATCGGCGCCGACCCCTACTGCGACCGCTCCGGAATCTATTGCCGAACGATCGCCGACTGCGCCAAGGTGCTCGACGCCTTGAAGGACGAGGTCGAAGGCTATTATGACCCGCGCGATGTTTTCAGCACCGTGCCGCGGTCGGCCGTGCTGAGCACTCCGTACGCAAGGAAAGGGCGAGCGCGCCGAATTGAAGGGCCTGCGGCTCGGTATCATCCGTGAATCGATGGTAGTGCCGCCTGGATCAATGACGGAGGTCCCGATCGTCTCCGCGGCGACGCGCGAGATCAAGAGCATACTCGGCGATCATCTCGGCGCCACGCTTGTAGAATCCACGCATCCCTTGTGGACCCCCGATCCCGAAATTGAGACCATGAAGACGGATTTCTGCCGCGCGTTGGCGCGGCTCGTGCCCGTCTTGATGCCCGACCTGCTGTTCCGACTCGACCGCAATGGCCAGCCGCTGTTCGGGGAATTCGCCGCCGCCATCGTGCCGACCGAGTTCGCCCCTGGCAAGGTGTTCGGCTCGGGCTCAATGAAGCCGATCGATTACTGCGTCGCGCTGGCGGAAGGGCGTATCGCACCGCCAAAAAATTTCGACCTTGCCACGATTCAGCAGCAGGAACTGGCGATGACGTTCCGCTTCCACATTCATCAATATCTCAGCCGCCGCGCTGCCGACTGGAAAGAGCGCGGTTTTACCGAGACACTCGTTGATTTCGCTGCACTCAATGCGCGCTCGAAATACTGGGGTGACGATCAGCGCGCCGCCTTCAAAAACTGGGAGGACGTCGCGGATCCGCGTAATCCGCTCGGTGGCCGCCAAGGGGTCGACGAACGTGTCATGCTGCGTGAGCTGTTGCGGCGGACCGACATGATGGTGATCCTGGAAAATAAGCTGGATGCACTGGTGCGGCTGCACACGCCGTGGCCGCCCGGCTTGATCGGGCATCCGCACCAGTACGACATTCCGAGCAACCTTTCGCCGGAATCGCTCAGCGGTCCGAACGCGGGTCTCACCGAGGTGCTGATCCCAGCGGGCTACGTGACCACCGTGTATGATCCGGTGTTCGCGCTGAATGCGGACGGCACCCGCTACATTTCGAAACCGTCGCATATGCCAACCAGGATACCCGAACCCGGCTTACCGTTCGCGCTCGTCTTTCGGGCGGAGCCGGGCAGGGAGGATATTCTCCTCCAAATCGCTTCGTCCTATGAGGCGGCGTCGCGACGGCGCATTCCACCACCCGATTTTGGCAGGCTGGTGGGGAAAAGCGCGAGTGGGAAGTGAGGTATTTGGCCTTGACTGTCGCGATCGGCGGCAAAGCGGACGTCCGATTAGATGATCGCCAGTTCGCATTTTGCCCCCGCGCTGAACTCGGGCGCGCCTCGCAGCGAATGTGTCCCGATGGCGGAACATTGCGGAGCCGATCCGCAAAGGAGAGGTCCGGTGTTGCTGGACACCGAGGCGTCTGCCCAATTAGTGTTCCGTGTCTCTCCGAATGGGATCAGTCGATGAGCTTCCCGATCTTGTACGCGAAAGTGCGCGAGCTTGCCGCGACTGCGCAAGCAATGGGTGCGCTCGGCGCCGAGTTGCGGCTCCGGCAACTGGGGAAAGATGGAGATCCTCGCCTGCGAAGCGCGTTACGAGCGGTAGTTGATAAGTTCGGTCCGGAGCAGATCGACGCCCTCGCTCCGGGTCAAATTGCCACGATAGTTGGACAATTGACCTATGCCTTACAGGAAGCACTGGACCTCATTCGCGAGCCTGACCGCGCGCCAGGTTGGACCTATGAAGATTCGTCCGTTCTGCAGGAACGCGGGCGAGGCTCCCGCGCTGGAGCGCGCAACTTTGAAACCATCGCGCGGCAGCGCCCGGCGTTAGCCACAGTTCTCGATGGCAATACCAAATTCCTTGACGTCGGCACCGGGACGGGATGGCTTGCAATCGAATGCGCCAAAATATGGCCTCGCATGCAGATTGTGGGAATAGATATTTGGGAGCCAGCACTGAAGCTTGCAGAAAGCAACGTTGCAAATGAAGGATTGCAAGACCGCATCACGTTACGCCGGCAAAACATCAACGAGCTAAGCGATCAGAAGGCATTCGATTTCATCTGGGTACCGACCATGTTCTTGCCGATCAGCATCATGGATCGCATCACTCCACGTATTGTTCAGGCGCTCGTGCCCGGGGGGTTCGTCGCTTTAGGGATGTTTGCGGCCGCGCCCGGACCGTACGGTGAAGACATCCGTGACCTGCTTACAATCCGATCCGGCGGCCATCCTTGGCGGCCCGATGAGTTCGGGAACAGATTGCAATCGGCAGGTCTACGAGACGTCGAATATATCGAGTCTGGTAGCACCACCGGCGTTATGCTGGCGCGACGTTGAGGTCTGCCTATAGGGCGGCTTGTCACGTCGTCTCTTGGTACGCCGGCGATAGATCCGATGATCGCTCGCATGGTAGCCTCGGCTTTTTTGAAAAGCGGAACATGACGCACGCGGTCCGTCACGGTTCCTCTGCACCGTGCTCTCGCTCCGACATTTCCGGCTGGCGCGATGGTGTTCTTTATCCCTTGGCGAGGGGTCGCCGAAGACGTCGCCGAAGACTCGGGCGCGGCGCATCTCGACCGGCTCCGGCCGCCTGGTTGGTGCAGCGGCTGTTGGCCGCCGATGGTGATGTCGCCGGCGGCGCCGATTCCAGTTTCGCGATATTCGGGTTTCGGCCGACACGGGAGCTCGGGCGATCGGAGCGATCGCGGCGGCGCCAGCGAGCTACCGGGTCATCGCCAAGGTGCGGCATCGAAAGCTCAGCGCCATAGGGGGGGAGCCCCCGGTTAACTCAAATGGTTGTCCTCACACGCGCGCGAGGGCGCTGGTGGATTCGGCGGCGGCGGATTTCTTTTTCGCGATTATCAGATCGCGACGGGCCGGACCCACGGCGTGGTGAGGTACGGGGTCGAAGCCAAAGCCACCCCGGCTCGATCGACCGCGGCGTAGAGACCCCGTTCACCTTAATCGCTGTCCTTACGCCCGCGCGCGAGGGAGAGCGGCGGCAATAACAGGGGATCGAGCTGCTCGACCTGCGCGAGCCGGCGGTATGGTGCTGCGACGCTGGCCGGCGCCGGCGTTTCCGATTTAGCGAAATTGTTGGT
>DASXFX010000113.1:0-18999 GCA_036489375.1 Binataceae bacterium (SeqCode) | reverse complement strand
ATGCGCCGCCGAACGCGACCTGGATACCGTTTCTCGCCGAGGGTATTAGTTCGCTCGATATAACTGCCGGGGTCATCGACAATGCGCTGGCCGCGGGGCGCCGCGTGCTGGTCCATTGCGGCGCCGGCAGCGAACGCGCTCAATTGACGGTCGCATGGTTCCTCCATCGCCGCCGTGCGATGTCACTAGATGACGCCTACGACCTGCTCAAGCGCAAGCGTCCGATCGTTCAGGACCGCCGCGCCTGGTTGCGTCAGTTCCTCCAGACCTAGCCGCGTCTAGTTGCGCCGAGTTCTGGTTTTGGACACCTCTGGCTACGTCGAAATTTCCATCTACAACCGCGTCTCACTGCGCCAGTACCTCCAACCCTGGCCACCGTTGGTCGCGTCTCTATCGCGATACGTAGTTTCCTTTGCGGCATCAAAATTCGCCGCCATAGTCACTTTGATCGAGCGGCGATCACCGTTAATGGCAGTCGATCGCCAATACCAACGGACTGCGAAGCCGCCAGTGGCCGTACGAGGCCCAGTGGAAATAACGGTCTGCGGCGCGCCAAAATAATAGTCACTGGTTCGCGAACATGAAAAGGTGATCTAGTGACTACTCCGGACTATTCAACCCTCGATGAAGCGCTTGAACTGTTGCGGCCCTTCGGCGCCGAACTACATAACGGAAACTCCAATCATGCGCCGATGGCGGCGGAGGCGATGTGTGCGCTCGGACGGCCCGACGCGGTGCTCGATTGGGTCGATCGCTACCGTCGGAATCTGGAACCGGCACGAACGCCCCATGAATTGATCAAGCCCGCTGAGTGGCGGAACGCACTCGGACACCAAGACCGCATCGCAGACTGGCGCGTATTTTTGGAAAACGAGCTGGCCGAACATCCGTGGCCGGAAGTGCTCGATCGCTGGGTCGCACGACTTGCGCCAGGCATCATCGCGGCGGCGGCGCACGGTGCGATTCGCACGGCGCATGCCGCGCGCAGTCTCGCCGTGCAAAAGAGCGATCTGCGCTTGCGCGAACTCGCCGGCGGACTCGCCTACTGGGCCGCCGAATATCAGACACTGCCCGGCGGGCCGGATTCCGCATCGCAAGCGACGACGTCAGGTAGCGTGGCTAATTCCGCGTCGGGGGGCGCGGCCAGTTCCGCACAACGGCCTGTAATGTCGCCCGCGCGCGCGATCGAAGCGATCGAACTGCTGCCACTCGAGCGCCGCTGCGTCCTCACTTCTCTTACCGGTGCGCTGCCGGCGCTGGACACGTTCGATCCTTTCCGCGACGTAATATCGACCATCGAAGTTCCGCGCGATCCCGCCGCGATTCTGTCTCAACTGACTAATGGGTTTGCCGATGTGCTACTGGCGAACGCGACCAGTCCACTGCTCACGATCGCGTTTGTCCATTGTGTAACCGCGCTCTACGCGGTACGTAACCTGGCGCCCCACCTCAGTACCGAAACGACGCAGTCGGCGGTGCGTTACGGATGGCAGGCGGCGGCCGCGCTATACACAACAATTGGGCAGCGGCCGCATCCGGTCGAAGAGCACGACCCACCCAAATTTGCCTTGGAAGATCTTGTTGACCGGGCGCTGCGCAGCCGCGACGAACACGCGATCAAGTACACCGAGGCGTGCCTCGCGGAATACTCACTCGCACCGTCGCCGATCTACCTGCGAGCGGCCGATCACGCAATCCGATTACTAACTCTCGGCAACTGACTATCTAGCGGCTGCCGAGACCGCGAAGTCACTTGGTGGTAGATCAAAACGCTGCGCTGAGGTCGCCACTAACTCGAACCGACTCCTCGAAGTCAGTTGGTATGAGGCACTCCTGAGTATCAAAGCGGCCCGAGAAAAGCAGTGAGCGCCGCGTGGCGCCCACCGCTGACGTCGCATTTACCGTTGACGTCGCATTGGAGAAGTAGCAATGGGACCTTACCGGCGTGCCGGGATTACCGGCAGTGTCAGATGCGAGGCGAAGGCGTGCTCATGCATCACCGTCTGCAGCGCCGGACGAGTCTCCGCATCGGTGAACAAATCGTGTCCTGTATTCGGATTGCGGTCGAACCGCGGGAAGTTGCTCGAACTCACCTCCAACCTGATCCGATGCCCCGCTTTGAACAGATTCGAGGTTGACCACATGTCGATGTTGAACTCATAGACCTTGCCCGGCGTGATGAGCGAGGGGCTCGACTGCGATTCGCGCACGCGCGCTCGAATGATGCCGTCGGTCAGGTTGCGCGCGAAGCCGCACGGCTCTACGTCCACCAGCTTCGCCGTAAAGTCGGTATCGGGCGCGGACGACGACGCGTACAGCGTCAGTTTCACCGGGCCGGTCACTTCAAGATCCTCACTGAGCGGAGGCGTCGAATAGACCAGTACGTCGCCGCGATGCTCAACCGCCGCTTGATCGAAAGCGCCGCCGGGAACCGAGTTCGCATAGCAGCAGAGGCCGCCGCCCATCGTTTGCACCGGATTGAGCGGATTGTACAGATACGAATCGGGCGGCTCGGCGCCGGGAGTATCGGTCGAAAGCGCACCGTCTCCGTATGCGCTGTTGGCGCGGCCGCGGCTATGCAGATAGTAGCGGCGCCATTCCGTGCCGGGCAGCGGCCATTCCTTTTCCTCGCGCCATTCCTTGAGGCCCATGACGTAGATTTTGACCGGTGCGCTGTCGGCCACGCTGTTCTGCTTGCCCTTCAGCCAGTAGTCGAAGAAGTCGAGTTGCGCGCCGTCGAGATCGGCCGCGGCCGCACTGCCGCGAAAGCCCATATCGACCTGGCCGACCAGGCTTGGCAACGGCAGCGCGTGATTCCAAGGGCCGAGCATCAGGCGCTGGCTGCGTGACGAGTCAGTCGCTCCGCGCGCCTTCATGCCGAGATAGTTGCGAATCGTTCCGCCCTGAAAGATGTCGTACCAGCCGCCGATATTGAATGCCGGCACGTCGATCTTCGCGTGTGACTCCTCGATACAGAGCTTGCGCCAGTAACTGTCGTAGTTCGGATGTTCGAGCCAATCGAAGAAGTAGGGCGCGCCGTTGCGGAAAAGTTCGAATTCCTTGAGCGGCAGGAAATCCATCCGCGAGCGCATCGTGTCGATCGACGACATCACCAGGTTGAGTTCCTTGGCGACGGCGTCCGATTTCTCCCGCTCGCGCATCAGGCGCGATAACCCGATCGTGATCATCGGCCAGCTTACGTTGAAGAACAGCGAGAAGGCTCCGCCCTGGTAGGTCCAGCCGTCATGGTAGTCGCTCGCCGTGATACAAGGCGCCATCGCTTTCAAGCTCGGCGGATTCTGCGTCGCCGCCAGCCATTGCGTGGCCCCCATGTAGGACGCCCCGAAAGTTCCGACCTTGCCGTCGGCCCACGGCTGTTTGGCGAGGTACTCGATGGTGTCGTAGCCGTCCTGCGCCTCGTCAGTGAAGCAGTTGAAAGTGCCCTCCGAGGCGAAGGTGCCGCGACAATCGACGAAGACCACGTTGTAGCCGCGCTGCGCCGCGCGGATGGCGTCGAGCGTGAGCGCCGAGATCAACGGAAAGGATTTGTCGTAGGGAGTGCGGTTGAGCAGGACCGGCAATTTTTCCGGTCCGTCTGGACGATAGAGGTCGCCACGCAGCACGCAACCGTCCCGCATCGGGATGTCGATATTCTTCTCGATAATGATTTTCGCGCCCATCAGCCTGCTCCTTGGGACTCCATCGTTTGCAGAGGGGTCGGGGACGATCTTAACTGTTTGAGGCTTGTAGCCCGCGTTGCCCCGCCCTTACAAGAGAACGACGCAACCCTCGATCATGTGCTGGCGCTAAGCGCTCGGGGGTCTTATGATACGCGGGATAAGTACAGCGCGGGCGGCGGTGTAGTCGAAAGGTACACGGACGCAATCGCGATCGCGACGGAGAAGAGACGGTCAAAGATGGCATCAGAACGGCAACGTGAAATCAAACGCCGCCGCAAGCGGCGGGAAAAACGGCTCAAGGCGATAGTTCGCGAGGCGCGCACGCACAAGAAGAAGAAGCGTTAGCGGGGCCCTGAAACGCGCGGTCGCGCTTTCAGAGATCTAGAGCCGGCTAAGATCGTAGTGACGACCGATAGACGCGCGGTTGCAATCGACGATTGCCCCTCGAACGCCGGCGCAACGCCCCGTATTTGGCGTTTCGTCGGGAGTGGTAGCCGGAGCGGAGCAACGAGCGCCCATGCGAAGCAAGCACCCCCGCATCGGACGCAAGCCGGGCGGATGAGGATTCCCGCGATGGCATACGAGACGATTCTCTACGAGGTCGCTGACCAGATTGCGACCGTCACGCTCAATCGTCCGACGAAACTCAACGCCTACACGGCAACGATGGGCCGTGAAATCGTCGAGGCGATGCGCCGCGCCGACGACGATCGCGAAGTCCGCGTCATCATCCTGACCGGAGCCGGGCGAGCGTTTTGCGCGGGCGCCGACATCAGCGGGTTTGCCGACAATATCAAGGCGCGCGCGGGCGGCGGCGCAGCGAACTCGGAGCGGCGCGGCGGGATGCTCGAATTTCCGCCGATGATGCGCACGCTGAGCAAGCCATCGATCGTTGCGATCAACGGAATCGCACTCGGCATCGGAGCGACGATGACGCTGCCGTGCGATATCCGAATCATGGCCGATACGGCGAAAATCGGCTTCATCTTCGCGCGCGTCGGCCTGATGCCCGAGCTCGGTTCGTCGTATCTGCTGCCGCGGCTGATTGGCGCATCGCGCGCCGCGGAAGTGATGTTGACCGGGCGGCATTACAGTGCGGCCGAATGTCTCGCGATGGGCATCGTCAGCCAGGTGGTTCCGGCCGAAACCGTCGCGGCCAAGGCGCGCGAAATCGCCTCCGAGATTATCCTCGGGTCGCCGCTTTCCCTGGCGCTCACTCGCCGCGCTATCCAGCAAGGACTCACCGGCTCGCTGGAAAGCGCGATGGAGTTTGAGGGCTTCGCGCTCGACCAATGCTATGCGAGCCCGGAGCACAAGGAGTACGTCAGTGCGTTTCTGGAAAAGCGACCTCCCGACCTGAGCCGCATCAATAAGTAGGAAACGTCCTAATTGTCGATAATAGAGCAGCGCTGAGTAAATGGGCCCTACGCTTCACAAAGCGGACCAATAGATATATGATTTAATGGACTATGTAAGTCATCTATTTGTAACGATGGCTCACTGAACTCCGACACCGCCTTCGGGCGCAACCTGGTCGGATGACCGGATTGGAAACCGCAAATTTAAGACGTTTCGTCTTTGGAGGAGAACGATGGCTATTCATCTTGGGAGCGAAGCTCCGGATTTCACGCAGGAATCGACCGAGGGCCCGATCAACTTTCACAAGTGGATCGGAGAGGGCTGGGCGGTCCTGTTCTCTCATCCGAAGGATTTCACTCCGGTCTGCACGACTGAGCTTGGACTGGTGGCGAAGCTGAAGCCCGAATTCGACAAGCGCCACGTTAAGGCGATCGCAGTCAGCGTGGACGACGTCGCTTCGCACAAGGGCTGGGTCAACGATATCGAGGAGACGCAGCACACCAAGCTGAACTTCCCGATCCTCGGCGATGCCGACAAGAAAGTCGCCTCTTTGTACGACATGATTCACCCGGATATCAGCGACACCACGACGGTACGCTCGGTATTTGTGATCGATCCGAAGAAGAAAGTGCGGCTGATGATCACCTATCCGCAGAGCGCGGGCCGCAATTTCGACGAGATTCTGCGCGTGATCGATTCTTTGCAGCTCACCGACAAGCATTCGGTGGCGACTCCGGGCAACTGGAAGGACGGCGACGACGTGGTAATTGTGCCGTCGTTGAAGGATCCGGCCGAGATGAAGGCGAAGTTCCCCAAGGGCTGGAAGGAAGTGAAGCCTTACCTGCGGATCACGCCGCAACCGAATAAGTAAACAACTTCCGCTTGCGTACAATGCCCGGTTCCGCAGGAGCCGGGCATTTTCGTTTTGCGCGATGCGACCACGGCATCAGGTATCGGCACCGCTCTGCATCGAGGCTTGCGCTGGAACGCGCGGAGCGCGATAAGAGAATGATACCGCGGCGCATCAGCCTTGCGCAGCACATTCCCAAGATCGCGGCACGCAGCCGCGAAGCCGCTCGAGCAGGAGGATTCTGCGATGGGTTTGCCCAATGGAGTTCATCACCTCGCGATTTGCACCAAGGACATCAAGAGCCAGATCGAGTTCTACACGCAGGTCGTGGGAATGGATCTGTGCGCGCTCTACTGGATGCACGGCGTTGACAAGACCTTCCACGGCTTCGTGCGCATGGGTAACAGCTCGATCGCCTTCGTGCAGTCGCCGGAAATCGGCGAGATTCAGCCGATGATCGGCGTCTCGCATCCGAGTTGGACCGCAGCGCCCGTGGCGGCCGGGGTTATGCAGCATCTGGCACTCAACGTCGATACCGAGGCGGACCTGATGGCGATTCGCGATCGTGTGCGGAGCCACGGCTATTGGGTGATGGGACCCCTCGATCATGGCTTCTGCAAGTCGATTTACCTGGCGGCACCCGAGGGAATCATGCTCGAGTTCTCGACCTCGGAGGGCGTGCCGATCGACGGCGAGGCGTGGATCGATCCGGAGGTGGTGAAGCTCGCGGGAATCAGCCCGTCGGATCTGAAGCGGTACAAGAATCCTCCCGAGTTCGAGTCCAGGGGCGGCGCGGTGAAAAACCCGCCGGTCGATCTCAAACATCCGCCGATAAATTTCCCGCCTGGCCGCGAGAAGATTTACAGCATGACCGATGAGGAAGTTACGGCGCGCCTCAGCGAGACCACGCCACCGGTACAGCCGAAACACTAGGTACAGCGCGCGCTGTTCGGACCGCGGGACGAGCGCAGCGCCGACGTCATTTGCGATGCGAGTAATCGTCATCGGCGCTGGAATTGGTGGTCTGACGACCGCGCTTACGTTGCGCCGCGCCGGCCTCGAAGCCGAGGTCTATGAGCAGGCGCAGGAACTGCGCGAAGTCGGCGCCGGAATCCAGATCAGTCCCAACGCGAGCCGCATCCTCATCCGCCTCGGCCTCGGCGAGTCTCTGGCGCGCGACGGCGTGCGGCCGGTCGCGGGTCAGTTCCTCAGGTGGGACGACGGTCGCGTGTTGTCGCGAGCGGCGCTCGGCGAAGAATGCGAGCGGGCCTTCGGCGCGCCCTACTATCACTTTCATCGGGCTGATTTGCTGGCGGCACTGGCCTCGGCGGTGCCCGCACAGAGCGTTCGGATGAGCCATCGGTGCGTCGGAATCGAGAGCGATAACGACGGTGTCGCGGTACGATTTGAAAACGGAGTGACGGTTCGAGGCGACGTCGCGATCGGCGCCGACGGGATTCACAGCACGGTGCGCCGGATCCTGGTGGGCGACGAGTCGCCGAGATTTTCGGGCCACATCGCCTATCGCGGATTGGTCCCGGCTGTGCGATTGGCGGATCTGGCGCTGGAAACGAATGCCACAGGATGGCTCGGGCCGGACCGGCACTTCGTGCACTACTTCGTCAGCGGTCGCCGCTATGTGAACTTCGTCGCGGTGGTTCCCGGCGGGGACTGGCGGATCGAATCGTGGACGGCCAAGGGTGAAGTCGCCGACGCGCTCAAGGAGTTCGACGGGTGGCATCCGCAAGTGCGCGCGATAATCGGTGCAGCGGACGCGACCAATCGCTGGGCGCTGTACGATCGCGATCCGCTGGAGCTATGGACTGGCGGGCGCATCGCGCTGATTGGCGATGCGGCTCACGCGATGCTGCCGTATATGGCGCAGGGCGCCGCGCAATCGATCGAAGACGCGGCGGCGATCGCGAAATGCCTCGCGCGCGCCAACGCCGGTGAGCTTCGGATTGACGCCGCACTCGGCCTCTACCAGGAGAAGCGGCGGCCGCGAGCGACGCGCGTCCAGAATGGTTCGCGGGCCAATGGCTCGATCTACCATCTGCGGGATGGCGATGAGCAGCGGCAGCGCGATGCGGCCTTCGCGACGGCAGTCGCAGGTACCTCGACGCAAAACTCCTGGCTCTATGGACACGACGCAGAAGCCGATTGAAGCAGGGTGCAGTACCGTAGGATTGTTCGACTGACTATAGCTGAGTATATCGATCGATTGAGTAGAATTATTTCACGCGTCGCTTCTGCGCTTGCGCTCAAGTGCAGGCGTTGCAAAAGTAACCAGACTTTCGGTTCTGCGAGGCTCGTAGATGGCACAAACGAAACTATTTCCAGTAACGACGGTTGGCTCGTGGACGCGGCCTGAATGGCTGATACACGCGTTGCGGCGCCGTCAGAACGATGAAATCACCGCCGACGAGTTCAACCGCATCGCCGACGACGCGGTGCTCGCCGCGATCAAATACCAGGAGGATGCGGGCGTCGATATCGTCAGCGACGGCGAGACCCGGCGCGATAACTTCTACTCGTTCGTGGTCGAGAAGCTCTCCGGGATGCGACTGATGAAGCTGTCGCAACTGCTCGACTACATCAAGGATCGCGCGGGCTTCGAGGAGATTCTGCGGGGACTCGACGTGCCGGCGTTCGCAATCAAGAGCCCGATCGCAATCGATCGCGTGCGCGAGCGCGAGGAGGGTATCGCGCAGGATGAAGCGCAGTTCCTGCTGGCGCATACCGATCGGCAAACCAAGATGCCGATTCCGGGGCCGTATCTGCTGACGCGATCGAGCTGGTTCGAGGGGCTCTCGGACAAGACCTATCCATCGCGCGAGGACCTGGCCAAGGACGTCGTGCGGATTCTGCGGCGCGAGGTGATCGCGCTCAAGAAGATGGGTATCGACTTTATCCAGCTCGACGAGCCGTCGATTTCGCAGGTGGTCTATGGCGACGAGGCCGAGCAGACCTTCATGTGCGCGGCGCTCGGATCGCGCAGTGATCCGACCACTGAACTCGAATTTGCGGTGCGCCTGGTCAACGAAGTGGTCGATGGTATCGACGGCGTGAAATTCGGCGTGCACGTCTGCCGCGGGAACTGGAGCCGCAAGGAAGACGTCCTGCTCAAGGGCAACTACGGGCCGCTGCTGCCGTGGCTGATGCGGATGAACGTCGATCAACTGGTGCTCGAGATGGCGACGCCGCGCGCCGGCGAGATCGAGGTCTTCAAGGAGTATCGCAACGAGAAGGAGATCGGCCTGGGCGTGGCGAATCCGCGCACCGATACGATAGAGGACCCCAAGCAGATCGTGAGCCGGGTCAAGGACGTACTCAAGTACTTCGACCCGGAGAAGATTTACCTGAATCCGGATTGCGGCTTCGGCACCTTCGCCGAGCGCTGCGTCAACACGCCCGATATCGCCTATCGCAAGCTCCAGGCGATCTCCGAGGCTGCCGCGATCCTGCGGCGCGAATACGCCTAGGCTGATGTATCGAACAAGTGCGCAAGTTCCGAATCCTACTGAAAGGTAAGAAAAATGGCAGAAAAAGAACTCAACGGACTGCGGGTCGATAAGATCAACTCGATCCTGGATTCGATGCGCGACGATCCCGAAGTGCTCAAGGCGGTGACCGGACCGTGGAAGTCGCGCGTAGTGTGGCAGGGTGGCTTCAAGGCCAAGGCCTACATGCGCAAGCATATCGTGGCGATGGATGAGCCGGACGGGCTCGACGCGAGCGACTCGGCGGCCAGTGCGCACGAGCAATTGCTCTCGGCGGTGGGAAGCTGCCTGACGGTTGGCTACGTGCTCAATGCGACCAAGCGCGGGGTCAAGGTGCATGACCTTGAAATCGCGCTCGAAGGGAACTTCGAGAACATCCTGAAGTGGGCCGGCCATGCGCCGGACGGTAACCCGGCTTATCCGTCGATCAAGGCCAAGTGCTTTGTGCGCGCCGATGCCGACGAGAAGGTTCTGCGCGAAATCTGGAAGGCGGCGGTCGATGGATCGCCGGTGACGCAGACGGTGGCGCGGCCGACGGAGATCATCACGGACTTCGAGAAAGTCTGACCTGCGATGGCGAAGCTGGTTGACGCATCGTGGCTGGCGGCGCGGCTCGACGAGAAGGAAATCGTCGTGGTCGATCCGCGGCGTCCGATGAAATACCTTTCGGGCCATCTGCCGGGCGCGATCAATATCCCGACGTACCAGGCGTTCGGCACCGACGGCAGATTGCTCGCGCCCGACGGATTGGCGCAGTTTATCGGCGGCGCGGGTCTCGGCGACGGCGCGATGCCGGTGCTCTACGACTCGCCCGAAGGGCAGAACGCGGCGATGCTCGCGTGGATCCTCGAGTACCTTGGACGGCGCGACGTACTTATCCTCGATGCGTACTACGAGAGCTGGAAGGAGCAGGGCAGGGAGGTCCGCTATAAACCGGTAGTCGGGCAAGCGGCCGCATTCACGGCGCATGAGAATCCGGCGGTGCGGGCGTCGCTGACCGAGGTTCGCGAGAGCGAGGGGCTGAAGCTGGTCGATTTTCGCAGCCACGAGGAATTCAGCGGCGAACGCGCGATGGGCGAGGACACGCCGGGGCACATACCGGGCGCGGTGAACGTCGTGTGGCGCGATCTCGCGAGTCCGCCGGCGCAGATACTGGGGCCGGCTGAGAAAACCGCCAGGCTGTTCGAGGACGTCGGGCTGAAGCGCGGCGATCGCGTGGTGGCCTACTGTCGCAGCGGCCCGCGCGCAGCGCTCGGGTACCTGGCGTTGAAGCTCGCGGGCTACGACGTGAGGCTCTTTGACGGCTCGTATGCCGAATGGAGCCGCAACGGGCTGCCGGCCGAGAAATAGGCGAACGGGCGGCTGCCGGGGCCAAAAATTGGGTTCGTTCGAGCTTTTCTTGGCTTAATCTCGCGCTTGCGGGTGAGAAATCGGTCGTTTTCATAGATTCCGCCCGCTCATTAGCGCGATTCTTCTGCATAATTGGCTCGTTTGGCTCGACTTAGTGCCGCTAATCGACTTATGGCCGGGTCCGGTTATGGCTTTGTCAGGGCAAATCTGCGATCCCGGATGTCGCCAAGGGGGTTTTGGAGTCGTCGATGAAGTCCGGATGGGATCGGATCGGCACGGACTTTCGGCGGCGACGTCAATTACCATAATTTGTTGAGGGCTCCGGTGTTGGTCCGATGACCCGACTTCCGGACGCGGTATGATTGCGTAAGGTCCGGGGGACTGGCCGCTAAGGTTCCGCCTTGCGTTGACAATGGCGGCGCCGGGCAGGAAGATCATCATATCATGGCCCGAATAACTGTTGAAGATTGTCTCGAAAATATCCCGAATCGGTTCGAACTGGTGTTGGGAGCGGCGCGCCGGGCGAAGCAACTGCTTAAGGGTGCGCGGCCGCTGGTCGAGTCGGATAACAAGGAAGTAGTGACAGCACTGCGCGAAATCGCGGCGCGGAAAGTCACGGTAGTCGAACCCGAAAACAAGTAGCAGCCCGCGCCGGTGACAATCGTCGGCCGGCGTTTATCAGGAATTCGCACGCAGGCGCTGCCCGCTGGGCGCCGACCGTATCGATCATAATCAAGACCTACGTAATCAAGACTTGCGTAATCCAGACCTGCCGGGAGCGTAGCGGCCAACCGCTTTGAATCCTCAAGTGGCGCGCAAAACCGTCAAAGCCCGAAAACCCCGCGAACCCGTAGTGGCCGGCCGCAGTCGCCGGCGCGACGTGAATGTGCCGGTTGAAGACGAGGCGATCGAGGCCCAGAGCAACCTCGTCGATGAGGAAACGGCCGAGGGCGTCGCGCCGGAACCTATCGATGACGGCGATGAATCCGTCGCGGCATCCGGGCGCACAGCGACGGTCGAGGCCGACGGCGATGGCCCGGTCGCGAAGCCCGGCGATGTCGGTATTGAACTCGATGACGACGACCTCGGGGCGCATCCAGAAGACCGAGACGATGCGCCGCGGTTAGCGCTGCCGGGGATCGAGGGTCAGCCGCCCGACAGGAGTATCGGTGCGGACGGCGGATCGCTGGTTCCATTCGATCCGCTGAGCCGCTATCTGGCCGAGATTCGCCGCTTTCCGTTGCTCTCGCGCGAAGACGAGACGGTAATCGCGAAGCGCTACGCGCAGTATCACGATCCCGATGACGCCTATCGCCTGGTGACGGCGAACTTGCGGCTGGTGGTGAAAATCGCCAACGAGTTCGCGCGGGCGACGCGCAACCTGCTTGACCTGATCCAGGAAGGCAATATCGGCCTGATGGAAGCGGTCAAGCACTTCAACCCGGAGCTCGGAATTCGCTTTCCGTCGTATGCGGTGTGGTGGGTGCGGGCCTATCTGTACCGTTACCTGATCAATAACTGGCGGCTGGTGAAAATCGGCACGACGCAGGCGCAGCGCAAGCTCTTTTTCAACTTGCGCAAGGAGAGCGAGCGGCTCGAAGCCGAGGGCTTCAGCGCGCAGCCCAAGCTGCTGGCGCAGCGGATGGGCGTGAAGGAAAGCGAAGTGCGCGAGATGCAGGAGCGCATGTCGCAGAGCGAAGTCTCGCTCGATCAGCCGGCCAGTGCCGAGGATGACACCACGCTGATCGATGCGTTGCCGGACACCTCGTACAATCCCGAAGAGGCGGCGGCGCGTTCGCAATGGCGCGAGTTCGCGCACGAGAAGGTTGAGAAGTTTGCGAGCACCCTCGAGGGCAAGGAGCTGGAAATCTTCCGCAGCCGCCTGTTGTCGGAGGACCCGCCGACGCTGCAGGAAGTGGGCGAAAAATTCGGTATCAGCCGCGAGCGCGTGCGTCAGATCGAGAGCCGGTTGAAGCGCCGCCTCAAGGATTTCCTGAGCACAGAGGCGGCGGATATCGAGGAGACCGGGTAGGAGTCGCGGCGGCCGAGATTTAATCGGGATTTAATAAGGATAGTGGTTCAGGAACTCAAAATTTGTAAACTTTCAGGACACTGAAACTTCAGATTCCTGGTTTCTGCGCGCCTCGCAGACTCGTTCGCTCGGCTCGCAAGCTCGGACTCAGATTCTTAGTTTTTGCGCACCTCGCAGACTCGTTAGCTCGGCTCGCAAGCTCGCCTAGTGTCGAGGTTTCAGACTTCCCATTGGGCAAGATAGTCGGCGATTCGGGGGCAGTGAATTAATTCGAGGGAGTCGCGGTTAGCATGGTTCGACCGAGACTTCGGCGCGAGACGCTCCCTTAGAACTCCGTTGGTTGTGCGACGAAGATTCAAACTGAGACATAATGGCGGGCCCTTTCGCTTGTTTTGCGAATCGATCAGTATGAGACTGTGCGTCGATTTCCGTCCCGCCCCGGTGGCCGTCGGGAAGGCGCGGCGGCGGTTCCAACCGGATCGCAAGGAGTTGTGGCTTAATGCCTGGTAATCGAAGGCTGGAGAGCTTTCTGATAAACGGATCGGGATCGCGCAATGGCGCGGTGGACGACGGCAGCGCCTTTCCTGAGAGTTTTGTCGCGACCAAGCTGGCCGACGCGATCAACTGGGCGCGCAAGTATTCGTTCTTCGCGTACCCGTTCGTGACCGCGTGCTGCGGCATGGAATACTTTTCGGTCGCAGGACCGCGTTACGATATCGATCGCTTCGGCGCGGCGCTGCCGCGCTTTACGCCGCGACAGGCGGATTTGCTGTTCGTGGTCGGCACGATCACGCAGCGGCAGGCGCCGATTTTGCGCCGCGTCTATGAGCAGATGGCCGAGCCCAAGTGGGTGATTTCATTTGGGGCGTGCACCAGTTCGGGCGGTCCGTATGATAACTACGCGGTGCTGCAGGGAATCGATCGAATCGTGCCGGTGCATCTGTATATACCGGGATGCCCGCCGCGGCCCGAGGCGGTGCTGGACGGGCTGATGAAGCTGCAACATCGGGTACAAACGGAACGTCCGGGCCAGCCGTGGCCGGGCCTCGAAGTTCACGGAAGCGGACGCAAACTTGAGTAGCCCCCAGAAGACCGTCAAGGTCACGGTCGATAATCGCGTAATCGAGGCGCCCGAGGGCGCGACCTTGCTGCAGGTGATGCTCGATGCGGAGATGGACATTCCGCATTACTGTTATCATCCGAAGCTTTCGATCGACGGCAGTTGCCGGCTGTGCCAGGTCAAAATTGAGGGCATGCCGAAGTTGCAGATCTCCTGCAACACGCAGGTGCGCGACGGGATGGTGGTCAATACGCTTGACCCCGAGGTGCAGAGCACGCGGCGCGGCGTGCTCGAACTGTTGCTGCTGAATCATCCGCTGGACTGTCCGATTTGCGACAAGGCCGGCGAGTGCTGGCTGCAGAATTTTGCGATGCGCTTTGGCAGCCGCCACGCGCGCACGATCGATCCGCGGCGCAAGCACGGCAAGCGACTGGATATCGGCGATCAGATCCTGCTCGACCAGGAGCGCTGTATCCTGTGCCGACGCTGCGTGCGGTTTTGCCGCGAGATCAGCAAGACGGGCGAGCTGGCGGTGTTCAATATCGGCGACCATTCGGTGCTCGATATCTACGACGAGCGGCTGAATAACGACTATTCGATGTGCGTCGCGGACATTTGCCCGGTGGGCGCGCTGGAGACCAAGGATTTCCATCACAAGATGCGCGTGTGGTTTCTGGAGGAGACCGCCAGCGTGTGTCCGTCGTGCTCGAACGGCTGCAATATCATGATTTCGACGGCGCGCGAGCAGATCTGGCGGCTGACGCCGCGGCGCAACGATGACGTCAACGACACCTGGATGTGCGATGCGGGCCGGCTCAACTACAAATTCGTCGAGGATCCCGAACGGCTGCGCGCACCGATGATCGCGGGTGCGGAGGGGCTGGTCGCGACTGGCTGGGAGAGCGCGCTGGAGCAGACCGCGACGGCGATCTCAGACTTCACGAAGCGGCACGGCGCCAAGGCCTTTGGTGCGGTGGTGTCGCCCCATCTGACGAATGAAGAGAACTATCGCTTCGGTGAATTGATCGGCGCAATCGGCGCAGGCCGGGTCGCGATGGCGGTCAGAAAAGGCAAGCAGGACGATCTTCTGATCAAGGCCGAAAAGGCCGCCAACGCGCGCGGGGTGCGCGAGCTGGGCCTGGTCAAGGGCGATGACGACGGTCTGGAGGAATTGCTGAAGGCTTGCGAGGCCGGCGAGATCAAGGCGCTGTACATCTGCGGCGACGACCTGATCGAGGTGGTCCCGCTGGAGCGGCTCGAAGGCATCCTCACGCGAATCGAATTGCTGATTGTTCAGGATTTGAAGCTGCGGCCGCAATTCGGACGCGCCAAAGTTGTTCTGCCGACGACGACCTTTGCGGAAAAGGACGGCACCTTCACCAATCATGCGGGGCGGGTGCAGCGGATTCAGCGGGCGCTCGCGACACCGCCCGGATGGGTGGCAGACGGCGAGATTTTTACCGGGATCCTGAACCTGGTGGGCGCGCGCCGCGAGCGCTTTGAACTCGGCGAGGTGTGGGCCGCGATGACGCGCGACGGGAGCGCGTTTGCCGGCTTGAAGCTCGACGAGATCGGGCCGCATGGGACGGCGATCGGAGCGCCTGGCGGCCGCTGAAGTATTCCTTCGCTTGACATTGTAATCACGAGGGGTCATAGCCGGATGGCGCGCTGACAGTATCGCGGCGCGGTGTGCACGGCGCTCGACTATGAGATCCGACGAGGTTCCGGGGGGAACTTTGGGCGGCGCCCGCGAGCCGGCATGCCAAGGCCGCAGCCAGTGGTTTTGCTCGAGCTAACCCGGGGGTAGAGGCTCATATGGCAAACGCACCGCAAATCGAATCCGGCGGAATCAAGGGTTATTTCGCGGCCCATCGGACGCTCGACGTTTATCCAACGGGACTTCACCGCTGGTGGATGTTGCTGCTCACGGTGATGGCCACGATCATCTCGTTCTACGAATTCGGGTTTTCCGCATTGTTGCCGCTATGGCTGCCGGCGCTGCATTTCACGCCACAGCAATTCGGCTGGTTCCTGACCGGCGCGGTATTCCTGTCGGGCTTCTCCGCGATGTACGGCGGACCGCTCGCCGATCGGCACGGTCGGGTGGTGGTGATCGATGCGTGCCTCGCAGTGATGATCGTGCTGACCTTCTGCAACCTCTTAATGACGGGTTTCTGGTCGTTCGTGATCGTGCGCGGCCTGATGAACCTGGTGGCGGGGCTGTCGTGGGGCGCGCTGGGCGGACTGACGCGCGATATGTCGCCACGGGTCAGTCGTGGTGCGGCGTTCGGATTGTTGACGCTCGGCGCGGTGGCGTGCCTGTGGCTGTGGAACGAGGTGCCGGCGTGGACGCTGCCGATCTTTCATACCTGGCAGTCGCAAATCGTGATTATGGGCACGGTGGCGGTGATCCTCTATATCGTGGTGTTCTTTGGCTTGAAGGACCTGGCCCCGAGTTTGCGGCTGATGGTGATGGACAGCGAGGCCGAGGGCTCGGCTTATGAATCGGGCGAGCCGGCGGCGCAGGTTCCGGGTACCGCGATGGGCGCGTTCAAGATGCTGCTCGGGCGGTGGGAGTCGTGGGCGCTGGTGGTAGGCGCGGTCGCATTTTTGACGACCGCGATCACGATCCAGAGTTTCGGGCCCCTGATGTTCACCGAGGCGTATCATTACTCGGCGGCGGATGCGGCCGGAGCGGCGGCGAATTTCTGGCTGATCAACCTGGTCATGCTGGTGCCGGCCGGGCTCTTTTCCGACTGGCTGCGCGTACGAAAACCGATCACGGTGGTGCTGACAGGAGTCTCGTTCCTGTTGCTGCTGTGGTGGGTGCGGAATTTCTTCCCGCCGCTGACGCCGCGCGAGACGGGAGCGATTACCCTCATCCTGGGCGCGACGCTGGCGTCGGCCTACATACCGTGGTGCGCATTTTTCTCGGAATATCTCGAAGATCTGTCGCCCGCGCTCCAGGCTACCGGGTGGTCGTTTTTCCAGATGGTCTATCGCACGTGGATCGCCTTTTCGGCGCCGCTGTTATTGTGGGTAGCGGCGCATTACGGCTGGAATACATGGATGTGGGCGATGGTCAGCGGAACCGCGATCTTCCTGGTGGCGATGGTGGCCGTTCGTGGTCATTGGAGGCCCGCGCACGCAGCCGCCTCGGCGACGGGACAGCCCGTGCACGCGGCCGGCCGCTGATTCAGAAAAGTTTGCGCAAGCGCATGAATCGCTATCCGAAAGGGTTTACCGTCGCGAAATTCGCGCTAGACTACGCCGGATGGCTGTTCAGGTTGTAAAGGTACGGCGCCCCGCGCAATCGATGTCGAGCGCGAGTCCATGGCTCGCAATCCTTTCGGGGCTATGGGTTTCGACGCGCCATTTTTTCCGTAATCTTTCGCGCTTCGCGCGCGGCCGGCAGGACTTCGCGATTCATTTCCCCGAGCAGCGGTTGGTGCAGCCGCCGGCGCTGCGCGGCATGCCGGTGCTGGTGCAGATGGAAAACGGCAAGGAGCGCTGCGTTGCGTGCGGGCTGTGCGAATGGGCTTGCCCGACGACCTGCATCACGATTTATCCGGGCGAGACCACCGATGAAGTCGAACGTTATCCGCAAATCTTCGATATCGATATGGCGCGCTGCATGTTCTGCGGCTTGTGCGAGGAAGCCTGTCCGGAAGAGGCTATCGTGATGAGTCGGCAGATCGAAATCGCGAGCTATTCGCGTCGTGGATCGCTGTGGCACAAACAGGATTTGCTGGTGCCCGTCAGTGAACTGAAGACCCGCACCGATTACCTGCGCCGCCATTATGACCGCTGATAACAACGGCGAAACGCCCGCCGCCGCTCCGCCGCTCTCGCAACTTTTGCAGAAAGTGACCGGCCGCCTGGGCGACCTCGTGGCCGAACACAAGAGTGCGTTAGGCGACGATCGGATTCACGTCACGCGCGAGCGGATCGTCGCCGCGCTGAGTATCCTGCGCGACGATCCCGAACTCGCCTTCGATCTGTTGCTCGACCTCACCGGGATTGACTATGTGGGTCAACCGGACGATTTCGAGACCAACCTGGAAGTATGGGATCAGAATCGCGCCGCGATGCGCCGGCAGCCGCAACGCCGTCATCAACTGGTAGTGCCGCCGCCGGGACCGCATCCGCGCTTCGCCGTGGTTTATCATCTGACGTCAACGACGCATCTGCACGTTTTGCGCGTCAAGTGCCGCGTGCCCGAGGACGATCCGACGGTACCGAGCGTGACGTCATTATGGCCGGGAGCCAACTGGCTGGAACGCGAGACCTTTGACATGTACGGTATCCGGTTCGAAGGCCATCCGGACTTGCGGCGGATTTACCTGTACGAGGAATTTGTCGGCCATCCGCTAAGAAAGGACTACGCCAAACAGGACGAGCAGCCAATCCAGGAATATGTCGGACCCGGAGCAAAAGAACCCCGCCGCCCCCATTAAGGGCAACGCCGGCGCGATGGAAGAGCTGCACACGCCGCCGATGCGGCTGCAGTTCGGCCCGTCGCATCCGGCGACGCACGGCACCGTCAAGATCACACTCGACCTCGAGGGCGAGCAGGTGGTGTGGTCCGACGTCGAGGTCGGCTACCTGCATCGCGGCTTCGAGAAAGAGTGCGAGACCGGCTACTACTATCAGAACATTCCGTACACCGATCGCCTGAATTACAGTTCACCGATTCTCAATAACGTCGGGTACTGCATGGCGGTGGAGAAGCTGTTCGGGATCGAGACGCCGCCGCGCTGCAATTATCTTCGCGTTATCGGCGGTGAGTTGTCGCGCCTCGCCGACCACATGATGTGCGTTGGGGCCTCGGCGATGGAGCTCGCGGCGTTCACTCCGATGCTCTATCTGATCGAGGCACGGGAGTTGATGCTCGATTTGACCGACGCGTTGTGCGGCGCGCGCGTCACGACGAATTTCGTGCGCATTGGTGGAGTTTCCGCCGATATGCCGCAGGGCTTTAGCGATTTTGCCCGCGCTCGTCTGGACAAAGCGATGATCCTGGTCGAGGACGCGAACAAACTGCTAACGGACAATCCGGTGTTCCGCCGGCGCATGGAGGGTACGGGATATCTTTCGCCCAAGGATCTCGTGGCGTGGGGCGTAACCGGTCCGATGTTACGCGCCGGTGGGGTGCCCTACGATATCCG
>DASXFX010000044.1:0-10860 GCA_036489375.1 Binataceae bacterium (SeqCode) | reverse complement strand
TAGGTCGCCGGGAGTGCTGAGGATGTGCTGTCTCAAGTAGGAATCCAGAAGCTGCAAGCATGCCGCAGAATCAAATGGACGGGCTCTCCTGGATCGATCCGGAGGGTAGCAGCCTGCTCGACCTTGGATGTAACGTCGGCGAACTGCTTGGAGAGGCCGCCGTCCTCTATCCGCAACTCAAGCTGGCGGGCGTGGACGTCAATCAGGCCGCGATCGAGACCGCACGGCACAATATTCCACAGGCCGATCTTCGTCAATGCGACGGGCCGCTATTACCGTTCGCGGACGATTCCTTCGACTACGTCACGTGCATCGAAGTTATTGAGCACATTCCGCCCGCGATGCGCCGCGCCACCATTGGCGAAGTCTGGCGGGTGCTGCGGCCGGGCGGCGGATTCATCCTGCGCTGCCCGCATTCCGGTATCTTCCAGGGCCTCGACGCCAACAACCTGCGCTTCCGCTTCCCGCGCCTGCATCGCGCAATCATTCGGCGCGGCCTGCGCGACGACGGCTATCGTGCGGATTCCGACGGAGTCGTCTGGCATCAGCATTTCAGCCGCGACGAGCTACTCGATCTGATCGGTTCGCGGTTTGAAGTGGAAACGACGCGTTTCGGCGGCTTGATATTGCTGCCGATCGGCGACCTGATGCGCTGGCCCTTCTACCGCCTCAAGCTTTACCGCAATCCGATCTTGCGGATGATCGACCGGATGATGACCTGGGACCTCGGAATCGACTACGGCCGCTCTTCGTTCACGATTCTGCTGGTCCTACGCAAACCAGCGGCCTAAGCATTCGCGCGATCGACGTGAATCGATTACTCCTTCGAGTTCTCGATTAACCTGCGCCTATTCGTGGTTGATCGTCGCGAGGTTTCCACAGGGCGTAGCCCGCATCTTTACCAATGGGAAGTCTGAAACCTCATTGAGGTTTCAGAAAAAACTACAGTTTTGAGTTCCTCAACAACTCTCCTACCACCCTACTCGTCGTCTTCCCGCAGCTTGGCCAGCACCGACAGATCTTCGAGCGTCGTGGTATCGCCGAGGGTCTGGTCGCCCGCCGCGATTTGCCGCAGCAGCCGGCGCATGATCTTGCCGCTGCGAGTCTTCGGCAACGCGTCGGTAAAGCGCAATTCGTCGGGACGCGCGAGCGCGCCGATTTCCTTGACGACGTGCTGGCGTAACTCCTCGCGCAGCTTGGGATCGCTATGCCGTCCGCCTTCCAGCGTCACGAACGCGACTACCGCCTGTCCCTTCATCTCGTCCGGACGGCCGACCACCGCCGCCTCGGCCACCGCCTCATGCGAGACTAATGCGCTCTCGATTTCCATGGTTCCCAGCCGATGCCCCGAGACGTTAATCACGTCATCGACGCGGCCCATGATCCAGAAGTAACCGTCCTCGTCGCGGCGGGCGCCGTCGCCGGTGAAATACATGCCGTCGATCTGGCTAAAGTACGCCTGATGGTAGCGTTCGGGGTCGCGATAGATAGTGCGCAGCATCCCCGGCCAGGGCCGCTTGACCACGAGCAGTCCGCCTTGATTCGGCGCGACCGTGACTCCTTCGCGCGAGACGACTTCGGCGGAAATCCCCGGCAGCGGTCGAGTGGCAGAACCGGGTTTGGTCGCAATCGCTCCAGGTAATGGCGCAATCAGGATGCCGCCAGTCTCGGTTTGCCACCAGGTATCGACGATTGGGCAACGCTCGCCGCCGATTACCTTGTGGTACCAGATCCACGCCTCCGGGTTGATTGGTTCGCCGACCGTGCCGAGCAGGCGCAGGCTCGAGAGGTCATGCTTTTTGACCCACGCTTCGCCCCACTTGATAAACGTGCGAATAGCGGTCGGCGCGGTGTACAGGATGTTGACGCGATACTTCTCGATAATCTCCCAAAAGCGATCGTTCTCGGGAAAATTGGGTGCACCCTCGTACATCACGACCGTGCCGCCGGCCGCCAGCGGCCCATACACCACGTAGCTGTGACCCGTGATCCAGCCGACGTCCGCCGTGCACCAGTAGATGTCCTCCTCCTTGAGGTCGAACACCCAATTCATCGTCGCCAGCAGATGGGTCAGATAGCCGCCGGTAGCATGCACCACGCCCTTGGGTTTGCCGGTCGTGCCCGAAGTGTAGAGCGTGAACAGCGGATGTTCCGAATCGACGTGAACCGGATCGCAATCGCGGCTTTGATGCGGCACGAGGTCGTCCCACCACACATCGCGCCCGTCGCGCATCTCGACCTTATCGCCCAGGCGCCTCAGCACCAGGCATTTCTGCACCGAGGGCGTCCGCTTGAGCGCCTCATCGACGTTCACTTTTAGCGGGACCTTCTGTCCGCGGCGCCAGCCGCCGTCGGCGGTGATAACCAGCTTAGCCTCGGCATCGTTGATTCGATCGACCAGCGCCTCCGCCGAGAAGCCGCCGAAGATCACCGAATGGATCGCGCCGATCCGCGCGCACGCCAGCATCGCGATCACGGCTTCGGGCACCATCGGCAGGTAGATCGCAACGCGATCGCCATCCTTCACGCCCAGGCTCTTGAGCGCGTTGGCGCAGCGCCCGACCTCATCGGCGAGCACCTGGTAGGTAAGTACGCGGCTATCTCCCGGCTCGCCTTCCCAGAAGAGCGCGACCTTGTTGCGGCGGGCGCCCTTTAGATGACGGTCGAGGCAATTGTAGGACGCGTTGAGTTCGCCCCCTAAAAACCACTTGGCAAACGGCAACTTCCATTCGAGCACCTGCCCGAACGGTTTGAACCAGTCGAGATCGCGCGCGCGTTCGGCCCAGAACCCTTCAGGATCCTCCTCCGCACGTCGGTACAGCGCCTCATACTCGGCGACGCTTTTGACATTCGCGGCCTGGCTGAATTTCGCCGGCGGTTCGAACTTCCGCCGTTCCTGCAAGATCGATTCGATATTCGTGCTTTCGTGGCCAGCCATCGGACTTAGACCCTCCCGCGCGCTTCTCGCGTCTTCAAACTCAAATAAAGGGTTGCGGCGTCGCCAATTTCACGCCGGTTGGAATGTACCTCACGCAGCCGGCCCAGCAACTCATGCTCGATGCTCGGTACGAACTCCGACGCAAGCTCCTCCGCGCGCGCAGCCCAGCGCAGCACGATACGGCCCTCGGGGCCGCCGAAGTCGTCGAAGAACCAGGCGCAACTCGTCAACGTCGCTTGCGCCGCGCGTTGCATCTCAAGCAGTCGCAACAACTGCGCGCGATTATTCTCGTCGCGCACCTTATGCCGTGCGAAGAAAGCTTCCTCGGCCGCTTCCGGACTGACATCGATAAAGAGGCGAATCGCTTCCCGCAACGCCGCTCCAGGATCACCCACCAGCGCCGGGGCAAAGCGATCGTAAACCGCTTCCGCGTGATTCTTGATGAACTCCATCGCCGTGCGCAGCGGTCCGCGCCATTCCTGGCTGGTGTCGTGCTCCAGCCGGCACCCGCAATTCGATCGCCAACGCTCGACCCCGTGGGCACAACTCCACGCCGTAGGCCCCTCGACCTCGAAGCGGCCGCGCGCCGGATGTTCGGCCAGATATTGAGCGCAATTCGTCACGACGACCCCTTCGCGCTCCGCGAGGATCGCAAAGGCCCGGGCCAACTCGGCCGCGCCGGTCTTCTTATGATGACCAAAGGTCTCGCCATCGGTCGCGATCATCACCGCCGCTCCCGGCGGTTGCGCGAACGCGACGTCGGCCAGCCAATTCGCCAGATGACCACCGTCGCCCAGCAAATCGCTGAACGCGATCTGGCCGGAAAGCTCTCGCTCGAAGCGAAATACCGCGATACTCAGATCGCCCTGCCGCCACTCGAAGGGCCCGGCCTCGCTCCCCGTCGCGCTATCACTGATAAAGCGCCCCTGGCTCGGCGCCAGGATTGTATATTTGATTCCCGCGCGCGCCAGCGCTACCAGCGAATCATCGTCCACCGCGCATTCGGGCAACCACATGCCATGCGGCCGCCGCCCGAAACGATAGACGAAGTCCTCGATTCCCCACGCGACCTGGATTTCCTTGTCGCGCGCGCTGAGCAACGGCATGATCGAATGGTTGTAGGCTTGCGCCATCGCGTTGCCGAATCCGTCATGACGCTTGGCGCTGACCTCGTCGCCCAGCCGGATCGCTCGATACGCCGCCTTTCCATGCCGTTCGAGCCAGCCAAAAAGTGTCGGCCCAAAGTTGAAGTTAATCGATTCGTAGTTGTTGCGGATATGAACCACGCGCCCGTCCATAATGTGGGCGTGGGCGTTCGCGTTATAGCATTCGCTCAGGATCCGCTCGTTCCAGTTCGCAAACGGAGCCGCACCCGGCTCCGGCGCGATCAGCCCGGTCCACGGGCTTTCCCGCGGCGGCTGATAAAAATGTCCGTGCACGATTATGTAGCGTGGTTGATCCATTGGTTACTTCGATTTTCTAATCACCCGGGATCGTGCAGTAAATCACCCGCCGCGCGACCGAGCAGGCAAATCCCGGCAGGAAAACCCCGAGGATACCGATGCGGCAGGCGTCCTCAATCGGCGTCGCACCGCACCGTCAAACAATTACAATTCCGGCGCAGCTGGCGATAGTCCGAAGGGTCGAACAGCGTCCGAGCCGGCACGCGCGTCCGAATCCGTCAAGCGGTGGCGACCGCGAAGGTTCCCTTAACGGTAGCCTCGCCCTTCTGGTTCACCACCTCAAGCTCGCCTTCAATTACCTTTTCGCCGTTCTTCTCGCTTTTCCCGGTCACTTTTCCGCGGCAGGTAAGCGTATCGCCGGGCCACACCTGCCGGGCGAAGCGGACCTTAAAGCGGCGCACCTGGCCCGCTCCGGCATAGTCGGTAAGGCACCGCGAGAGGCATCCGGCCGTCCACATTCCCTGCGCGAATACGGTCGGGATTCCCGCCGCTTCGACGAACGTCTGATCGTAATGCAACGGGACGAAATCGCCCGACGCGCCGGCGTATCGCACGAAATCCGGACGGGAAACGTTCTCAATCGTGACGGTCGGCGTTACGTCGCCAACCTTAACCGTGTCGTATTTGATTTTGCCTGCCATGATTGCCTCGACGTCGATTCCGCGCCGTACTTCCAGCGCGGCGATTACCTGATGTTGCTAACGCCCGCGCCGACGTCAGCCGCCAACCGCCTGCCCAGTCTCAACCAGCGTCCCGCGCGCAAACGCGACGGTCTCGCCCTTCTGATTCTTGTACTCGATCTCGGTCACCATGAAGGTCATCTTACCGCCGCGGCCGCCCTCTTTCTCATACACGTCGGCAATTCGCGAGGTTCCAGTCAGCACGTCGCCGACGAAGACCGGCTTCAGGAACTCGAAATCCTGCTCGCCATGGAGAATCCGGCGGATATCGAAGTTCGCCGTCGGCATCGAATCCTCGCCCATCCAGAACGAGGCGACTTGCAGAAAGGTCGGCGGCACCGGAATACCACCGCACTCCTTCTTTGCCAGTTCCGGATCGAAGTAAAGCGGGTTGGGATCGCGAATCGCGCGGGCGAACTCGCGCACCTTGCTCCACTCGATTGGCACCGTGAACGGTTTGCCGGCCTTGCCGATAATACTCTTGTCGATCGCCATCGAATTACCTTCCTGGGGCTCCTGCTATCACACCGAAAACTGTTGAAGAGCCCAAAACTTATATTTTCCTGAAACTTTACGAGGTTTCAGCCTTCCCATTGTGATTTGACACTCGCGTTGCTCGATTAATTGGTTAAATCGCGCGTGCCGTAATAGCTCAGATCGGCCGATTACGGCCTACAGATTTATGCCTTGCGCCACCAGCTCGCGATTGTAGGTAGCGTCTCCGAAAGTGAATTCCGACGACTTGGCGCGCTTGAAGTACAAATGCATATCGTGGTCCCAGGTAAAGCCGATACCGCCATGTACCTGGATTCCGTCGGCCGAGACTCGCCGGTAAGCGTCCGAAGCCGCCGCCTTGCACAGCGCCGCCGCGAGCGAGGCCTCCGCCACCTCATTACTTACCGCCCAAGCCGCATAGTAAACCGCCGACTTGGCGCCCTCGACATCGATCATCATGTTCGCGCACTTGTGCTGCACGGCCTGGAAACTGCCGATCGGGCGACCGAATTGTGCGCGCACCTTGGCATATTCGACCGTCATGTCGAGCACCTTTTGCGCCCCACCCATCATCTCGGCCGCGATCATCACTTTGCCGCGATCGAGGACCTCGGCGAGCGGCTTCCAACCGTCGCCCATCGTCCCGACGACGTCGGCCGCGTTCGCCTTGACCCCGTCGAACTTCACCTCGCTGAGTTTGCGGGTCGAGTCCATCGTTTTTAGCGGCGCAATACTGATTCCCGCCCTCGATGTTTCGAGCGCGAAAAGCGTAACACCCTTGCCGCTGGTGCGGGCCGCCACTAACAAATAGTCCGCAATATGCGCGTCGTTGACGAACAGCTTGACGCCGTCGAGCGTGAAGCCGTTGCCGCGCTTGCGCGCCGCCATCGCGATCCCGTCGGCGCCCCACAAGCCCGACGGCTCCATCCATGCGACCGTCGCAATCAGATCGCCGGCCGCGATTTTCGGCAGTAGTGCCTGTTTCTGTGCCTCGTTGCCCGCACGCTTGATCGCCTCGGCGACCATCGCAGTCCAGATAAACGGCGAGGGCAGCAGCACCCGGCCCATCTCTTCTAGCACCAGCACCAGGTCAACGTAGGAAAGGCCCGCGCCGCCGTAGGCTTCCGGAATCACCAGGCCGGTCCAGCCGAGGCCCGCCATCTTGCGCCATAGATCGGCGTCGTAGCCGCGGTCGTCCTCCATCAGACGACGCACCGCGGTGGAAGGGCATTCCTTTTCCAGCAGCCCGCGCGCGCTCTCGCGCAGCATCTCCTGCTCTTCGTTGAAGCCAAAGTCCAAGCGCAATCACCTTCCCTGCTTCGCAGCCGCTACGCGCGAATGTTGAGCGTTTTCGGATATCACGATGGGAACGGCAACGACAAGCGCGGAGGACAATAGTAGAGCGGTCGAGGAACTAAGAACCTGTATTTTTTCTGAAACCTTGTGAAGGTTTCAGACTTCCCATCTGTAAGAAGCGGGCTTCGCCCTCAAAATGACTGGCGATAAATTCGAAACATCTCGCTCGATCCTAAGTGCTGAAAGTACGATAGTCAGTCCTCGTTTAACTAGCCGCCGTCAAGACTCCATTGTGAGTGTTTAGAAATCGTCGGACTTGGCTGCCTAATCGAGCATCGCGAGCGTCATTCCCCCAAACGGGAAGTCTGAAACCTCTTGAGGTTTCAGAGAAGAATATAAGTTTTGAGTTCCTCAACAACTCTCCCCATTCTCTCACAGCCCCATTTGCACGATCTCCGCTGCTCGGATGTTGCCGCCGTCGATCACCATGGTCGATCCGCTCATCCAGCTCGACGCCTCGGAGGCCAGGAAGATACATGGATACGCGACATCCTCGACTCGTCCGAAGCGTCCGAGCGCGCGCGATCGCAGCATCATGTTCTTAACTTCCTCATTGGGCCAGATTCGCTCGGCGGCGCCGTCGGTCGTGACTGGACCCGGCGCGATACAGTTCACGCGAATACCGTAGCGGCCCCACTCGCCCGCTTGCGATTCGGTGAGCTTGATCACGCCCGCCTTCGACGCCGCATAGGGCAGCATGGTGGAGGAGCCGTGGACCCCGGCGGTTGACGACAGGTTGATAATCGCGCCGCCGCTGTTTTGCGCGATAAACTGGCGCGCCGCCGCTTTCGAGCAGAAGAAGGTGCCGTCGAGGTTGATCGAAATAACTGCGCGCCAGCCGTTGGGCGACAGATTCATGCTGGGCGTCGTGATACTGCCGCCGTGATTGTTGATCATCACATCGAGGCGCCCGAAATGTTTGACCGTTTCGGCGATCATCTCGTCGCATTTGGCGGCGTCGCGCACGTCCACTACGAACATCTCGCACTTGCCGCCGGCCTTGCGGATATCGTCGCGTACGGGTTCCAGATGGGCCGCATTGCGGCTCGCGATCAGTACCGGCGCGCCGCGCTTGGCGAATTCGTGCGCGATCGATATCCCGATACCGGTGCCGCCGCCGGTCACCACCGTCACTTTGCCTTCAACGCTGAATACGTCTTTCAAGTTGCGCGACCTCCGTCGAAGATTGCGGATTCGGATCGGCGGGCACGACCGCGCCCCTTTGCGGGGGCGCGGTCGTGCCGCCACCGAGACAATTTCCACTGGTTTAGCGCAGCGGCGCGGCAATGACCAAACCCGTCACGGGGTTCGGTCATTGCCGCGCCTTGAGGCCATGTCGAGCGGGCCAGCGCGCACACGATCTCACATGCGCGCTACCGCCCAAGAATCCGCACGCGTCGTGCACGGCGCGCGCGACGCAAAATGAAAAGACCTGCGGGCCCTTCCTTGTTCAAGGAAGGGCCCGCAGGTCTTTTCAAACTGCCGCTCGTCCAGCTATATCGCGCGGGCGGCGGGTTCCGGCGACGGCCGTCGATGGCTGATACGGTTGGCGGGCGGATTTACCCGCAAATGGGTCCGCAACGACTTCGGATGGCTTTCGCACTGCCGATAGACCGCGTGCTTCCACGTGATTATCCGCTTGCGCAAGAGCCCCGCATGAATTCCGAGGGCCTCGCATACGGTCGGGAAGCTCAGCCAGCCCGCGCTATCGTTGTCGGCCAGGATCCAGCGCTCGGCGTCGATATAGAGCCGCCGCGCGTACGTCCGCCGCGAGAGCACGCCCTTTTGATAGACGTTGATCGCGTCGGTCAACAACGCCAGCATCAACCGCTGCTCGCCGGTCAGGCTGTGGCCGCCCGAAATGTCGAAGTATTGGCACGGCAGAATCAGGTCCGATCCGCCAAGCTCCGTTGCCGATTCACTTGAGACCGCACAAAATCTCGAGCTCATCCCCGATAACCTCGTTCTCAGCCCCTAGCCGACGCCATCAACGCTCGCTCCCCCACGATCGATCGCGTGTCGCCGGCGGGCTCAAACTCGTCCCTTACGTCTATCTCAACAAGGGTATCGGGAATTTGGTTCCCCGGGGTCTCGGGAGAACCGCAAGTGCTCGAAATCGCTGGAGTTTTTATACTGCCAAACTGTGGACGAGGTCGATCAGCGCCGGATCGAAGGGACGCGGCTCGCTGGCCACTTCATCGAACGGAACTTCGACGATCCGGCCGCCCTCTTCGCCGATCAGCGAAGACGGCCGCTCCTCGATCAAGGCCTTCACTGCCGCCGCACCCATGCGCGAGGCGAGCATCCGGTCGCGCGCGGTCGGCGCTCCGCCGCGCTGGATATGGCCGAGCACGACGATCCGGGATTGCATTCCTAGCCGTTCGGTAATCGCATTGGCGATCGAGATCGCACCGCCCGTGCGCGGCCCCTCCGAAATCACGATTATCGAGGAACGCTTGCCGCGTTGTTGGCTGACCTCGATCCGCCGGCAAATCTCATCCAGGTCGAACGGAATCTCCGGCACGATCACGATCTCGGCGCCACCCCCGATCGCCACCGACAGCGCGATAAATCCGGAATCGCGCCCCATCACTTCGACAAAGAACAGGCGATCGCTGGCGAACGCCGTATCGCGAATACGGTCGATCGCTTCGAGCGCGGTATTGACCGCGGTGTCGAAGCCAATCGAATAATCGGTGCTGGGAACGTCGTTGTCGATCGTCGCCGGGATAAACATGACGCGCATCCCGGTGTCGGTCGCAAAGGCGCGCGCCGCCGCCAGCGAACCGTCACCACCCATCACGATCAATCCGCGCACTCCGCGATAGCGCAGGTTCTCGGCCGATCGCGTGCGTCCTGCCTCGGTCGAGAACTCCGGCGTCCGCGAGGTCTCCAGGATAGTTCCGCCATGCTGGATAATGTTCGAGACCGCGCGGTTCGGCAGCGGCTCGAAATTCCCGTAGATCAGACCCTCGAAGCCGCGCTGTGCACCGAGGACTTCCAGCCCCGCGCCGCTCGCGATACGCACCACCGCACGAATCGCAGCGTTCATTCCGGGCGCGTCGCCGCCTGCCGTCAGTAGTGCGATCCGACGAGCGTTGCGGACGCCGCGCCGCCCTGGATCTGATGCCTGATTCCCCTTTTCTGTCTCTTCCATGGTCAATTCCGTTTCCGGCTCGATATTCCCCATCTTACGCTTCGGTCGGCAATTTGCCTCCCAGCCGGATTCTGCGAGGCGCCGACCCTGGTCTGCCCGGGGAGGTGATCAAGACGATGCCTCCGAGGGGGCATATCCAGCCTCACCTCAACTCGACCCTCCCAGTCGGCTGAGTGCCTCACGCGCCTTGCCCACCGCATCCGCGTCAGCATCGGGGCCACTCGCGGCGGCGGCAATTCGGTAATGTTGCAGGGCTTCGGCGCGATCGCCGATGGTTTCATAGGTATTAGCCAGGTTGAGTTGCGCCGACGCGCTGGTCGGACACGCGGTCACCGCATCCTGGTAGAAGCCCAGCGCTTTGACAGTGTCTCCCGCCGCCATGCGCTCGCCGCCTTTGTGCGTCGCCACCGCCATCACCGAGGGATCGCAGGCTCCCGCCGGCGCGGACGCCGTATTGTAGCTGGTGTGCTGAGTCTGAAGCGCCGCAACCTCCTGCTTTAGCTGATCGAGTTGCGCCTGTTGATCTTGCAGTTGTTTCTGATTAGCGGCGTTGGCATCCTGCCCGCACCCGCAGAGCGCAAGCGCTGATGCCGTCGCAATTAAGGCGATTAGCGTGGCGAACCCGGCGGCGATCGTACGCGTCGGCATCAGTTGATTAGTAGTAGTAGCAAAAGCGGAGTCAACCGGCGAAACCCACCCTGTCTGGTTCTATTGACATGCGCCACTGGGCTCTATCGGCGAACATATCTGCGACGCTTGCTAAATCCCGCT
>DASXFX010000194.1:0-54714 GCA_036489375.1 Binataceae bacterium (SeqCode) | reverse complement strand
GATGCCGCAGTTCGCCGACAAGGTGCCCTACAGCCCCGTCATCGTCGAGCTGGAGGAGGGCGTCCGCATGGTCACCTGGCTCACCGACGTCAAGCCCGACCAGCTCAAACTCGGAATGCCGGTGGAGGTCGTCTTCGACGATGTCACGCCGGACTTCGCGCTGCCGAAATTCCGTCGCGCCGCCTAGCTCCTCGCGCGCCCCGAATACTTGTAGTGCAGATCCGCACAGTGTGTAGAGCACAGCCGCCTGGTGGTACGCGAGAGCGGTGTAGTTGGTACGCGGCAGCCCGATAGCTAATGCGCGAGAGCCGCTCATCGGGTTAATGATTCCCGCTCGCTTTCATGCGAAAAGATAGTAGCTGCGGGAAACCGCACTGGCCTCCATCGTTTCCGGGATGACTCGCGCAGTTGCGCGATGCTTCGCCGATAGTCGTTCGCATGAAGGAACCTGTGCACAGGGCAGGGCGCCATTCTGCACGGAGGCTGCGCAGTGAAGAATCCCGAAATTCTTCGCTGCGCTCACAGTGAATAATGAGTCTTGTACGGCGATCCGCTAATTTGTAACTAGGAGACCTTCGATGACCATAAAGCTTTATGATCTCGCCGGCGAAAATATCGAGCGCCGCTTTTCCCCCTATTGCTGGCGCACCAAAATGGCGCTCACCCACAAGGGACTCGATTTCGAAACCATCCCGTGGCGTTTCGTCGACAAAGCGAAGATCGCTTTTTCCGGCTCCGAACGTGTGCCCGTAATCGTTGACGGCGATCGCATCGTCGCCGACTCATGGAAAATCGCCGAGTATCTCGAAGACAACTACGTCGAACGCCCGTCCCTGTTCGGCGGCATCCATGCGCGTGCGGCCGCCCGCTTCGTTAATAGCTGGGCCGACACCGTGCTCAACTCCGCGCTCGCGCCCCTCTTGATGCTCGATATCCTCGAGCATCTCGATCCCGGCGACCGCGCCTACTTCCGCGAGTCCCGCGAAAAGCGCCTCGGGATGACGCTGGAGGCCTTCGCCGCCGATACCCAGACGCATATTAAAGCGCTGCGCAACGCGTTCGAACCGATGCGCGTGACTCTCGCCGCGCAGCCCTTCATCGGCGGCAATACCCCGCTCTATCCCGATTACATCGTTTTCGGCAGTCTCCAATGGGCCCGCTCGATCGGCAAAACCCGCCTGCTCGAAACCACTGATCCGGTCGAAGCCTGGCGCGGCCGCCTCCTCGATTCCTTCGGCGCCTTCGCCCGCAACGCCCACGGCTACTGGTAAGTCATCTACGGAACTGCGTTGCACTAAACCCGCACCGCCTACGGCTACTGGTAAACCCGGATGTACTCGGCGTGCGACTCCCACCCACGAGCATTCAGGAAGTTGACGTCGAGCAGGTGACTCAATAAAGCTCCTCGATCAACGCGGTCACGGCCTCGGTCGTCATTGGGGGCGCTCCCTCCGCCACCAGAACTGGCCGCCCGAACTTTCCTCGTTTGAGCTTCGCCCCTCGCCGCGATTTCCGCCGCAGCACCAGTCCGCCGTCCTCCAGTTTCATCTCGACTTTGTCGCCCGGCCTCAGGTTGATAAACAACACAACCCTCATTGGGTCACTTGTTCGCGAGGCTGCACCGCGCGCCTTATCTCTTCTTCCCTGTCATTGCGCGCAATTTCAAGATCATAATGCGCCTGCAGGTTCACCCAAAATTCCGCACTTGTGCCGAAGTAACGTGCCAGGCGCAGAGCGGTGTCTCCACTAATGCCCCTGTCCCCTTCGACAATCGCATAAATCCGGTTGCTGGGCACCCGTAACGCGATAGCAAGCGCGTTGATAGTCATTCCCAGCGGCTTCAGAAACTCCTCGTTCAGAATCTCGCCAGGATGAACAGGCGAAATCTGCCGTTTGTTTCGAGCCATCTTCAAACCTTTCAATCAGCTATAGAAATACTATCTTGAAACGCCCCTGTTCCGCATAAGACGGGACCGGCGCCTTCACTCAAACTTACGCTGGCTTTTTGCACTGCTTCATCTTATAGACCAACCCATGACCGGTCGCGAACTTTGCTCTTTCGATTCGCCATGGATTCACCAGCGCGAGCCTTTCTTGGGCGAGTTCGCCGCCCAGTCTCATAGATAGACGGAGCACACCTCCTATATGCGTCAAGCAGACTTTCCAGTTGATAGCGGCTTTGCAACCTACCGAACCCAAAGAGAGGTTCCGATGACGGTGGGTGCCACGCGGCTATGCAAAATTCTTTCAATCGCGGCGATCCTCGTCTGGCTCGTTTACACCACCCTCGATATCTTCCAGCCCGATAATCCTGGCGCACAGTTCGGCTGGTACATCCTCACCACCGCACTAGTCGTCTTCGGCCTGACTCATGGTGCCGTCCGCTACGGCTGGTTCAACATTATTGTTCTGTTCCTCATGGCCTTCATCATCGGCAATATCTCGGAAAATCTCAGTATTTCGACCGGCTTCCCGTTCGGCTTCTATACTCACACAGCAGCGATGGGACCGAAGCTGTTTCTCGTGCCCATCATCATCGGGCCCTTTTACTTCGGAGTTTGCTATATCGTTTGGACCCTCACCGAAATGATCGTAGGCCAGCCGGCTCCGTCTCACCGCCTGGACTATGTCATCGGAGCGCCAATCGTTGCCGCGCTCATCGTCACCGGCTTCGACATGTGTGTTGATCCTATCGGCGCGACCATTCAACGGCATTGGATCTATGCCAACGGCGGCGGCTACTTCGGTGTGCCGCTGTCCAACTACGTCGGTTGGTTCATCAACGCCTGGGCTATCTTCCAATGCTTCGCGCTCTTCCTCGCAAAGCGGACTGTAGCGTCGGCCGCGACGCCTCCGGCCTATTGGTATGAAGCACCGATCTTGTGGGCTCTGATGGGACTTCAATATCCAGTGCTGCTACTCGCAACTCACGGATCGATAGTCGTACGGGACTCGGGCGGCTGGCTGTGGCGGTCCGGCGACATTCTCCAGAACGCGGCAATCGTCGGCGTTTACACCATGATAGTTGCAGCCCTGATCAGCGTGCTCGCGCAACGCTCCAGGCTGATTGCCGTCGCCCGCTAAGCCCAAATGCAGCGCCCCCAAGGGTGACTGCGGTCGCCAGGTATGCTCGAGTCTCGCCCGCCGCTCCAGGGGACAACCGCCTCAGGTACCCCACGTCTCGGGAGCGCGCCAGGGTCATCGCGATGGTGGCGTAAGTTGAATCTCGCGAGCACTTAGAGTTGGTGACTGCCGTCGCTGGCCCGGTCGCGTTCCCTCGCCGTTCCAGGGTGACAACCGCCGCAGGTACCCCGCGTCTCGGGAGCGCGCCAGGGTCATCGCGATGGTGGCGTAAGTTGAATCTCGCGAGCACTTAGAGTTGGTGACTGCCGTCGCAGGCTAGGTCGCGTCCGCCCGACGTTCCTGGGCGGCAACCGTCGCGAGGCAGGCTTGAGACTCGCGCTGAACCCCATCCCGTTTCTCACGGCTGTCGATTCGATGCGAGGCTTTTTGGGGTTGAGTAAATTATTAGTAATAGTTAATTGCAGGCCCTTTTAGCTTGCCTACACCGTTCTAATCGTCAAATTGCAAATCGGCGAGCGTGGGTGAAATATTTCACGCCATTAGCGCCTTAGCGAAAAAGGGCGACGTTATTCCAGTCCTACTTATGATGTAAGCCTCCGACCCGCGACCTCCGCCGGTCACCGATCCGGTCAGCGATGACTCGCTTCGCGCGCCGCCTCGAGCGGATTCCTATTTTTGAATTCGAGCGCGACTTCGCTCATCGTTTTGAAGGTCACGCCGCTCCGATTACGCATGTGTTCGACCAACCGCTCCAACATCAGCATCCGATGGCCGCGGCCGATACACTGCGGATGCATCGTCAGGATGTAGGTCCCCTCGCCCAGCCGGTCGTGCAGGTAGTCGAAGTCGCCGGCCCAGATTTCGTACATTTGCGAGGGCGAGTTAAGGCCCTGAATCACGCCGTTGCGCGACATCACAAACTCGAAAGCGGGGAAGTCGTCGAGTCCCCAGGTGAATGGCAACTCGACCAGATTAGCCTCGCGGCCCCATACGAATGGACCATCGGGCGGTGCCTGATCGCCTATGCGGCAGTAGTACGGAGTGAAGTCGTTGCCCATCATGCTGCTGTCGTAGAGGAAGTTCCGCTCGATCAGGCAATCGAGCGTTGTGGACATCAGGCCTGCCGCCGGCGATCGATAGCCAACCGGTGCCTTGCCGGTGACGCGCTTGAGCGCCTCCGTGGCGCGATCGAAATCGCGCGCCTCGTCCTCGGGTGTCGTCGCCTGCTCATGGAAATAGCCGTGATGGGCGATTTCGTGGCCCTCTTCGGCAATCTTCGCGACCGTCGTTGGGAAAGCGTCGGCGGTATGGCCGGGTACGAACCAGGTCGATGGGATGTCCCACTCGCGCAATAGCCGCAGCAATCGCTCCGTGCCAACGCGGCCGAACTCGCCGCGCGAAATGGCGCTGGGCGATTTAGCCTGAAAAGTGCCGATCCACACCGACATTGCGTCGAAATCGAAAGTCAGACAGACCGAGATTTCCTTCTTCATCGTAGCGTCCTCGTATGCTCTTCGGCGTCATTTCCGAATAAGCGCGGGTCTCGTTTCGTCTCTACTTTAGTTGGCGCGAAGGCGCAAAGCACAGCGGTCAAGACAAAGCACGGTCGATTGGTGGGATGTCGCTTGAATGCGCGATCTACTTCCGGACTAGCGCGCACGATCGTCTGGTGGAAAACCTGAAACACGATATCTCCGTTACTAAGAGAACTTGCTAGTCCTTGAAGATCGTACTGACCACCCGTGGGAACTGGAGTTCGACTAAGGAGACATCTACTCGCCGTGAAAAAATCAATGACGCGACTGCAAGAGCGCGCCGTCGCGCGGCCAAGGCGTGTCGGGATCGCGCTCTCAGGCCGATGTGATTCGTGCGGCAACGCAACGAAACGATGAGTTCTTCGTCGAGCTCAGACTAAGCGGTGAGGCGAGATGAATCGGCAATCGCATCGAGTGCGTTACGCTTGAGTGCGATGTGAGGGGCGGCGGCCTCGACCCCATCTGGAGCGGGTCGGTGAATTCGCTCTCAGTTCGTGAGCAGGCGCCATCGGCGCAACCCTCGTGCACCCGTCGTAGTGGTTGGGCGCGGGCGCCTTCCCTTGACATCTGCGGCAACCATGTTGTAAGCCCTTGCAGAACTTCGCACCGGGAAGTTTGGGCGTGTTTCTACGCGCCTCGGCGGCGTAGCGCGAGCGCGTCGGCGCCGATCGGGCCGGTTAACGGGCCGCAGACAACTTGAGGATTCCCCGTGTGAGCATGATGCGCTGGGGAAGCGAGGACGGGGATAAGCAGGCGATAGCGCCGCGATGGCAAGGATTCGTGATCGCACAGGGGACTGCGATCGCGATAGGAAACTGACGGTATAGGAATCGTGCGATCGGATGAGTCAAAACCGATCGAATCGACGCGATCAGATGATCTGCCCAAACATTCGGGCGTCCTCTGAAATTGACCGTCGGGATTGATCATGGCGCGTCGTGAACCGATGTTGATCCAGAGGTTGCAGAGGATTGAGCCTAAAGTCGATGCATCTAAATAAATTCAAAACCTGGGCGGTCGCCGGGGCCTGCCTCCTGATGGTGGTAGCGGGCGCAGTCGGAGCGCGTGGTGCGATCGAAGGCACTCCGAGAACGGGCGCGCCGGGATGGCTGAGCCTGTTCGGCGTCGCGATACAGCCCGACAACAACGTGTTCATCGTCGGTTCCAAGGGCTTGCTGCTGACCTCGAGCGACCAGGGTAAGACCTGGCTGCAGCGCACTATCAAGGAACGCCCAGGATCCGACCTCTTCCAGGATCGCGATCTCTACGCGATTCGCTTCAGCCCGGCGGGAAAGGTCGGATGGATTGTCGGCGAAGACGGCATCGTCATGAAGACCGAGGACGCCGGGGCAACCTGGACCAAGCAGGCCTCGGGGACCACCAAGAATCTCTTTAATCTCTTCCCGATCGATGACCAGCAAGTGGTGATTGTCGGCGCAGACGGTACGATCCTGCGCACCGCGGACGGCGGCGCCCACTGGGATACGGAAAAGTCGCCCAAGGTCGTTTCACTCTTCGGCGTCGTTTTCCTGGATAAGAATGTCGGCTTTACGGTCGGCGAGTTCTCGACGATTCTCGCCACGACCGATGGCGGTCAGAACTGGAACTTGGCCTACGGCGGTAACACCACAGATTTCACCGTGGGACCGTATTTCTCGATTGCGTTCAGCGATCCGCAGCACGGGATTGCGTGCGGTTTGGCCGGTGACCTTCTAGTCACCGCGGATGGCGGCAAGAGCTGGCAGGTACAGAAACTTCCCGATCAGGTCGCCTCATATATAGTGGCCGATGATTCCGCTTCGAAGAAACTGTGGGCCGCCGGCGCTGGTGGCCGCATGTTTCTCTCGGCTCAGCCGGGACAATGGCAATCGCTTGATCGGACGGCCTTTCACGACATCACCGACTTGGCATTTGTAGGTAACTTCGGAGTTGCCGTTGGTCTGAACGGCACCATCTTGCTGACAAATAATGGCGGAGAGCAATGGCAAGCAGTTCAGTAAATTTCACGTCCCTGCGGATCGGTGACTTCGTTCTCCGCTTCAGGGCAATAATTGGCGGACTCCTGCTGCTAATCAGCGCGATCCTCGGCTACTACTGCACGCAGGTTACGGTCGCGACCAAATTTGACGACTTCTTTCCGACCTACCATCCGAACGTCCAGCTCTATCATGAGTGGCAGAAGTACGGCGGCGCACAAACGCTGACCGTAATGATTCAGGTCAAACACGGCGACATCTTCAACCACGACACCCTGCAGAAGATCCAGGACATTCAGTACGACGTTGATAAGCTGCCCGGTGTCGATCACAACGAAGTTCTGTCGCTGGCTTCCTATCGCGTGAGCTATGCCGAGGCGACTCCAGGATCACTGAACATCAAGCCGTTCATGTTTCCCAATGTCCCCAAGGATCCCCAGGACATTGCGGCCCTGAAGAAGATCGTTCTCGCGAACCTTTCGAACATTTCGCAGTACGTCAGTGCTGATCTGAAGAGCGCGGTTGTAAAAGCGTCCTTCAACGAGCGCGGCCTGGACTATAAGACGCTCTTCAACCAGGTCCAGGACATCGTCAAAAAGTACCAGGATCCGAACGTCGATATCCTGATTGCCGGCGAACCAATAATTCGCGGTTACGGATACTACTACGAACCTACTGTTGGCATGCTCTTTCTAATCGCCGTCGGCGTCATGATCCTAATCCTGTGGTTGACGGGCGGCCAGCGCAGCCGCTGGTGGGCGCCGATCGTTACCGGGGCGCTTTCAGCCGTTTGGGGTCTCGGCTTCGTCGGCGTGATGAAGTACGACTTCGATCCCGTCATGCTGGTTATTCCCTTCATCCTGACTGCTCGCGATATGAGTCATGGTATCCAGTGGCAGGGCCGTTACCACGACGAGTTGGATCGCCTGGGTGACAAGTATGCGGCCTGCGCGGCGACCACCGACTTCATGCTGCCGCCGGGTTTGTTGTCGATCCTCGCCGACATCAGCGGAATCGTTTTCATCTCCTTCGGCGGTATTCCCGTCCTGCAGCACATCGCATTAGCCGGTACCGTATGGCTCGCCGGTTCGCTGACGATGGTGTTCATCTTCCAGCCGATTCTGATGAGCTATCTGCCGGTGCCCGAGGTCAAGCACAAGCGTGCGCGCAAACCGGGTGCTTTGCGGAAGTCGGTCAACGACGGCCTCGAGTGGTTCGTGCACGTGCCGACGCGATCGGGAGCGCTGCGCACGGTTCTGCTGTGCGGCGCCGGATTCTTCCTGATCTATGGCCTGGTTGCCGGCGTTAAATCCAGAATCGGCTACGCCAGCTCGGGCACGCCGCTCTATCAGCCTAACGCGAAAGTGAACCAGGATATTCGCGCGGTCGGCAAGAAGTTTCCGCTGGAAGAAGCCTGGGTCATCCTGGTAACGCCGCCGTATCCGGACAAGCAGTCAGTCCTCGGTCCGGAAGTCCTGCGGATGGTGGACGACATGCGCTCGTACCTCCTCGCCGATCCCAGGGTGGCGCAGGTCGAGGAATTCTCGTCAACGGTTTCGGCACCGTTCAACGAGATGTTTCATTACGCCTATCCGAAGTATCTGGCGATGCCCGATTCGCAGGAGATGTCCGGTAATCTCTGGTTCCTCTTTATCAACGGATCTGCGCCGGGCGAACTGGAGCGCTATATCTCCAACCGTCTGAGCGACGACACCTGTATCAGGGTATTGCTGAAGGATCACACCTACGACACGCTCAACGAAATTCGCGAGCGCATCAGGAGTTTCGTCGCGGCGCGCGTGACCCCCGATCCGGCCCTGAGCCAGGTAAAAGTACTCTATGTAGCCGGTATCGCCGGTCTGTACCTGGGTGCAAACGACGTCCTCAAGCAGCTCGACTTCCTCAACATCACGTTCGTGCTTGCGGTCGTCTGGATGTTCTGTCTGTTCTCATTCAGATCGTTTGTCGCCGCCTTCATGTTCCTGTTCGCGTGCGTGTTGGCAAATTTCGGCGCCTTTATTTATATGAACGCGCGCGGGATTGGACTGACTATCGATACCATCCCGGTCATCTCACTGGGCATAGGTCTCGGAGTTGACTACGGCATTTACATGATCGCGCGAATTCGCGACGAAGTGATGGGCGGGATGGAGGTCGATGAAGCGATCGTCCTCGCGCTTAAGACCACCGGCGTGGCGGTGTTCAACACCTTCCTGGTCATGATCGGCGGTATCTTCCCCTGGATCTTCTCTCCGCTGCTGTTTCATAGCCAGATGAGCACCCTGCTGATCTTCCTGATGGGCACGAACATGATCGCCGGCTGTATTATCCTGCCATGCTACATTTCATGGTGGCGCCCGAAGTTCGTGTTTGGCGGAGCGTCGATGATCAAGGATCGCGAGCTCAAGGCGGCGGTCTCCTGAGTTAGTTCCTGCCGCTGCGGCTGACCCGCCAGCTTCGCTGGCGGCTCAGCCGCAGCGCGATACGAGTACACGAGAGCCGCGGCGGGTGCGCGAAGCGCAGTCCGCCGCGGCTCTCGTTTGCGGGTGTCATGAGCGCCGCTCTCGCATGGGCGAAGCCCGAGCGCAGGCGGCGCTCATGACAGGACTGCTTACGCAAGGGTTACGGGCTTGGACGCGATGATATGAAGATTTTCTCCTTTTATTCGTCCAAAGATAGACGGCACCCAGTCAAGGAACTTTAACGGCTCTCACGCGGTTGAATATGAGACGGGAATGAGTAGCAAGATTGAAGGAATCTCCTTGCTTGGGACGAAGCCGGGTCCGCGCGGGGTATGCGCGGACCCTCAACCATGGAGTTTGGTGCTCATGATAAGACGAATTGCGATGGCGGTTGCCTTGGCTGCCACATTCGCTTCCTTCAGTGCGTGCCGCAGTGCAACGCAGGAATGGAAAGCGGATCCGACTGCAAATTTTTTTCCGCTTAGTCCGAATGCGGTCTGGACCTACAAGATTGACAGTAAGAGCCAGCGGGCAAACTACGTCGTTACCGATCGGGTTGTAGGTTCCCAGTACGTGCCGGCCTTGAAGCTCACCGGATTGGTGGTGGAAGAGTTCTACAATCTCGATCGCGCCGGGCTCCGGCCGATCGTTTATCAAGACACGGACGGCTATATCACGCGCCTGTCAGGCCTCGATTATGCGGCTAATCAGATCAAGGCGCCCGCGTGGGGCCGTTCCGAGGAAAAGAACTTCATCCCCGAGCATTTGACGCCCAATCTCGCGTGGAAGAATATCCTCTTCCCATACGGTAAATTGCCGGGCAGTTTCGACATCACCCAGGCTCACCAGAGCTTCATGGAGCCGGCGGAAGTTGTCGTGCCGGCCGGTCATTTCAGGAATTGCATCAGGATTGAAACGCTCGCCCATTACGAGGGTGGTGAATATGCCACGCAGAAGCAGAACCTGACGCTGACCTATGAAGACTGGTACGCTCCGAATGTCGGATTGGTGCGCACGGTGGCATACCAGGGCGGTGCCGACGGTCCCGAAATGGAACGGGTTGAGCTGATGCGTTTCGAGTCCGGCACTCCGGCCAGCGCGCAAGGCGCGCAGCCGCCCACAGCGCCGCCGACGAGCACTGCGCCGCAGACCCATTCCTGAGGCTCTCGCGAGCCAGTCTTCGGATAAGGCCGGCGTTATCCGTGGGGATTGTTGATCGAGTCGATCACGGTTGAGGGCATGCCCTTGACCGCAGGATGCACATCCTCGGCGAGGTAATCGATCGCCACCGCGTCAACGTAAAAGCCGTTGTGACCGGCCTCGCCGATGCGTCGCGTGTGTTCCGCTTCCTTGATGTAGTCGCCTGGGTTGGCGTAGGCCTGATGCTCCGTGACGCTCGTCAAGGTCTGGTTCGGGCTCGCGGCGTAAAGCAGATTCTTGACGTCCTGATGCTGGCTGTTGATGATGACGAGCGCATCGGCGCCGGTCTCACAGGCCTTGCGCTGTAACGCCGGTAGCACGTCGGGCGGTTGATCCTTGGAATCGGCCCATACCTCTACGATCGCAACTTCGGAAAGATTTCTCAAAGGCATCAGTCCGAGCACCGGCATCTGGCAGTCGGGTCCCTTCGCCGCGCGCGTGTACGGAGCGAGTTGCGTGACCTGGACTTGAAGCGGGCCTTTCTGCGAACTGCATCCGGCGATAACGAGCCCCAATACGACGCACATCGCCACGCGCACGAGCGTCCTGCCGATGCACCGGGTGGTGCGATTCCAACTCATGATTACGTCCCTCAAAGTCTGAACCTTGGCGCCACGCCAGTGTAACGTTTGCGGCCGCCGGACGGTCCGCACAATAGCACATCAGGTCGATTTGTGCCGGATCGCTCGAGGCTGTCTTTCAAGCAAAAGAACCGCTTGAGTGTCGCGCTGCGACCATGCTCGCGCACGACCCGAATCGCTTTGAACGCCCTGTATGCCCGCGGCTGCATTGGAGTATGATTCGATCATGGGGCGTACGCTTCACACCGCGCTTGGTGTCTGGCTCGTGATCGCAACGACGATCGCGCAGGGTTGCGCCGGTCCCGCGCAAAATGCCGGTGCTTACAACGCGCGCAATGCGACCACGACCGCGGCCACCACGCCCCGCAATGGCGCATCGGCCAATGCGTCGCGCGCCAATACGCACCTCAATGCCCAAGGCTATGTTTCCGATCCGAACGCCAGCGCCGCGTTGACCGACTACTTCAAGCATCATCGGTTGCCGCTGGTTGGAGCGCAAGTCCTGCGTAATCCCAATGACGGTGCTCGCGCCGTCGTGCTTTATGGCTTCGTCGGCTCGGATTACGGCAAGTCGGACGCGCAGCGTCAGGCCGAGGATTTCATCAATGACGCCTCGGTTGACGTTGACAATCGAATTCGTGTGAACCCGGATCTGCTAACCGCGCGCACACCTGCTGGCGCCGCGTCGCCCGACGCCGACGACCCCGATGCGCAGGAGCAGGCCAACGCCAACGCCTCCATGCCGGGGGTGCAGAACTACGTCGATCAACAGAATCAGGCTTCGCAGTTGCAGCAATATCAGCAACAGAATTCGATGAGCGGCATGAACTCGATGATGCCGTTGATCGCGCTGCTCGGCATTCTCAGTATGGAAATGGCCGCGACTGGCGGTGGCTATTCGAGTGGCCCGCACTTCGGATACTCCTCGCCGTATGGCACCTCGCCATACGGTTCGCCCTACAGCCCGTATCCCGGTTACGCGTCGCCCGGCCTCTCCCCCTACGGCTATCGCGGCCCCGGCTATGGTTCTGCGGGCGGCTCCGGTTCGCCGGACGGCGGTGGAGTTACGCCCTTCGGTTCGTCGCCGGGAAGTCCTTACTACTCGTCGCCGTAATTTTCTCGATCCTCCACGACGACCGCTGGAACCGCGACGCGATCGCTACTTCATCGCACCGAAGAACGCGCGGATGTCGTCGGCCAGGAGCTTCGGCTCTTCCATCGCGGCGAAGTGTCCTCCCGCCGGCATCACGGTCCAGCGCTGGATGTTGAAGGCGCGGTCGGCCCACGCTCGCGGTGGTTTCAGAATCTCGCCCGGGAATATCGCGGCCGCGGTCGGCGTCTCGATGCGCTTGTTGGTGTCGGGCCGCCACGGATGGTGGCGTGACTCGTAGTACAATCGGCACGCAGAATTGATTGACTGCGTCACCCAGTAGATCATGATGTTGCTCAGCAATTGATCCTTGCTGAAGCGCTTTTCGACCTCGCCGCCGCAATCCGACCACGTCCGGAATTTCTCGACGATCCATGCGGCCAGCCCCGACGGCGAGTCATTGAGCCCGTACGCCAGCGTCTGCGTCTTGGTCCCTTGAATCCATTGGTAGCCGGTCTCCTCGCGGCGAAAATGATCCATGTCGGCGAGAAAGACTTTCTCCTCATCGGTCAGTTCCGACGATTGGTCGCGGCGCCCGCCCACGAACAGCAGGTTCAAATGAATCCCGTAGAGGCTCTCGCCGTGCACTTCGCCGAGCCGCGAGGTTATTGCCGATCCCCAATCGCCGCCCTGCGCGCAGTAGCGTTTGAAGCCGAGTGTGTCGGTCATCAGCCGATGGAAAATCTCGGCTATCGCCTGGATATTCATCGCGCGCGCGCGCGGATGATCCGAAAAGCCGTAACCCGGCAGTGATGGCGCGATCACGGTGAACGAATGGTTAGGATCGCCTCCATGCGCGGCCGGATCGGTCAGCATCGGAATGATGCGCATGAACTCATAGATCGAACCGGGCCAGCCGTGGCTCAGCAGCAGCGGTTTGGGATTGGGGCCGCGGCCGGGTTCGTGGATATAGTGAATGCCGAGTCCGTCAATCTCGGTGCGATACTGTGCGAACCGGTTGATTTCGGCCTCATGCGCGCGCCAATCGTAACTCGTGCGCCAGTACTCGACCAGTTGCTTGAGGTAGGCGAGGTTGGTGCCGTACTCCCATCCGGTATCGGGAACTTCGTCGGGAAAGCGCGTGCGCTCGAGCCGTTCCCGCAGATCCTTTAGAACTTCATCTGATACTTGAACTTCGAATGGAGTGATTTTGTGCTCGGCCATTGCGCCTCCGCCAGGCAGGAAAATGTCCGGCAAGCTTTACCCATTCGCGGGCGCCTAGGCAAATCCGCGGCGCAATGCCCGACAATCCATGAAGCGATCCCTCGCTCCGCCCTGTCTAATCTGACTGTAGGACGAATGGCGGGCCTGCGTACCCGTCAAAGAAGCGGAGGCGAGAATTTACCGGTAGTGACTGCAGTCGGGGCGAGGTTCTCTTCGCGGAACCCGCTCGCGAAATCAATCAAGGGAAGTCCGAACCGTGCGCGGCTAGCTCGTCGGAATTGACGCGACGGCGCTCTCTTGATTGCCGACGCCGATGGATGACAGCGGCACGGCAGGGCGGCCATTAGCGTAGCGATCGAGCACCCCCGCCGTGAGAAACAGAATGCCAATGCCCAGAATATTGACCGCTAAATTTGCGATATTCGGAGCGCCGCTTTCCTGAATCACCACGTAGCCGACGCAACTGAGCATCAGCCCCACCCCATACACCGTCAGCGAATGGCGGCCGCACGAGATGCACATCTCCGCCAATGTTTTCTTGAGCCACGGCGCGCGCGGTGAAACAAAAAAGGCGAATACGTAGAGCAGCGCCAGCACATTTACGATCCGCAGCGGAGAAAGATAGGTTTTGTCGGCTGGCCACACATAGGAAAAGGGCGCCATCTGGGTAATTCCGAGCCGGTTTAACGGCCACGCGATCACCGCCGTAACGATCAGAAAGCTTACTGCCAGAAACAGCCATCTGCGATCCCACGGCAACGAGCGCGGCGCGTTCCGGCTCAGATGGGACACCGTCATTCCGATCGTGTACAGCAGTTGCCACGTAAACGGATTCAGGTACCACTCGCGCCCATGTTTGTCGGCACTTAAATTCCAGCCGAATCTCCACGCCAACAGGTAAACCGTGGCCGAGAGTAATAGCGCAACGCGATAATCGCGCTTCACCAACACCACTAGCGCCGGCGCGATCGTCAGCAACAATATGTAGAGCGGCAGGATGTCCATCAGCCGCGGCAGGTACGCTAAACTTATCGCAGCAAGAATCGCGCGCCGCGGATCTTCCACCAGCCATTGAAGCTTCAACGAATCGATATAGTCGGCGCCCGAATAGCGTCGTGCAACCCACAACATCACGCCGGCCACCACCGCGATTAACAGCAGATGAGCCAGGTAGATCCGGATGCAACTGCGTCCGACTGCCTTGGCGCACGCGCCAAAGCCAAATCTTCCGAGCCGCGAGCCGTAAGCCAGGTAGCTCGCCATCCCGGAAATCAGGACGAACACCTCCGCCGCATCGCAAAAGGAGAAATTCCGCAAGGTCCAGGAGGAAAGCGGGTTGCCCGGAACGTGATCGATAAAGATAACGATCAACGCCACGCCGCGGCAAAAGTCGAGGCGTAAATCACGTTCGCGAACTTCATTCATTGGTGCGACGATACCCGGCATTTCAAGCTGCCTGAATTTTCTTCACATGCCCATTTCGTGCATTGGACTTTGCAATCTTCACGCAAAATTCACTGTGAAATCATGTCAGATCGCTCCAGGCACGAGTATCGCTGCAGATGCGAGCAAGGCCTGTACCGAAACTGAATTTCTGCTTCCAAACCTGGCAACTTTCTAATAGACGCGGCGCCCGGCGACAAGGTTTCGCAGTATTCCTCTCGCGACGCTCCTTGATCGCCTGTTCGGCCAAATGGGACAATCCTCGCGAGCGACGCCCATACCTTATAGTCGCATAACGTCCGATTTGCTTCGTCAGCCCGCAAAAGCGATTCTGGATGGCGAACCTTCAACGGATCTCTGCGGACCTCGAACAACGCCAATTAATCTCGTTCTCTGGAGCCAAACGTGGCACTCGCACCCGATACAAGAGCTAATCAATCCGATCTCGAGCAGCTTTGCGTCAATTCTATTCGCGTCCTTGCCATCGACGCCGTGGAAAAAGCCAATTCGGGCCATCCCGGCATGCCGATGGGGATGGCGCCAGCGGCCTATCTGCTGTTCACGCGCTTTATGCGCCATAACCCCAAGAATCCGAAATGGTATGGCCGCGATCGCTTCGTGCTCTCCGCCGGGCATGGCTCGATGCTGCTGTACGCGTCGCTCCACCTGAGCGGTTACGATTTACCGCTCGATGAAATCAAGCGCTTCCGTCAGCTTGGCAGCAAAACTCCGGGACATCCCGAATACGGCGTGACCGTCGGCGTCGAAACCACCACCGGTCCGTTGGGGCAGGGCGTCGGAAACGGCGTCGGCATGGCGATCGCGGCCAAACACCTGGCGTCGCGCTTCGACGACGGATCGTCACATCTGTTCGACCATCGGATTTTCGCCATCGCCGGCGATGGCGATATGATGGAAGGCATCTCGAGCGAGGCCGCGTCGATCGCGGGCCACCTCGGCCTCGGCAACATCATCTATCTCTACGACGACAATCACGTGACGATCGATGGTCATACCGATTTGTCGTTCTCCGAAGATGTGAACCGGCGCTTCGATGCGTACGGATGGCACACGCAGGATGTGCTGGACGCCAATGACCTCGGAGCGCTGTCGCAAGCGATCGAAAATGCGATCGCCGAGGACCAGCGACCCTCGTTGATTCGCGTGCACAGCCACATCGGTTACGGCAGTCCGCATCGCCAGGACACTTCGGAGGCGCACGGCAAACCGCTCGGCGCCGAAGAGATCAAGCTGGTCAAAAAATTCTACGGCTGGCCGCTCGAACCGGATTTCTACGTGCCCGATGCGGCACGCGATGAGTTCCTCAAGTGCGTCAAACGCGGCGCCGATTACGAAGCCGATTGGCAGAAGCGCTTCGATGCCTATGCCCAGGCCAGTCCGGCGAAGGCGGCAGAGTTCAAGGCGATGCTCAGCGGCGAATTGCCGGCCGGATGGGACAAGGACCTGCCGGTCTTCACCCCGAAGGAGGCCATGGCGACGCGCGAGTCCGCGTCCAAGGCCGAAGCTGCCATCCAGCCGCACGTCTGGAACCTGTTCGGCGGTGCCGCCGATCTTAACGAATCGACTTTCACCAATGTGAAGGATGGTGGCGATTTCGAACGCCGCGACTACACCGGCCGCAATCTCCATTTCGGCATTCGCGAGCACGCCATGTGCGCGATCCTCAACGGCATCGCGTTGCACGGCGGCTTCATTCCCTACGGCTCCAGCTTTTTCGTCTTCACGGATTATTGCCGGCCGTCGATCCGCCTCGCCGCGTTGATGGAAGTGCACGTGATTTTCGTCTTCACGCACGATTCGATCGGAGTCGGTGAGGACGGCCCCACCCATCAACCGATCGAACACGTCGGCAGCCTGCGCGCGATGCCGAATCTCACCGTGATCCGGCCGGGCGACGCCAACGAGGCGGTCGAGGCGTGGCGCGTTGCGATCACCCATCGGCATGGCCCGGTGATGCTGGTCCTGTCGCGCCAGAAAATGCCGACCCTGGATCGCACCATCGTTGCTCCCGCCGCGGGAGTCGCGCGCGGCGGTTACGTCTTGACCGAAACCGCAGGCAAAACTGCCGAATTGATCCTGATCGGAACCGGTACCGAGCTTCATCTGGCGGTCGAGGCGAAGGCCGAACTCGAAAAGGCCGGACACGCGGTGCGCGTCGTCAGCATGCCGAGCACGAACCTGTTTGCGAAGCAGGATGCGGCCTATCGCGAGTCCGTATTGCCGACCGCAATCCGGCGTCGTCTCGCGATCGAAGCCGGTGCCCCGGAGACCTGGTATCGATGGGTCGGGCTCGACGGCGATGTGATCGGGATGACCACCTTCGGCGCTTCGGCCCCGGTCAACGACGTCATGAAACATTTCGGCTTTACGGTGGAGAACGTGGTCGTCCGTGCGCTCAAATTGATCGGCGGGTGAGCGGCGTCGGATGATCGATCGGCGCCCAATTCGGGCCGACCGGCAATATCTCTCGTTTCATGCTAATATGAGCACTAGGAGTCGATGCTATGAGCGAAACTAAGAATCCACTACGACGGCTGAAGGATTTTGGACAGAGCGTGTGGCTCGACTACATCCGGCGCGATCTGCTCCCGTCGGCCGGCTTCCGCCGCATGATCGACGAAGACGGTCTCGACGGCATGACCTCGAATCCGACCATCTTCGACAAGGCGATCGACAGTTCCAAGGATTACGACGCCGAGCTCACCCAACTCGTACGTGCCGGCAAGAGCCTTGACGATATCTACGAAGCGCTGACCACCGACGACATCAAGGCGGCGGCTGATAAACTGCGTCCGATCTACGACGCCAGCGAGGGCCGCACCGGTTACGTCAGCTACGAAGTGTCGCCGCTGTTGGCCAACGACACCAGTGGCACCGTCGCGGCGGCGCATCGCTACTTCAAAATGATCGACCGGCCCAACTTGATGATCAAGGTGCCTTCGACCCCGGCCGGCATCCCCGCTATCGAGCAGCTTATCGGCGAGGGGCGCTGTATCAACGTCACGCTCATGTTCTCGCACAAGCACTACGACGACGTCGCCAACGCCTACATCCGCGGACTCGAAAAGCGCGCCAAAGCCGGACAGCCCCTCGACCGCATCGCCTCGGTCGCGAGCGTTTTCGTCAGCCGCGTCGAAACCCTGATCGACAAGCGCCTCGACGACAAAGCGAAAATTGCTCCAAACGAAGCCAATTCGTCGCTGCGCGGCACCGCGGCCGTCGCGAACGCCAAGCTCATCTACCAGCGCTTCATCGAGCTGTTCCATAGCGACCGCTTCAAGGCGCTCGCCGCTAAGGGCGCGCACGTGCAGCGCCCGCTGTGGGCCTCGACCGGAACCAAGGATCCGAAGTACAGCGACATCAAGTACGTCCAGGAACTCATCGGACCCGACACTGTCAACACCATGCCGCCGGCAACGATGGATGCGTATCGCGATCACGGCGACCCGCGCCTCACAGTGACCGAGGGTCTCGATCAGGCACGCGCGATTCAAAAGAGCTTCGCCGCTATCGGCATCGACTTCAACGAGGTCGGCGAGGAGCTGCAAAAAGAGGGTGTCGAATCGTTTAGCAAGTCGTTCGAGGATTTGATGGGAGTGATCAAGAAGCGATGCGACGCGGTCAAGCCCTCCTGAACCGGCCGTGTAGCCGCGGCCGCAACGCCCGCTATCGATTTGATAGCGTCCGGCCCGGTGATCATTTTGAGCGGCCGGGCGCGTCATCATTGGGCCGCGTCGATGTGACCATGCGCCAGTGCGCCGACTCGACCGTGCACCAATTCGACAAGGTGCCAGCGCGCCGGATTCCTGTCGGTCTTTTTCTGTGATGGCTGGCGTTCTGGCATCGGGTTTCGCTAGCCTGAGACGTAATGAATCCATCCGAAGCGGGACCAGATGAGCGAGCCTAAGATTGTAATTCTGGATGATGCGCCGGCACTCTGTGCGCACGCGGCCGAGGAAATCGCGTATTTCGCGGGCGAGGCAGTCTGCACGCACGGCGAGTTCACGCTGTGCCTCTCGGGCGGTTCCACTCCGGCAGCGACGTACGATCTGCTCGGTAGCAAGTTCCATTTCAGTATCGACTGGAAAGAGATGCAGCTCTTCTGGGGCGACGAACGCTGCGTGCCGCCCGACGACCCTGCCAGCAACTACGCGATGACGGTGCGGACGCTGCTCTCGAAGCTCGCACTGAAGCCCTCGCAAATCCATCGGGTGCTCGGTGAGCAGCCGCCCGACGAAGCGGCCCGCGCTTACGAGGACGAGTTGCGCAGTCATTTTGGGCTCGCGGGCGGGGAGTTCCCACGCTTCGATCTGATGTTGCTCGGACTTGGCGAGAATTCTCATACAGCGTCGCTCTTTCCCGGCAGCCCGGCGATTCATGAGAGCGAACGACTGGCCGTAGCCGTCGAGGTTGACGATCCTACGCAACGCCATCGCGTGTCGCTAACACCGCCCGTGATCAACAATTCAGCCCGCGTGATGTTCATGGTCGCCGGCGCGTCGAAAGCGCAGGCGGTTTGGAACATCCTCAAAGGACCGCGCAACGTTGACAAGTTTCCCGCGCAAGTGGTGGCGCCCACCAATGGCGACGTGATCTGGCTGCTCGATCGCGCTGCTGCCGCCAAGATCGCCTGAACGCAAGCAACCTCGCTACGGTCTGTCCTCGATCGCCTTAACATGGGGCGGTCGTCGCGTCACAATACTTCTTATGGCTGGCTTCGCCCTCCGACATTGGACTTCGATTCTGATCGCAATCGCCCTGGCTGTGTGGGCAGTGTTCTATCTGCCCGATACGCCGTCATACGCGATTTTCGAACTGAAGCAGTCGATCGATGCGCGCGATGGTGCGGGCGCCGCCCACTACGTCGATTTCCAGAAGGTCGTGCGCAACGCCGGTTACGAAATGGTCGATGATCCGAATTCGTCCAGCAGCGGCAGCCTGCTCGGTCAATTGATCGGGAAGGGAGCGGTCGATCTGCTGTCTGGTCCGATGGCCGCGATGCTCCAGACGTGGGCGACTCAGCAGGTCGATAATGGCGCCCGGCAGTTGCAGATGCCGGCCATTGCGGTCGTTGGCGCTGTCGTGATGCTCCATCGCAACGGCGACGCGGCCTTCACGCGCTGGCAGGACAACAAGGGCCAGGTCTGGGAAGTTCGAATGGCGCGGGAGAATGGTCAATGGCAGGTAGTCGAGGTCAAAAACGTCAAGCAACTACTGGATAAGTTGAGGCGCCAGCAAGAGAAACAGTTTAACAGCGCGCCTGCGGTTCCTTCATCACCGGACGCCGTGCCGCCGCCTTCCGATGGGGGCGGGCCGGTCGATACCCCTTAGCGCGAACGGCGGCGCGCGCGCGCAACTCTCGACGGCCGAGCCATGTCGGCGTTCGCGCAACCTCAAAATTCACGCTACCGCCATCATGCGTCATGGATGGTGCGTTTACTCCCCACGCGGCGATAGGTAAACTGTACGCAGCGCGGCCATAGAGTCTCACGCGGCTCGGCCGCGCTTTAGTATTTCGCGCGCCCCAAAAATGCGACGACCAGACATTAGAAACCTTGCCATTGTTGCCCACGTCGATCACGGGAAAACCACCCTGGTCGATGCACTCCTTCGTCAATCCGGTGTCTTCCGCGCCAATGAACAGGTGGTGGACCGCGTGATGGACTCCAACGCGCTCGAGCGCGAGCGGGGTATCACGATCATGGCGAAGAATACCTCGATCACTTGGGGCACAACGCGTATCAATATCGTCGATACTCCCGGCCATTCGGACTTCGGCGGTGAGGTCGAGCGCACGCTATCGATGGTTGATGGCGTGCTGCTTTTGGTGGACGCCTGCGAAGGGCCGCTGCCGCAAACCCGCTTTGTCCTCAAGAAGGCGCTGGAGTCGCGTCTGCCGGCGATCATCTGCGTCAACAAGATCGATCGCTCCGACGCGCGGCCGGAAGAAGTTCTGGACGAAGTGTACGACCTCTTTATCGATCTTGAAGCGACCGATGATCAGCTCGACTTCACCGTGCTCTACACCAACGGACGAGCCGGCACGGCGGTGACGAAGCTTGGCGAGGAGGGGCGCGATCTGCGTCCGCTGTTCGAGGCGATCATTGCTCATCTGCCGGGTCCCGAAGTCGATCCCGACGCTACGCTTCAGTTCCAGGTCAACAATCTCGATTACGACGACTATGTCGGCCGCCTCGCAATCGGCCGGATTATTGCCGGATCGATGAACGTAGGTCAGAACTATTCGTTGTGCCGGCCTGACGAGACGCGAAGCGTGCTCAAGGTCGCGCGGCTCTACGGATGGCAGGGGCTCAAGCGAACCGAACGGAATGAGGCGCGCGCCGGCGATATCGTGATGGTCGCGGGCAGCGACGACATCGAGATCGGTGACACCATCGCGGACCTCGAGAATCCGCGTCCGCTGCCCGGTATCCGCGTCGATGAGCCCACCGTCGCGATGACCTTTTCGGTCAATAATTCGCCGTGGGCCGGCCGTGACGGAGAGTATGTCACCTCGCGCAAAATCGGCGAGCGCATCCTGTTCGAGTCGCGGCGCAATGTCAGCATTCGCATCGATCAGATCAGCGCCGACTCATGGCGCGTGCTGGGCCGCGGCGAACTCGCGCTCGCGATCATCCTCGAGACGATGCGGCGCGAAGGCTACGAGATCCAGGTCTCGAAGCCGACCGTACTGACGCGCCAGGAGGACGGTGCGATTCTCGAACCGATGGAGTACGTGGTCTGCGATATCCCCGAGGACTACATCGGCACGGTCACCCAAATCCTGTCGGCGCGTAAAGGGCGGATGCGTTCGATGGAGACCCATGCGAGTGGCCGCGTGCGCCTTGAATACGACGTTCCCGCGCGCGGGCTGATCGGATTTCGCGGGCGCTTCCTCGCGGAGACCCGCGGCCAGGGCGTGATGCACTCGATTTTCAACGGCTATGGGCCGTGGAGCGGGACCATCAAATCGCGTCAGAACGGTGCGATGATTTCCGATCGCGAAGGCGTCGCGAGCGCCTATGCGATCTTCCACCTGCAGGAGCGCGGACGCTTTTTCATTGCCGCCGGCGAGCCGGTTTACGAGGGCATGATAATCGGCGAATACTCGCGTGAGACCAATCTTCCGGTCAACGTCTGCCGTGAGAAGAAGCTCACGAACATCCGTGCCGCAGGACATGACGAGGCGATTCGGCTCACGCCGGCGCGCGTGATGACGCTCGATACGGCGCTCGAATGGATTGACGAGGAAGAACTGGTGGAGCTGACGCCAAAGACCGTGCGCATGCGTAACCGGATCCTCAAGACCGGGTTGCGCAGCAAGCATCGCGCGGGTTGGTCCGAATCGATTCAGCCGGAAGTTGCCGAGGGCGATTGACCGTGCCCGCCGGCCCGGGTCGGTGATCCTCTTGGACCCTGCGGAAGGCCGCACGCCGAGTGGGTTCCGATGAGATTTTTCCGCGTTCTGATTGCCAGTCTGCTGGTGGTCGTGATCCTGGCGGGTGGCGCCGCCGCGATTGCCTGGCACAATCAGGAGCGGCTGATCCAGCTGGTACTTTCGCGCATCCACGCGGAAACCGGTTACAACATCGTTCCCGCCGGCGCACGACTCGCCTTGCGCAGCCACCTAGTAGTGGTGCTCGAAAAGCCGCGCATCTATTTGAACGGCACCGAGGTCGCGCAGGTTGACGATCTCCGCGCCGTCATCGGTATCCATGCCATCTTCAGCACCAACGGTTTGCCGCTCTACGCGATTGCCCTCGACCATCCGCGCGTCCGCATTCCGGCGGGCCTGGCGGGAGTCACGGCGCATGGCTTTCCCAAGCCCGACGTCGCTGTTGCCGACAAGTTGAAGTGGGCGCTCGACGCTGTCTCCGACGTAGCCCAGCGCATCGAAATCGTTGATGCGGCCCTGATCGACGTGGACGGCGCGCCTCTGATCGATAAGCTCACGCTGACCGCTTACCGCCAGCATCGTGGGCTTGGCCATTGGCCCTGGATGGTAAACTTCGAGGCCGCCTGGAATCACGCTCCGTTCGCCGGCGTGAACGTCAGCGGCCGCCTCCGGCTCGGGAAGTCGGTCACTCGCAATGCCGCGCACTTCGCGATCCCGTCCGGCAGCACAGTGAGCTCAGCCGCTGCGATTGCCTCGAGCGCCGCTACTGCGCCGAACGACACTACTGCACCGAGCGCCGCTGCCGCGCCGAGCGCAGTGACGCCACCGATGGTCGCGCCTCGGCCGGCTCCCCCGACCGCATTGGAGATGGTTTCGAGCGGGAGTTTGACCTTCAGCGGACTGGAATTGGCGCCCTTTCGAGGCCCTTACGGCATCAAGCTTGCCGGCCAAATCTCCGGCTCAATGAACTATGGCCTGCGGCAGGACGGCGAACTCTTTGCCGACACGATCTCATCCGGCAAACAACTCGTGCTCAGCGGGAAGCCATTTACCGCGCCGATCGCGTTGAACGACGCGACCTTGCACGCGGCGTACAAGGCCTCCACCGAGCGCCTCGAGGTTAAGGAATTCACCCTGACCCAAAATGGCAGTGTATTGGTTACCGGCGGCGGCTCGGTTGACCACCCCTACGATGACGCACGGACGGTAGCGTTTCATGCGGAGGGGTTGCAGATTTCGCTGATGCAGGCCGTCGCATGGTCGCGTCTGCTACGCGCGATTCCGCCCCCGGTCGTTAGCCTCGCGAACCAGATTACCGCGGGCCGTGCCGAATTGAGCGAGGTGGTCTTCAATCCGACGACCCCGGTCAAGGACTGGAGTGCGCGGACCTTGCGCGAGAATCTTTCGGTGCGCGCGACGATCGACGCTGCCGGCTTCGCGCCGCCGGCGAATCTGAAACTTCCGCCGATCGGGGACGCCAATCTCGTTCTCCAATATGCGGACGGTCATTTAATCTTCACCCATGGTTCTGCGAGCATCGGCCGTTCCGAAGTCGCCGGGATCAGCGGCGAGGTCGGGCTTAACCATGCTCCGGAGGCGATCTCGTACAAGTTGAGCGGCAGCGGCGGCCTCGACCTCGGAGAACTTTATCCGGCTCTCGCCCAGGTGCTGACGACCAATGTTCCAAAGTTCGCGGCCAAGATCACCGCTATTAGTGGGACCTCGGCTTTCAACTTTCGCGCCGTCGACAAGATCGCCAACCTGCAATGGTCGGCACCCGTCGTTTACGCGCTTAAGTTTTCGCCCGAGCACGTCGAGTTTGCGATCAAAGGCGCTCCCAGCCCTATCGCGATCAAGGCAGGTACTATCGAAGTAATTCCGGGCGCAGTCACAATCAATCAGATGGTAGTCGCGCCGACTATGCTGCAAAGCGGGAACGCCGTGCTGAACGGGACGATCGTTGCGGAACGGTCGCATCCGATTTTCCAGGATTTCACTGCTGATCTGCATGAAATCCGCGTCGAAACCTGGCTGCCATTGATCCTCAAGCCAAAACAGTTCGGGGTGGAGGGCGCCGTCGGTGGGCGCTTGACCGCCCAGAGCAATGAAAGAGCGCCGGGCTTTCCGACCATCACGGGCAAACTGACAATGGGTCCAGGCGATCTCAATCTTGGGTTTTTGCGATCGCCCATAGCGGCCAGTTCGATGACGGTCCTGCTCGATGGCAAAGGATTGAAGCTCGATCTGCCAAGCGGGCAACTCGAAGGCCATCCGGTCAGCCTCACGATCGTGCTCGCCGACTTTGACCATCCGGTTGTCGAGCTCAACGCCAGGAACAGTTTCCTCGACTTCGAGGTGATGAAGTTTATCCGGATGCCATGGTCGCCGAAGACTCCAGTGGAAATGTTCGACCTCGCGATCCGCGGTCATATCGAGGCCGACCACGCGTTATTTGGCAAACTGCCGTTGGCGAACGTCAACACCGACTTCGATCGGATGAACGGCGAATGGCACGTCAAGGATCTCACTGCCAGGGCGCTCGACGGGGACGTGAGGGTCGATCTCGCCGGGCGCAGCGGCACCGATAACCATATTCGTATCAAGTCGAGAATCGACGGCATGGACGCCGGTGCGCTGTGCCTGCTTATGGGCGAGAGCAAGCCTGCATTGACCGGCCGCCTGAACGCCACCGCTGATCTTACGGGCGACACCGATGTCGATTTCTTTGCTTCGCTCGGTGGCATCCTCGGCGTTCAGCTGCAGAAGGGCACGTTGAACCGCCTCGCACTGGTGACGCGCGTGCTAAGCTTTATCGATCTGAAGAACTGGCTCACGGCCAAGCTGCCCGATCCGCGCGTTGCCGGCATTCCGTTCGATACTTTGACCGCCACCCTCAATGGCGCCGCCGGCGATTTCAATACCCAGGACCTGCAGCTCTCAGGGCCGGTAATGGAGATCCGGGCGCGCGGCGACGTGCGCTTGAGCGATAGCACCGTCAATCTGGAAATCAGCCTGATTCCTTTCGACACCGTCGATTGGCTGGTGCGCAAAATTCCGATCATCGGCAATAATCTGTCCGGTGGAAGCAAGGGCCTGCTGGCGGCCTATTTCCACGTGAGCGGGCCGATCAGCAATCCGACCGTAAGGCCCAAGCCGATCACCTCGGTAGCCGAATTCGTCGCGAAGACTTTGAGCCTGCCGATAAATATAATCAGGCCAAACACCATCAACCCTTAGTCGCACATGGCCACCCATCTCGCGCCGGCAAGCAGTAACGGATAAATAAAAGCGGATGTTTCGCGAAGCGATTGAACGGATGGCGCCATATACGCCCGGAGAGCAGCCGCGTCCCGGGCAGCGCTTGATCAAACTCAACACCAACGAGAATCCGTACCCGCCGTCGCCCGGCGTGCGTCGGGCGATCGTTGCGAACGCGGGCGCCGCACTGCGGCTCTACCCGACGCCGCGAGCGGATGCCTTTGTCGGAGCGGCGGCGCGCCTCTATGGCATTCCCGCGCATCAGATCATTGCGGGCAATGGTTCCGACGAGCTGCTTTCGATGATCTTCCGGGCGGCGCTCGGCCATGGCGATCGCGTTGCCTACGCGCAGCCGACGTACTCGCTGTACGACACGCTGGCCTCCATCCAGGAAGCGCGCGTGGTCGCGATTCCGCTCGAGTCCGAATATCAGCCCCCGCTCGAGGCGCTCGCGCGGGAACGCGCCCAACTTACGGTAGTGTGCAGTCCGAATTCGCCGTGCGGGACCCTGGCGGAAACTGACGATCTGGATGTTCTTGCGCGTCGTCTCGGGCGGCGTTTGCTGGTGATCGACGAAGCCTACGTTGATTTCGCGGAAGGCAATGCGCTCGCCCTGGTTCGCCGTCATCGCAACGTGATCATTCTGCGCACGCTGTCCAAGTCGTTTTCGCTGGCCGGCATGCGGCTCGGATTGCTCTTCGCGCAAACGCCGATAATTGAGTCATTATTAAAAGTAAAAGATTCCTACAATCTGAATCGCTTGGCAATCGCTGCGGGAGCGCAGGCATTGGAGGATGTCGAATGGATGCGGCGCAACGTGGAGAAGGTCAAGCGGACGCGGGTGCTGACCGAGAACCGGCTGCGCCAGATGGGCTTCGAAGTGCCGCCGTCGTCTGCGAACTTCGTACTGGCGCGGCTGGCGGGCCGCGATATGGCGCCGGTTGCCGCAGCGTTGCGGCGGCGTGGAATCCTGGTGCGGCATTTCCCGACTTCGGTGTTTCGCGATGCGATCAGAATTTCAATCGGCACACCGACTGAAATGAGCGCGCTGTTCAAAGCGCTCGAATCTCTGATCAAACCGGTGGCGCGCCGCTCGCGCGCCCGTACCTAGTGCGAGCAGCTCCTGCATGAGCCGGTTCGGTCGCCTGTTCGATAAATTCCGTCCCGCCCATGGCGCCGACGACGACGCAGCAGCGCCTGCGCGCGGCGAGACGCGATGGCTTATCGTGGGGCTCGGGAACCCCGGAGAACAGTATCGCCGATCGCGCCACAACGTCGGCGTGATGGCGATTGAACGGCTGGCCAGCGCGCGCGGTGCCGACCTGACCCGCCGCAAGTTCAACGGCTTATATGGCGAGGCGCGCGACGCCGGTGTGATCGTGATGCTGGTGCTGCCGCAAACCTTTTACAACCGCAGCGGAGAATGTGTCGCCGGGATGAGTGGCTACTTCAAGGTTCCGCTAGAGCGCGTAATCGTGGTTCACGACGACATGGATTTGCCGACCGGCCGCATCCGGATCAAGCGCGGAGGCGGCGACGCAGGTAATCGCGGAGTGCGTTCGATCGCTGAAACGATGGGCAAGGATTTCGTCCGCGTCCGCATAGGTATTGGCCATCCGCCGGATGATCATGGGGACGTCGATCACGTGTTGAAACCGCTCAACCGCGACGAAACCCTGGAATTCGCACCAATCCTGGAGCGCGCGGGTGAGGCGGCTCTGGCCGTGATCCATGACGGCCTTGAACGTGCGATGAATCAATTCAATACGCGCGCATGAGGCGGCGCACCCGCGCGATCGCGCTACTTGGGGCCGCCGGGCAGACCACGATGACCCCAGATGCTAGGGGCTTCGTGGCGCTCGACTTTCCAAATACTGTCGTCGATAGTGCGCGCGCCGTAGCCGTATTCGACTTCGAAGCCCGACGGCGTGCGCATGTAGAACGACACCATGTGATCGTTGGTGTGGCGTCCGAGCGAGGCTGAGATTTCGGCTTTCGCGTCCAATGCCGTGTAGTAGGTCGAGCCGACATCGTCGATCGATTTGACCTGCAGCATGAAGTGCAACAGGCGCTTGGGCAACGGAATAACGCCGAACGCGATTGAATGATGGCGCGGGTTGCAATGCATGAAGGTGAGCCTGAGGTTGTCGGTCGGCCGTCCGCGGCGCATTTTCAAGTCGATGAAATCGCTGATGCGCATGCCGAGCACGTCACGATAAAAATGCAGACTTTTTTCGGGATCGTCGATCCGGATGACGATGTGTCCCAGGCCCATCGTGCCGGTATCGAAGCCGGCAATCGATCGCGGCGATCGGAATGGCTTTTCGTAACTGATGAGCGGGCCGTAATACGCCTCCAGCGGGGTGCCGCTCGGGTCGTTGAACTTGATGAACTCGGCAACGCCTCGTAGGGCGGCTTCCTCGCCGGTGCCAGTCTTGACTTCGATGCCGGCCGCCTTTATCTGATCGGCGAGTTCCTTCAAGGAAGGTTGATCGGGAACCTCCCAGCCCGCAAACGCGAGGTCGTCCGCGCCGCCTTCGCTCACAATGAAGCGATGGTGATATTCGTCCATCCGCAGCAGCAGCGAGCCGTCGTCAGCACGACCGGCAACCTGCAGCCCGAGTACTTCAGTCGCGAACTTTTCCCAATCGCCGAGGTTGCTCACGCTCAAACCCAGGTAGCCCAATTGTGTGACACTCGCCATCGCGGTTCTCCTTGGTTCGTTCACGTCGATCCGCGCCAGGCGCGCGGTGGCTGATGACTCCCGTGGCTATTGATTTCCGCCACCCATGCTTTGCGCTTGCGAACGACGCCGATCGAGCAGCTTCATCAAGGCATACACGGTGTCCATGTACGGGGTGGCAATCCGATGGCGGCGCGCGGCTCGTCTGACCGCACCGCATAGCGCCTCGTATTCGAGCGGCTTGCCGCGCTCCGAGTCTTGCAGCGTCGAGGGCCGCACCTCGCGCAGACTGGTGCGCGAGCGTGTGATTTGCGCTTCGACCTGGGCTTCGCCGAGGGCGACGCCCTCGGCGCGAGCGACCGCGCCGATTTCGCGCATCAGCGCCCGCAGTAATTCGATCGCGTCGGAATCGTCGATGAGATCACCAACCTTGCGGCGTACGAGCGTCGTCACCGTATTGAAGGCCGCGTTCCAGAGCAGCTTTTCCCACCGAATGGTGCTGAGCTGCATGGTCAACTCGCCGAAAATCCCAGCGCTGCGAAACAACTCCGCGAACTGTTGAGCGCGCGCGGAAGCGGTGCCGTCGAGCTCGCCGAACTCAATCAAGCCGCCAGTGCGATGCACGACGCGGCCGGGCGCGACCAGCTCCGCACCGATGCGCGCGTTGCCACCCATCACGGCGCCACGGCCGAAGACCTCGGCCAGCATCAATTCGTTTTCGACTCCGTTCTGAATCGTCAGGATCGCGCCATCCGGTTTGAGGCAGCCCGCGAGCGCTTGTGCCGCATCGGCGGTGTCGTAGGATTTGACGCAAAACAGAATGAGATCGTAAGGCGCGAAATTGCGCGGACGGTCGGTCGCGGTCACCGCGAGCGAGAAGTCGCCCTGATGGCTCGCGAACTCCAGGCCTTTGTTCTGGAGCGCGCTGAGATGTTGGCCGCGCGCGCAAAAGATTACTTCCTCTCCGGCTTGCTGGAGGCGCGCGCCGAAGTACGCACCTACGGCTCCGGCTCCCATCACGAGGATCTTCATCGCGGTTCCTTCATCGATTGCATCCGATCAGAGGCGCAGTCTGCGAGCGTGGTGACGAGACCGGTAGAACATTTCGGAAAGTGGATACGGGTGCGCCAAGTACAACGCCGCCGGTCCATGAGGACCGGCGGCGTATTCGATTCAATCGTCGCGATCACGACGTCGAAGTCCAGGCGTCAGATGGCGATGTTGTAAAGCTCGGCAACGTTGTCGTGCAGGATCCAATTCTTCTCCTGCTCGCTCAGGTTCTTGGTGTGCTCGGCCAAGATGTCCTGCGACCACGGCCAGGTCGAGTCGCTATGCGGGAAATCGTTGGCCCACATCAGGCGGCGCGTATTGCACAAATCCTTCATCGCGAAGGCCACCCAGTCATCCTGGAAGGTCGTATAGATGTGATCCCGGAAGTACTCGCTCGGCTTCTTCTCGAGCTCGCGGCCCTTGAGCATCCAGGCCCGATGGCGGTTGTAGGCGTGATCCATGCGGTACATGAAATGCGGGACCCAGCCGGCGTCGGCCTCGACGCACACCACCTTGAGGTTCGGATGGCGCTGGAAGACGCCGCCGAAAATGAACGTTCCGATCAGGTCCTGGTTGCCGCGGATGATCGACATGAAGCTGTTGATGCGCGGGCCGCGGGTTTTGAGGTTGTCCTGCTTGCTGGTCAGGATATGGAAGCTCAACGGCATCTGCATGTCGATGGTCGCTTCCCAAAACGGCGCGTAGATCGGATCGTCGTAGTCGGCGACCTGGGGATTGCCCGGCATCATGACGCCGCGCAGGCCCATCTCCTTCATCTTGCGCACGTCGGCGATGCCCTCTTCGACCGAGCGCATGGCGGTCTGGCCGAGTCCGATCAGACGATCGGGGTGGGCAGCACAATATTCGGCGAGCCAGATGTTGTAGGCGTCGAAGCAGGCCTTCTTGTAGTCGTAGTCGGGATGATTGCACAGCAGCATGCCGACGGTAGCGTAGATTACCTCGCACGCCACGCCGTCACGGTCCTGATCGGCCATGCGGGCTTCAGGGTCCCATCCGCCGCGATGCAGGTTCTCGAACTTGGCGCCAAACATCTTCAGATCCATCGCATCGACGCCGGCGGCGGCCACCAAACCCATTGGAATCGGCTTGGAACTGCCCTCGATGACGAAAATGTCGCCCATTTTGTCGTCGTGCACCATGTGAGGAGCGGTGTCTTTGTACTTGCGGTCGATGCGATCGACGTAACAGCCGGGCGGTTCGGTGATGTGCGAATCAGCAGAGATGATCGGTTTGAGCATGAATCCTCCGTTTGCGGGGTCCGCTGCTGCGTGCTGGCAGCCCCCAAAGGTTAAGGTTGTCTCCTCTAACTAACCAAAGTGCCGAGATTATTACAATCGAAACGCGGTTTTGGATCGATCTCGCATTCCGCAAATGGGCTTCGTTTCGCAACAATGGGGGAATCGCGGCTTGCTTCCTTCTCTGAAAGCGGGCTCCTTGTCTCACGTTTTAGTCGTTAGGGCAGGGGATGCATTCCAACGGTGAGTTGTTCCGTTACGCGTCACAATTGACAGTATACTCCTTTTTTGGAAGTTCAGTGCGGGGCGCGAAACAAAAGCGCCTCAGAGAGATATGTTCGATTATTATTCGCTGGCGCCACTCAACTCGATCCTCAACGCGATCGCGACCGTGCTGCTGACGGTTGGGTTTATCTGTATCCGGCGGCGCTGGGTGCGGGCACATCGGGCGTGCATGTTGAGCGCGTTCGTGGTTTCGACCGCGTTCTTCGTGTCCTATCTGACCTATCACTACCATGTTGGCGACGTGCGCTTTCAGGGGCATGGGATCGTGCGGCCAATCTACTTCACGATTCTCATCACGCACATAATCCTCGCCACCGCGATCGTGCCGCTGGTGCTGACGACGTTATGGCGGGCGCTGCGCGGCAATTTCCAGCAACATCGGCGAATCGCGCGCTGGACGTGGCCGATCTGGATGTACGTCTCGATCACCGGCGTGGTGGTTTACGTGATGTGCTACCAGATGTATCCGCCGGGCTACAAAGTCGCGCCGCCAGTGCCGGTGACCGCCAGCAGTGCGGGGTCGGAACCATAGCTGGGCGACACCGCGTCGAGGTGATGCACAGACGTACCGAACGGTAAGACGGCGACGCGTCCGACCTGAGCCACAAAGGTGGCGTCAAAGTGGGTCGCCTTCGTCAGGTGCGTGGTGGGCGGTTTTGGGTTCGAGACCGTTCATACGGCACGACCGCCCTTCGTCCAGGACGCGGCCCTGCCCGCCAACCCCACCAGCGGCAGGTTTGCGCGGCTTGTTATATCGGGGTGGTTGGTCGTACAAGGTGGATAGAGAGTCTGAGCGAGATCTGGCGGGATGAGCGTGGCCACGACCGCGCGCCGCGGCCCCCGTCGTTCTGGATCCAATGGACGCAAGCGTCGCGCGCGAGGCGCCGCCGACCAAATCGACGTCACGAGGAGGATTGCCGCATGAAGATCGGAGCTTCATTTTTCTTTCAGAACTACTTTCGGTCGCAGAAACCGGACTGGCAGGTTTACCAGGACGACTTGTCGCTGGCCGACATGGTCGAACCGCTAGGGTTCGATTCGATCTGGGGCGTCGAACATCATTTCTCGCCCTACACCATGATCCCGGACGTGCTGCAATTCATGACCTACATGGCAGGCCGGACGAAGAAGATCGGTTTCGGCTCGATGGTCGTAGTGCTGCCGTGGCATGACCCGGTGCGCGTGGCCGAGCAGATCGCGATGCTCGATATCTACTGCGGCGATCGCGAGCTCACGCTCGGCTTCGGGCGCGGCTCCGGCCGGATCGAGTACAACGGCTTCCGCGTGCCAATGGACGAGTCGCGCGAGCGCTTCGTTGAGGCGGCGGAAATCGTGCGGCTGGCGCTGACGCAAGACCGGTTCTCTTATAAGGGGAAGTTCAATCAGATTCCGGAGATGAGTATCCGGCCGCAGCCGCGCCGCCGGAACCTGACGGATCGTTTCTATGGCGCGATCGTGTCACCCGAGACCGGCGACATCATGGCGCAGCAAGGCATGGGGATGCTGGTGATTCCGCAAAAGGCGTGGGCGGATCACAAGCAGGATTACGATCATTTCAAGGCGTCGTGCGTCAAATTCGGGCAGCCGGTGAAAAAGCCCATCGTGGTGTCCTTTATCTATTGCGCGGAGACTGCGCGCGAAGCAGCGGCGGGCGCGGAACGGTACATGGGCAACTATGCCGACACCGCGATCAACCATTACGAGTACGACGAGCCCGAACATTTCCGCAACACCAAAGGCTACGAGTACCACACCAAGATGGCCGAGGCGGGCAAGAGCAGCCCGCAGGACTTCCGCAATCTGTTCACCAAGACGCAAGTGTTCGGCACCCCCGAGCAGTGCGTCGAGACGCTGCGGACGATCGCGGGCACGATGAATGCGGAGGAATTCGTCGGTGTGTTCAAGTACGCCGACATGCCGCTCGAAGTCGCGCAGCGCAATATGAAGCTGTTCGCGACTGAAGTGTTGCCACATATCAAGAGCGGGACGTCGCCGACGACGCAGAGCGCGGCGGCGGGCGGACGCTAGGGGATTGTGGAGGCGGGATGCGCCGCACGGCGCATCCCGCAGCGCAAAACTAATAGGCTTTTTCTGAAACCTCACAAGGTTTCAGACTTCCCATTTGTAAAGACGAACACTGTGGATGCGCGCCTGAACTTGGTAGAGAGGCCGCACGGTAGAGCGCTAAGTCACGCCGGTTGCGCGACGCGTAAGGCGGTGGGCAGACGCCAGGGGATTGCGGAGGCGGGATGCGCCGTACGGCGCATACCGCAGCGTCAAAACCTAAAGCCTTCTTCTGAAACCTCATAAGGTTTCAGACTTCCCATTTGTAAGATGCGGGCGTCGCCCTGCTAATCGAGGGCTGAACGGATGGGGAGGTCGCTCGGGTAGGTCGTGAAGCCCCTTTTCTGGGCGAATATAACCGCCGCTTTGAGAGCGTCGCGGATTGACGCATGACATCGTTCAGGCAATCGCGCAGAGCATTCCTCTAATTGACATTGTGGGAAGTGTGAAACCTTTCAAAGGTTTCACAGAAACTACAAGTTTTGGGTTCCTCAACAAATGGTTTGGCGCTTGAGGGCAAGGCGATGCGCCGATTGCGCATCGCCTTGCCGCAGAACGGACGGGGGCGGATTCGCATTTGCGAATCCGCCCCCGTTTTGCAGTTGCTTCGTCCGGACCGGGCGTCAGGCGCGCGGCGCCGAAGTCGTCAATTAACCCTTGAGGAAACCGGTTACGGCCTTGCAGAAGGCGTCGGGTTGTTCGTACGGCAGCATGTGGCCGGCCGCATCAATCATCTGAACCTTCGCATGCTTGATGTGCTTGGTGAATTCGTTGGCGTACACCGGCGGAATCAAGCGGTCGGAGGAGCCCCACAGGACCAGCGTCGGCGCGGCGATGCGATACGCGCGCTTCTTGAGACCACGGTCGGGAATCGGCCACAGGAACTTCGACGCCATCGAGAGCCGCTTGACGCGTTCAACGTACATATCGGCAAGCGCGTTCATGTCTTGCGGAACCGCCAGGAACATCTGCGCGAAAGCCGATTTGGGATCGTGAAAGAGATACGAGCCCAGCTCGCTCAGGTCGAGGGCGAAGAAATCCGGAATCGGGGTTTCGTCGATCCAGAAGCCCGCCGCTCCGACCAGGACGAGTTTCTTCGCGCGATGGACGTCGAGGGCGGCGACTTCGGCCGCGAGCATCCCACCGATCGAATGGCCGACGAGGTGGGCCGAATCGATGCCCAGTTCGTCCATCAACTGATGGTAAAACAGGGCCGCGTCGATAACGTCGTCGATCTGATCGCCGCCGGTCGATTCGCCGAAGCCGGGCAGATGGGGCGCTATCACCTTGAAGTTCTTGCCTAGTTCCTCGAGAAACGGGTCGATGCCCAGCAGGCCGCCGGCACCATGAAGGTAGAGCAGCGGATCGCCGCTACCGAAGGTGTGGAGCTCGACTGAGAACTTGCCGTCGCGAATTTTCTGAATAGTCTTCATTATTTCGCGCTCCGGCTCTCAGCCGCAGTCGCGGCGGCCGCGGCGTGTGCGGTCTTGCCGTTGGTCGTCGGCTTACGCGTGAAATTGATCGGCGCCGGCATCGCCCGTTCGGACTCGGGCAGCGGATTGGGCGACCATTTGTCCACGAAGCCCGGCCACATTCCGCGCATGTGGGGCATGACCTCGCGCGCGAACAGCTCGGTATTCTTGCGCACGAGTTCCGGCGGCATCGAGCCGATCTGCTGCAGGATCATGAGATGGCCGCAGTTGAGGCTCTTCATCGCATGGGTCAAGCGCTCGCGCACGGTCTTGGGCGAGCCCGCGATGACATAGCCCTCGTTGACGAAGTCCTTCCAGGTGAGGCCTTCGCGGCGCAGCGCGGCTTCCTTGCCGACTTGCGCGAGCACGCCTGCGCGAATCGTGCTGACGGTGCGATAGCCGGGTGCGTCGGCGAAGCCGTTATAGACGTGCAGGCATCGGTTGTAGAAATAGTCCATGTGGGGAGCGTAAAGGCGTTCCGCTTCTTCGTCGGTATCTGCTACGGCGACGACCTGCGCAAAGCCCAGGCTGTAGGGATTGAGCTCCTTGCCCTTCTTCGCCATCACGTTCCAGTAACCGTCGGCAACCTTTTTGCCCGCGATGTAGCCGAAGTACGAAAGGAAGCTGTACTGGTAGTCGTGCTCGGCGACGAAGTCCCAGGTCTCGACCGAGCCGCCGCCCGGAATCCATATCGGCGGATGTGGCTGCTGAAGCGGCTTGGGCCACAGATTGACGTAGCGCAGCTTGGTGTACTTGCCGTTGAAGGCGAAAACGTCGGGCTCCGTCCACGCCTTGATGATGAGGTCATGAGCCTCGTAATACTTCTCGCGCAGAGTGGCCGGAACCTCGCCGTAGCAGAAGTTCGTATCCATCGAGGTGCCGACGGGAAAGCCCGCGACCAGGCGGCCGCCGCTGATGACGTCGAGCATCGCGAACTCTTCGGCGACGCGCACGGGCGGATTGTAGAGTGCGATCGAGTTACCGAGGATGACGAGGTTGGCGTGGCGCGTGCGGCGAGCCATCGCGGCCCCCATGATATTCGGCGACGGCATCAGGCCGTAGGCATTTTGATGATGCTCGTTGACGCCGAGACCGTCGAAGCCCATCTGGTCGGCAAATTCGAGTTGATCGAGATAGTCGTTGTACAACCGATGCCCGACCTTGGGGTCGTAGAGGTCGCGCGGAATATCGACCCAAACGCTGCGATATTTGTCCTTGAATCCTTCGGGCAAATATCGATATGGCATCAGGTGAAACCAGGTAAATTTCATACGGCTATCTCCTTGGCGCCGCCGCTAATTCGGGACGTCACGCGAATTCCAGAGCGTACAACAGAAGCGAAGCAACGAAAAGTCACCAAAAGGCCGTTATTCTGCGCGGCAGACCAGCGCGAACGCGCGATGATGACGTGACGGCATTCAGTTTCTGGTTATGCCTTTCCTTCGTCTTATCCTGTAAAATGAAAGGGCAACAGTGCGCGGAGATAACAGTTTGAAGGATAAATTGCAGAACGACCTCAAGACCGCTCTGAAGGGCGGCGACAAGCTGCGGCTGATGACCGTGCGCGGCATCCTTTCCGAAGTTACGCGGCTGGAAAAGGACGTGTGTCGCGAGGCGGAAGAAGCGGAGATCATCCAGATTATCAAGCGTGAGCGGGCGCGCCGTGACGAGTCACTGGAATTCGCGCGCCGCGGCAAACGCTTCGATCTCATCACGCAGTATGAGGCCGAAGCGAAGATACTAGAAGCGTACCTGCCCGACGCCGTCGGCGAAGAGGAACTTAATGCGGCGGTGGCGGCGCAGATTACCGAGGGTGCGAATCAGATCGGACCAATCATGAAGGCGCTGCGCGATCAGTTCGGAGCGCGATTGGACGGCAAGATGGCGAGTGCGGCGGTAAAAGCGGCGCTCGCACCGAAATGAGATCGCGGCCCGACGAGAAATCAGCGTGCAAGGAACGATTAGCCGGTCGCGGTTCAAGGTATCAGGGCTGTGGAATTCCGCGCGCAAATACGGCGGGAGTCGAGTGTTTTCGATAATCTCATCTGATAATAATTGACCAAGGATGCGTGCGCATAAAAACGGGCTTCGATTATGAGACGTAACGTTGATCGCGACCGCCGCGTGGTGGTAACCGGACTGGGGCTGATCACGCCGCTCGGGACCGGGGTCGAAAAAAACTGGGAAGCGCTAATGGCCGCGCGATCCGGGATCGGGCCGATCACCCGCTTCGATACCTCCGATTTCTCGACGAAAATCGCCGGCGAAGTTCGTGATTTCGACCCGCTCGACTGGATTGAGAAAAAAGACGTCCGCAAGATGGACCTTTTTATCCAGTACGCAATGGGCGCGGCCGAACAGGCGATGCGGCAATCGGGATTGAAGATCACCGAGGATAACGCCGACGACGTTGGCGTGCTCGTGGGCGTGGGCATCGGCGGCCTGTGCACCATCGAAGAGAACCACATGATTTTCCTCGAGAGCCGGCTCAAGCGAATCACTCCGTTCTTTATCCCGAAGCTGATCTCTAACCTGGCGCCCGGACAAATCTCGATTCGTTATGGCGCGCGCGGCGCGAATTTCTCGACTACGAGCGCGTGTGCGTCGGGCAGCCATGCGATCGGCGAAGCCTATCGCATGATTCGCGCGGGCTACCTCAATGCGGCGATCACCGGCGGGGCCGAGGCGGCGATTACGTCGCTCGGCGTGGGCGGCTTCGTCGCGATGCGCGCGCTGTCCACCCGCAATGAGGATCCGGCAGGAGCGAGCCGTCCGTTCGATCGTGAACGCGATGGCTTCGTGATGGCGGAAGGCGCGGCCTCGCTGATCCTGGAAGAACGCGAAGGGGCGATCGCGCGCGGGGCGAAAATCCTGGCGGAAGTGGTCGGCTATGCGACCAACGCCGACGCGTATCACATCACGTCGCCGTCGCCCGAGGGACTGGGCGCCGCCAAATGCATGCAGCGCTGCCTCGAAGACGGCGATCTGGACCTGAATGAAGTCGATTACATCAACGCGCACGGGACCTCGACGCCGCAGGGCGATATCGCGGAGACCCAGGCGATCAAGCGCGTCTTCGGCGAGCACGCCGCACGTATTGCGGTCAGTTCGACCAAGTCGATGACGGGGCACACGCTGGGTGCGGCGGGGGCGATCGAATCGGCCTACACCGTGCTGGCAATACTCAACAGCATGATTCCGCCGACTATCAACCACGAATATCCCGACCCGGCGTGCGATCTCGATTATGTCCCGAATCGCCCGCGCCCGGCGAAAATCCGGCTGGCGCTGAAGAATTCCTTCGGCTTTGGCGGCACCAACACCACCGTGGCATTCCGGCCCGCGGTCGAGAACTGACGGACGCATAGATAATGGGCTCGAGAATCGTCGCCACGGGGCGCGCGACCCCGCGCACCTTAATTACCAATAACGACCTCGAACGGCGGATGGATACGTCCGACGAATGGATTCGCACGCGCACCGGGATCGGACAGCGGTACGTGATTTCGAGCGGTGAGTCGCTGGTCGAAATCGCAGCGCAGGCGAGCCAGATTGCGCTCGATCGGGCCGGTCTAAAACCGGCCGAACTCGATGCGATTGTCGTCGGCACGGTCTCTTCGGACTACGGGTTCCCGTCGTTCGCCTGTCAGTTGCAGCATCGGCTCGGAATCGATTCGATTCCGGCCTTCGATGTGGCGGCGGCCTGCTCGGGCTTCGTTTATGCCTTGAGCGTCGGCGACACCTATATGCGGGCCGGCGACTGGAGCAGAGTGCTGGTGCTCGGAGTGGATGCGCTCTCGACGATGGTGGACTGGAGCGATCGCGCGACCGCAGTGCTGTTCGGCGATGGCGCCGGCGCGGCGGTGCTGGTCAAAGAGAACGGTCCGCGCGGCATACTCGGCAGCATGTTGCGATCGTCGGGCGCCTATTGGGATTTGCTGTACGTGAAGAATCGCGGCGTGCAAACCACGATGGACGCCGAGGCGCGTCGCGCCAGCGAAGACTCGATCACGATGAAGGGGCCGGAGCTCTTCAAGATTGCGGTCAAGAGCATGGAAGACGTCACGCGCAAGGTGGCCGAACGCGCGGGCGTGCCGCTCGGCGATATTGCGCTGATCGTGCCGCATCAGGCGAACCTGAGAATCATCAACGCGGTCGCCCAGCGCCTGGGCCTCGGTCCCGAACGGGTCTTCACCAATGTCGATCGCTACGGCAATACCTCGGCGGCTTCGGTACCGATCGCGTTGGACGAAGCGGTCGAGGCGCAGCGCGTGCACGACAACGATCTCATCATGCTCAACGCGTGTGGCGGAGGCCTGACCTGGGGCGCGAACCTGATCCGCTGGTAGCATCCCTGGTGCAAAATTCGAAACCGGCTCGTGGCGCGCATGATTATTTCGCCGGCTTGACGGTCCTTTTGCGCTCCCAAAATTCCCATCACTTGAAGTTGTAGGCGAATGCTAGACGGTCTGCTGGCGCATCGACTGGTCGCCATCCTCGGCAAGGGCGGCGTGGGCCGCAGCAGTATCAGTGCGGCGATCGCTGCGATGGCGGCGGAGCGTGGTAAGCGTACGCTGATAATCGAAGCTGACTTGCGTGGTCCGGTTGCCGCCAGTCACGGGAAGACACCGGGCTTCAAACCGGTCGAACTCAAGCCCAATCTCTTTGGAATGACGCTCGGCGGTCAGGAGTCTCTGGAGGACTACCTCGGTCTCGTGATGCCGCGGACCATTTTGCGCGCGGTCTTTGCCAGTTCGATTTACCAATACTTTGTTCATGCCGCGCCGGCGCTGCGTGAACTCACCATGATGGGCAAGGTGTTTCACGAGATCGAGCGACGCCCGGCCTCGCTTAAGCGATGGGATCTGGTGGTCTTCGATATGCCGGCCAGTGGACAGGCGCTCAGTCTCATCCGCACGCCGTTTGCCGCGCGCGAGACCTTTGGCGACAGCGTGGTTGGACGCGAGGCGCGCAATATCGCGAATCTTATAGGCGACCGCGCGAAATGTGCGATGGTCGCGGTGACCACCGCGGAGGCGCTCGCATTGGCGGAGACGCTGGAGTTGAACCGAACGCTGGCTACTCTGAAGATCGACACCGCAGCAATCTTCTTCAACCGCACGAGTCCAGCCGCGTTCGAGGCCACTGACGTCGCCCGGATGATTCGGCGCGGGTCGCGCAGCGCCGAGCTTCAACATCTGGAGACGCTGGCCGATATCGCTCGGGCGGAGTTGCAGCGGCGCACTCGCGAGCGCCGGGCGCTTGCGATTTTGCGCCGTCAAGTCGGATGCGAGGTGATCGAGATCGACGATTGCCGCCGGCTTTCCGGGATGGCATTGACCACGCGCCTGTCGGAACAGATGCAACTGCACGACGAGGGCACTGGCGGTGAAAGCCGGGCTTAATCGCCGCCGCGACTGGCTTCGTTGCGCTTCGCGCTATGAGATTTGTCCTCTTCAATATGGAACTTGTGCATGAAGCGATGCACCATTGGCGTGAGCATCATACCCGTCAAACTGATGAGCAGCAGACCGCTGTAGAGCGCGTAGAACGAGGCGAAAAGCTTACCGGCAGTGGTGTGCAGAGTATCAACCGGCCCCATTCCGCCCAGTATCATCGAGGCGTTCAGCAATGAATCGATCCAGGGGATGTGCTCCAGAAAATGGTAACCGCAGACACCGTAAGCCAGCGAGGCGATTAGAATAGCTGCGCCCACGCTGCCCCAGCGAAGGTAACGCCAGGCAAACTCGCGGCGCGAGATCAACGGTTGATAGCGGCGTTCGAGAAGCATCGCGCTATCGTAAAGCATAGCCGCCGCCTGCGGCATAGGTGCGGCCGGGTGGCTGGAATCCAGGGGTCGCGGCAATTACGCTGGAAGACCAGTGATCGGCCGGGCGAATTTTAACCGTTCGCCTGGCGGAGGAATGAATGGCCGAGGATTCAGGCAGCAAAACGATAGACGCCAAGGTGTCGGGCGGAGCGACGAAGCCTGATCGCGCGACCGCCAAGGCGACTCGGGAACCCTGGATAATCCGCACTTACGCGGGCTTCGGCGACGCGGTTCAAGCGAATCGCCGGTTCCTGAACAACCTCAAGGAAGGCCAGCGCGGGCTCTCGATCGCATTCGATTTGCCGACTCAGAATGGCTACGACCCCGACGCGCCGGTTGCGGCGGGCGAGGTCGGCAAGGCCGGTGTCTCGATTTGCCATTGGCGCGACATGGAGCAACTGCTGGAGGGGATTCCGCTCGCCAAGATCAACACCTCGATGACCATCAACTCGACGGCGCCGTTTCTACTCGCGCTCTACCTGGTGGTCGCGGAAAGGCAGGGCGTGCCGTGGACGGAATTGCGGGGCACCACGCAGAACGATTTGCTCAAGGAGTTCGTCGCCCGCGGGACGTCGATCTTTCAGCCGGACATTTCGTTGACGATCTCCGCCGAACTGATCAAATTCGCGGTCGAGCACGCGCCGAATTGGAATCCGATTAACTGTTGCGGCTACCACTATATGGAGAGCGGTGCAGGGCCGGCCGAGGAAATCGGTTACGCGTTCGGCAACGCGTTGATGATCCTCGACGCGATCCGGCCCTCGCTTAGCGCTGCTGACTTTGAACAGACCGTAAGACGGATTTCGTTCTTTATCAACAGCGGCATGGAACTGGTGCCCGAAATTTGCAAGATTCGCGCATACTTCAAGCTGTGGGGAGATCTGTGCCGCGACGAATACGGGATCGACGGGGTGGCGTTTCGCGCCGGCTGCCAAGTGCGATCGCTGACCCTGACCGAACAACAGCCCGAAGTTAACATCATCCGTATCGCCTACGAGGCGTTGCCGGTGGTGCTATCGGCGAATGCGCGGGTTAACGCCTTGCAACTGCCGGGTTTTCGCGAGGCAATGGCGTTGCCGGACCAGGCCGAGCAATTGATCGGCCTGCGCACGCAACAGGTGCTCATGCACGAGACGGGAGTCGCCCGATATGGCGACATCTTCGAAGGCAGCAAGGTTATCGAGCAGCTCACCGATGAGACCGCGGGGCGCGCGCGTTCAATCGCGATACGCTTGCGGGAGGCCGGTTATGCCCGATCGATCGCGCTGGTCAGTGCCGAGCTGACACATGCGCTGGCCGAACGGCAGCGCAGGATCGAAGCCGGTGAAATTCTCCAGGTGGGCGTGAACGCGTTTATCGGGGAGATCGGCTTGACGCCGGCGGCGGGCGATGTGGACACGCCGGACTACGCGGCGCTCGAGCGCGAACGGATCGAGTCGCTGGCGGCATGGCGCGCCAGTCGCGATAACCGGGCGGTGGAAGAGGCGCTGGCAGAACTCGGGCGTGCTGCCGCCACTGGGGCTGGCATCATGGAAGCGACGCTGGCGTTCGCGCGCGCTGGCGGTACGGTCGGCGAATGGACCACTGCAATCGAGCGCGCCACGCATGGGCGCTACACGCCGCCGATTCTTGAGAGCAATGCGGCGGTGGGTGCTTTCAACGTAACGAAATCCCGGCGCCGGATTCGGATCGCGATCGGCAAGGCTGGTCTCGACGGGCACATCAACGCGGTCAAGTTGTTGGCCCACGCCTGCATGCAGGCCGGAATGGAAGTAATCCTGGCGGGCTTCAAACAGACGCCCGCGCAACTGGTCGAAGCGGCCTTGCAAGAGGATGCGGACCTGCTCGCAATCAGTAGCCTCGCCGGCGCGCACATGACCATCGCCCGCGAAACGCTCGCGCTGCTGAATCAGCGCGGAGCGAGTGACGTAAGGCTCGTGATGGGCGGAATAATCCCGGAGGCGGATCGTGCACGCCTGGCGGCCTTGGGAGTACGAGCAGTCTTTACGCCGAAGGATTCAAATCTTGGCGCGATTATCGATCGCATCGTTGCTATCGGCGAAGAGCGCGATGCCGCGGCGTAAGCGGGCGCGTTATTCGAAACGCATTATGAGTGGGGCGGGAGAGGATCGATCAAAAATGAAGTTACCGAGGTGGACGACAGCGGCGGCATTTCCGATGGCGATCGTGGCGGCTGCGCTGATTGTCGCAGTACCCGCCCGTGCAGCCGAGCCGCGTCCATGGCTGTGCCGTGATAAGCCGGTGTTCTCGTCGAACCAGCCGATGACCTACGACGCGAGTATGCAGGGCAGCGGCCATTGGACGATGATCTTCATGCGCTTCGATCCATCCGGCGGGCACGACGGCTTCACGATCTTCGACTCGCGCGATGTGATCGGGCAGGTCACCGGGTCGCTCGAGCGCGGGCAATGGTATGCCGTCGGCATGTACCGCGAAGGCAGCAGCTGGGTGTGCGCCGGCCAGGCGCAGGAAAACCGGCAATTCGTTCGGGGAATCGTGCGCGACCTATGTTACGGTACCGAGGGCGGAAGCTGCGACGTTAAGCTGATAGTGCGCGAGAGCGGGCATGGCGCGCCGTAAATCCGCGGGCACTGCAGGCGCTGCGCCTCGCAAAGGATCGCCCGACAGCGCATAATTGATGCGTTCGCGGTGCGCGTGCTAGCTTCGCTGGCCGGCGCATTTCGGCGATTGTTCTTCGGGGCGGCGTACCCAAGTGGTTAAGGGAGAGGTCTGCAAAACCTCCATTCAGCGGTTCGAATCCGCTCGCCGCCTCCATTTAAAACCTGCCTAAGACTTCATCCGTCAGCAAAAGACGCTCCGGCGCCACGTCCCCTTTCAATCTCAAAAATCAGCGCAGGGACCAACTAAGGCTTTCGTTTTGAGTGGTAACTAGGCGGCGGCGCGCTGGCCGAGGACTTGCCGAAGAAACTGGCCGGTATGCGAACCGCTCGCACTGGCAATCTCTTCCGGGGTGCCCTTCGCGACGACCTGTCCGCCGCGATCGCCGCCCTCAGGCCCGAGATCGATTACATAGTCGGCGGTCTTGATCACGTCGAGATTGTGTTCGATCACAATAATCGTGTTGCCGCCGTCGGCGAGACGGCCCAGCACCGCGAGCAGCTTCTTGATGTCGTCGAAATGCAGGCCCGTGGTGGGCTCGTCCAGTATGTAGAGCGTGCGGCCAGTGGCGCGGCGTGCGAGTTCCTTGGCCAGCTTGATGCGCTGGGCTTCGCCGCCCGAGAGCGTCGTCGCCGATTGACCTAGATGAATGTAGTCGAGGCCAACGTCGCGCAGGGTCTCCAGCTTTTGGCGAATTGGCGGCACCGATCCCATGAACTCGAGCGCGTCCAGCACCGTCATGTTGAGGACTTCCGCGATGCTCTTGCCTTTGTACTGGATTTCGAGCGTGTCGCGATTGTAGCGCTTGCCGCCGCATACTTCGCAGGTCACGTAAACGTCGGGCAGAAAATGCATCTCAATGCGAATGATGCCGTCGCCCTGGCAGGCTTCGCAGCGTCCGCCCTTGACGTTGAACGAAAAGCGGCCCGGCCCATAGCCGCGCATCCGCGCGTCCGGCAATTGCGCGAAGAGCTCCCGGATTGGAGTGAAGAGCCCGGTGTAGGTCGCGGGATTCGATCGCGGCGTGCGGCCGATCGGGCTCTGATCGACATGGATGACCTTGTCGAGGTGCTCCACGCCATCAAGGCTCTTGATCGCCCCTGCACGTTCGCGGCTGCCGCCGAGTTTCTGCGCAAGCGCCCGATTCAGCGTGTCGAGCACCAGGGTCGATTTGCCCGATCCCGAAACTCCGGTCACGCACACCACCACGCCGAGCGGGATGGCGACGGTTATATCGCGCAGATTGTTCTCACGAGCGCCGCGAATCGTAAGCCATCGATTACCCAACTGACGGCGTCGCGACGGCACCGGAATTTCGACCTCGCCCGAAAGATATTTGCCCGTAAGCGACGCTGGATTATCCATCACCTCGCGCGGCGTGCCTTGCGCGACAATGTAGCCGCCGTGGATGCCGGCGCCCGGACCCATATCGACCAGGTGATCGGCTTCGAGCATGGTGTCGCGATCGTGCTCTACCACCAGCACCGAGTTGCCGAGTTCCTTGAGCCGCTTGAGCGTGCCAAGCAGGCGCTGGTTGTCGCGCTGATGCAGCCCGATTGAAGGCTCATCGAGAATGTAGAGCACGCCGACGAGGCTCGACCCGATTTGCGTCGCCAGCCGAATGCGTTGACCCTCACCACCGGAAAGGCTGCCCGAAGTGCGGTCGAGCGTGAGATAGTCGAGGCCGACGTCGGCGAGAAAGCCGAGGCGCTCGCGTACTTCTTTCAAGATCAGGCGCGCGATTTCAGTCTCCTGCGCGCTCAGTTTGGGATTGGCGAAAAACGCTACCGCCTGCTTGATCGACATCGCGGTCACTTCACTGATCGATTTACCGTTGAAGCGGACGAACAGGCTTTCCTTCTTCAGGCGCGCGCCGTTGCACGAGGGGCACGGCCGCATATTCATGTAGGATTCCAGGACCTCGCGGATACTCTCCGACTCGGTTTCCTTGTAGCGCCGGTCGAGCCAGGTCAAAACGCCCTCGAAGGCGCGCGCATAACCGTGATGACGGTCGCCGCGCTGATAGCTGAATTCGATTTCGTCTTCGCCGGAACCGTTGAGGATGGCCTTGCGCACCTTGGCCGGTATCGATTTCCACTGCGTATCGAGGCTGAACTTGTAATGCGCCGCCAGCGACTCCAGTACCGGCTGCATGAAATTCAACGTCGCCCACGGAGCAATCGCGCCGTCGGCCAGGCTCAACTCCTCGTTCTGCACCACCAGCTCCGGATCGAAGTACATAATCGACCCGATGCCGGAACATTCGGTGCACGCGCCGTGAGGGCTGTTGAAGGAAAACATCCGCGGCGTGATCTCGGGATACGAGATGCCGCACTCGACGCACGCGAAGCGCTGGCTGAAATAGATCTCGCCGCCGCCATTCTTCGCGGTCGTATCGAGGCGTTCGACCTTGAGCAGGTCTTGCCCGTACTTGAATGCGACTTCCAGCGATTCCCCAAGGCGTTTTTCGATACCACTGCGAATCGCCAGCCGATCGACCATCACGTCGATCGTATGGCGCTGATTCTTGTTGAGCGTTACGTCGTCGCCGAGTTCGACCAGTTTGCCGTCGATTTTCGCGCGCACGAAGCCGGCCCGGCGCAGATCCGACAGTTCTTTTTTGTACTCGCCCTTGCGGTCGCGGACGATCGGCGCGAGCACGTGCAGGCGCGAGCCCTCGGGCCACGCCATGATGCGATCGACAATCTGCTGGACGCTTTGCTGCGTGATTTCGCGCCCGCAGTTGTAGCAAAAGGCGTGGCCGACGCGCGCGAACAGCAGGCGCAGGTAATCGTAGGTTTCCGTAATGGTGGCGACGGTCGATCGTGGATTGCGCGAGGTGGTCTTCTGCTCGATCGAGATCGCGGGTGAAAGCCCTTCGATCGAATCGACGTCGGGCTTCTCCATTTGCTCCAGGAACTGACGCGCGTATGCCGACAGCGACTCGACGTATCGCCGCTGACCCTCGGCGTAAATCGTGTCGAAGGCGAGCGAGGACTTACCCGAACCGGAGAGGCCGGTGATTACGACGAGTTGACCGCGCGGAATCTCGATATCGATATTCTTGAGATTGTGTTCGCGCGCGCCCTTGATAACTATGCGGTCCATCGCAGTGCCAACAGTGTAATCGTCCTCGGCGCCCGTCGCGAGCGGGGCACTCAATTTCATGCCGCCGAGCGGACCCGATCGCTGCGGCTGCGCGCTGCGCGCGCGGCGTACTCGATAGCCGCGATCATGCTCGAAGCATCGGCCACTCCGGCTCCTGCTATATCGTACGCGGTGCCGTGGTCCGGCGATGTTCGCACGAAGGGCAGGCCGAGCGTGACGTTGACGGCGCGATCGAATTCCAGCGTTTTGAGCGCGATCAGCCCCTGGTCGTGATACATCGCGACCGCCGCGTCGAACGCGAACTTGCCCTTGGGCCGGATGAAGGCCGTGTCGGGCGCGAGCGGTCCGCTGACCTCGATGCCCGCGCGCCGCGCCCGCCTGATCGCGGGTGTGATCACCCGCGCCTCCTCGTCGCCAAAGAGTCCATTTTCGCCAGCGTGCGGGTTGAATCCGAGCACTCCTATCCGCGGCGCTTCGATTCCGAGCCGGCTGCGCAGATGCTCCGTCAATAGCCGAATCGTCTCATAGACACCGTCGCGCGTTAGTGCGGCCGACACTTTTGCCAGCCCCATGTGCACGGTTACGAGCGCCAGCCGCAAGCTGTCGCCCGCGAACATCATCCGCCATTGCCGCGCATGCGACAGTTCCGCGAGCAACTCCGAATGCCCAGGGAACCGATGTCCCGCGCGGTTCAGCCATTCCTTGTTGATCGGCGCGGTGACTATCGCACTGGCTTCTTCAGCTAGCGCCATGTGCGCCGCGGCGACGATATAGCGATAAGCGCCATTGGCGCCGGCGATACTCGGATGGCCAGGGAGCGCGGCACGCGCCGGCAGATGTCCAATGCTCAATACCGCCAGTCCGTCGGCGCGCGGTTTCGTCGCCGTGCCGGGAGTCCATTCGTAAGGTTGCGGGAGACTTCCACCGAGTCGTTCTGCGGCGGCCCGCATCGCCGCGAGATCGCCAACCACGACCATCGTCGGCGCGCCGCGGCGAGTGGCGAAAGCGCCGGCCGCCTTGAGGATTACCTCGGCGCCGATGCCCGCCGGATCACCCATGCTGATTGCGATGATCGCGGTCTTTTTACTCGGAGCTGCCACCATCACTGCGGCAAGGTTTCGACGTAGTGCCGCTTGACCAGGTCATTGTCGAGCCATTTCTGGAACGCTTCCTTGGCCTGCTCGGTCATCAAAGTTTCGCGAATCTTGCCGCGAACCTGGTCCAGTGGCTGGAGACCAGGGGTCAGGTGCGCTTCGACCTTGACGATATGGAAGCCGTATTTGGTTTTGACCACCGGCGAAATGTCTCCGGTTTTCGAATTCTTGATCGCCGCGAGGACCGCGTCATTGAGATCGTCGGGGGCGAATTCGCCGAGCTCGCCGCCCTTGGTCTTGGAATCGTCGTCGGAGTATTCGAGTGCGAGCGCCGCGAAGTCGGCGCCGCTCTTGACCGCTTTGGCGTGGACTTCGTCGGCTTTCTTGCGCAAATCTGCCAGTTGTTGTGGCGTTGGATTGACCGGCACTGCGATCAGAATCTGCGCCAGTTTGAACTTTTCCGCACTGGTCGTGAATTCGTCCGGATTGTCCTTGTAATAAATCTCGATCTCCCTTTCGGGGATGACGATTTTCTGCCGTACCTCGCGATCGATCATCGTCATCGCTTCGACCTGCCGGCGGATTTTGGCGCGAAAGTCGTCGTAGCTGATGTTCTGCGTGCGCAGTTGCGCTCGCAATTGGTCATCGGTCACGTGATTCTGCTGCTCGAGGTTCGCGATGTAGCGATCGATCTCGTCGTCATCCACTTTGGAGGCGTACTTGCTCGCCTCCACCTCCAGCAATTTCTGCTCGATAGCGGTCTTTAGCGGACCTTGCGGGCTTTCCGGCGTGCCCATCGAGATGCCGCTCGCGGGCATGCCGCCGGGGCCTCCCGCCGCGTTTGGATTCTTCAAATCTGTTGACGTGATCGGCTCGCCGTCCACGCTTGCGACGACGCTGTCGATTTCCTCCGCGCGGACCACCCGCGCATTCGTGGCCATCTGCAGCGTCAGCAGCGCGGCGGCGCCCACCGCCAGCATTGCGCCGCGTATTTTCTCCGATGGCCTATTCATCGTCGTCTGACTTCTTCATTGGTTGGAAATTCGCCCTGACGTCCGACCGTCGGTCTGGAGCATTGGCTCTGTTTCGCACTAATTGAGCACCGGTCCGGCTGCGCGCGCCGCTTGCGATTCCAACTTTTCACACGCTGCCAGAGCCTGCAAGACGGCCTCGATTTGGGCGAAGGTTTGTTCGTATTCTCCCGGCATAATCTTTACGATCACCTGAAAGGAAGGCGTCAGGCGCATCGTGTTGCGGTTGGCGTGCGCCAGCGCCGCCAGCTTTTCGGTCTCGACCGGCGCGTCGGCGTGGAACTTGATTTCGAGCTGATCGCTCTTCAGGACCGCGCTCAGAATCATCTGGTCTCGCATTAGCCGGCGGATATTCATCGCTGCGATCAGGTTTTCGATAAGCGTAGGCACCGGACCGAAGCGATCGCGCATCTCGTCGCGCAATTCGTCCAGGTCAGCCGGGCTGTTAGCGCGCGCCATCCGTCGATAGAGCACCAGCCGCTCGTTCTCGTCGGGCACGAAGCTGTCGGGGATATAGGCCGGAATCGCGAGCCGCAATTCGGGCTCGAAGTCGGGACGCGCGGGTTCGCCGCGCAGCTCGCGAATGGCCTCGTCCATCATCTCGGTATAGAGCTCAAAACCCACCGCGGCGATTTCGCCCGATTGCTCGCGGCCCAGCAGGTTACCCGCCCCGCGATGTTCGAGGTCGCGCATCGCGAGCTTGAATCCGCCGCCGCCTTCGGCCTCGACCAGTTCGCGCAGCGCCTCGATTCTGCGCTTGGCATCGCGCGTGATGATGTGCTCGCCGGGAATCAGCAGATAGGCGTAGGCCTTGCGCTTGGCCCGGCCGACCCGTCCGCGCAACTGGTAGAGCTGGGCCAGCCCGAAGTGATCGGCGCGGTTGATGATCATGGTGTTGGCGTTCGGGATATCCAGGCCCGATTCGATAATCGCCGAGCAAATCAGAACATTGACGCGGTTTTCGATGAAGTCGCGCATGACGACTTCGAGCTCATGTTCCTTCATCTGGCCGTGCGCGATCGCGATCTTCGCCTCGGGCACCAGTCCTTGCAGATGGCGCGCCATGTAGTCGATATTCTCGACGCGATTGTGAACGAAGAACACCTGGCCTGCGCGATTGAGCTCGCGGATGATCACGTCGCGAATCAGCCCGTCATCGAAATGCGCCACGAAGGTGCGCACCGCCTGGCGTGCCGGCGGCGGGGTCTGAATTACCGACAAATCGCGAATCCCGAGCATCGCCATGTGCAGCGTCCGCGGGATCGGCGTCGCCGTCAGGGTCAGAACTTCGACCAGCTTGCGAAAGCGCTTGATGCGTTCCTTATCGAGCACACCGAAGCGATGCTCCTCGTCGATCACCAGCAAGCCCAACTTCGGGAACTCGACGTCGGCCTGCAGCAACCGATGTGTGCCGATCACGATGTCGATCGCGCCGCGCCGCACGTCCTCGATGACCTGCTTGTTCTCCTTGGCCGATCGGAAACGCGAGACCATCTCGATGCGCACGGGATAGTCCTTGAAGCGGTTGCGGAAGTTGTTCCAATGCTGCTCGGCGAGAATCGTCGTCGGCACCAGTATCGCCACCTGCCGCCCGTCCATCACGCACATGAACGCCGCGCGCAGGGCGACCTCGGTCTTGCCGAACCCCGCGTCGCCGCAAATCAATCGATCCATCGGCTTCGATCGCGCCAGATCGCGGATCACCTCGTCGATCGCGGCCTGCTGGTCGGGGGTCTCCTCGAACTCGAAGCGCTCGCAGAAATCCTCGAAGTCGCGTCCCGGATGCGGGAACGCGTGGCCCTCGGCGACTTCGCGCGCCGCATAGATATCGAGCAGATCCGAAGCCATCGCGAGCACTGCCTGCCGCGTCCGTTTCTTGACCCGATCCCATGAGCCGCCGCCGAGCTTGTCGAGCTTGGGTTCGGTGCCGTCACCGCCGCCGACGTAGCGCTGGACCAGGTTGATGCGCTCGACCGGCACGTACATCGTGTCATTGCCCGCATATTCCAGGTTAAGAAAATCGCCTTCCGCATCCGCCACCTTGAGATGCTTCAGCCCGCGATAGCGCCCGAGGCCGTGGTCGATGTGCACTACGACGTCGTCGGGTCGCAGTTCCTCCAGGTTAAGCAGGGCGCCCTTACCGTTGCGGCGCGTGCTGCGGCGCCGTGCGCGCGGCTCGCCGAACAGGTCTTCCTCGCTGTAAATGTACAGCCCGTCATTCTGCAGGACTGCGCCTGCGGCGATTTCCCCCTCCATGATCACCGGGCGGTAGTCCGGCCATTCGAGCATCGCGGCAAAGCTGGTGCACTCGCTGTTGATCTCGATGTCGTAAGCTTCGAGATGGCGTCGCAGCCGCGCGGCCTGGTTGGGACCCTCGACCACCATCAGCGCGCGCCCTTGTCCGCGACGGACTTCAGCGAGTTCGCTCGCGAGGGGCTCGAATGACGGCGCCGCGTTAGTCCCCGTGAGTTCCGCCGATCCCAGGCGCAGGCTCGGCTGCGCCTTGAGTTCGATTGGCGTCGCCCAGCCTTCGCGCGGGGCCGCTAACGTGATCAACGATCCGACCTCGATCGCGACCAGCGCCGCCAGCGATCGTTCGAGTTCGTCCGTGCGCAGATATAGCGACTCCGGTACGGGATAAAAGATCGGCTTCGCTTGCGCCTCTGCTGCTTCGTTCGCGACCCGTTCCGCGATGCGCTCGGCTTCGGCCAGGATGCGGCCCGGATCGATCATCCAGGCGACCGCGTCGGCAGGCACGTACTTGAAGATGGATTCGAGCCCGTCTTCGTAGATCAGCGGCGAAATCAGCTCGACCCCCGGAAACAACAGTCCGTTCTCGATCGTCTCGGTAAGTTCGGCGGTCTCCTTGCGCACCATCCCGATTTCGGCGCAGCGCAACGCCACCCGATCCGCCAGGTGCTTGTCGCGCAGGATCGATGGCGGCACCAGCCGCGTGCGGATCACCGTCACTTCCTCGACCTCGCCGAGCGATCGCTGGCTGGACCGATCGAAATGCCGAATGGAGGTAACGATGTCCTCTTCGAGCTCGATGCGCACGGGATTGCTGTAGAGCGGTGAGAACACATCGACGATGCCGCCGCGGACGCTGAAATCGCCCGGCTCTTCAGTTTGCGGCACCCGTTGATATCCCATCGCCGCCAGCGCCTCGACCATTGCGTCCAGATCGACGCCCTCCGCCAGCGCCAGCCGGATAACCGATTCCTCGAAGACTCGCCGCGGCAGCGTCCGCATCATCAGTGCTTCGGCCGAGGTCACGACCACCGGCGCCGGAGTACGGATCATCGCGAAAAGCGCGGCGAGTTGCGCGGCTTGAACGTCGGGCGGCGGCGACAGGTGAGCGAGCGGGCGGACTTCCCACGCCGGCAGAAAATGCACTCGCGCGCTCGCGGCGTCGCAGTCGGCGGGCTGATCGAGGAAGAACGCGAGTTCGCCCGCGAGTGCCTCCGCCTCGCTCGCCAGCGAGGTGATCGCGATAATCGGGCGTGCGAGTTCAATCACGGCCTGCCGCAGCATTAGTGCGTTCGCCGCACCTTTGACGCCCATCAGCGGAAAGCGCCGCTCGCGCCCGGCTTCCAACCGCGCTTTGAGTTCGCTACCCGCTTCTTTCAGGCTCCGCTCCAATACTCGAAAACACCCCTCTCAAAATAGCTCGCACCACCGCATCGCCTGAACCGAACGACGCGCTGGAAACCGTCCCATTATAGCAGAGCGGCAACGCTCGCCGAATCACTGCCGAAAATTAATCGCGAGTGCAGCTCGGCGGGAAAGGTCGATGCTCGATTGAACTACGGTGATTTCGGTGATGCGGCGGAACTCGATGACGGCGGCATATCGCTCGAATTGCCTGCGTTCGCGATCGCCTTCGATGCGTCGCCGAGCTTGATCGGCAGTTTCAGAGTTTGCTGCACGCCACTTTTATCCGAGCGCGTAATCGTCAGATAAATTACGTCGCCCGGTTTCAGCGTTGCGAGTTCGGATTCGAGGTCGAGGTTATTGGTGACGCGGCGATCGTCGATCGCAATGATCAGGTCGCCGGTTTGGCCGAGCGAGCCGCTCTTTTTCAGTAACGGCATCACGAACAGGTCCAGCGGCGGCACCAGCGCCCCCACCGTCGCGCCCGACTCTCCCGCCGACGACATGTTGGTGCGTCCGCGCAGGCCCGCGATCGCGGCGGGACTGTTGTCATCGACACTGACGACTTCCAGTCCCGTGATCGGGGCGCCCGGCCGATCGTTGGAAAATATGGTTTGCACCGCTATTCCCAGGTACGGCCGATCGGCATTCAGCGAAGCCAGCGATTGCGGCGGCGCCGGCGCGTTGTCCGCCGGTTGCGTGACGTCGTTGGAATTGCCGCCGGAGTCCGGCTCGGGCGGCGGCGGGGCAGGGGGCGCCGAGGGGATGCGCGGTGCAATTTCGAGCGTCTGATCCGAGGTGCTCGCGTCTGCTGGCGCGCTCGCCGAAGTTTGCGACGACGCCCCCGGAGCACTTGGTGCGCCCGAGTCTCCGTTCGCGCCCGCAGCGCCGATGCCGCTCTGCGCCAAGGCGTATTGCTGGCTCGCGAGGAACGCGGCGAAGATCATCGCCAAAGGCGCTAATTGTCGGCACAAACGCATCGCGAACCTATCTTAACCAGCCGCGGTTGATTGGGAAATCACACTCCGACGCACATCCGCGACACACGCCCGACTTCCGTCGCGTGCGCCCGCTCCCACCCGGCCATCCGCTTGCTGACTTCCGCTTGATGGCGGCAGCCGCTCCGTGCGAGATTGGCCCATCCTGAAAAGTGCCGGATGCCCATGAGAATTCTTTCAACCGTAGGTCTAACGCCAGCACAAACCGCGATGCTCAAGGAAGCCGCGGGCCCTGACGCGGAGCTGGTCGATCGCACGACCCGCACTCGCGACGAGCTGATTGAACTTGCCGGCGACGGCTGCGACGTCCTCTTCGGACTGCGCGCGCCCGACGAATTGGTGCGCCGGTCGCCGCAATTGAAATGGGTTCAGCTCACCAGCGCGGGCGCCGAACACATCCTCAAGGGATTGATCGCCGAGCGGACCGAAGTCGCCGTCACCACTGCCAGCGGCATTCATGCGACGCCGATCGCCGAGTACACCATCGGCTCGATGCTCGCCTTTGCGCACTGCCTGCATGTCACGATGCGCTCGCAACTGCGCCACGAATGGTCGCGCGGATCGTTCATGGAGACCGCGGATTCGCTGCGTGGGCGTTCGCTCGGCGTGATCGGCTATGGCTCGATCGGACGCGAAACCGCGCGCCTTGGGGCGGCGCTCGGGATGACCGTGCTCGCGCTCAAGCGTAACCCGGCCGATCGCACGGACCCCGGCTGGAATCCGCCCGACGTCGGCGATCCGGACGGCCGCATTCCGGCGCAATGGTTCGGACCGTCGCAATGCGCCGAACTCCTCGCCGAGAGCGATTACGTCACGGTCACGCTGCCGGCGACGCCGCACACGCGCGGATTCGTCGGCGCGAAAGAGATCGCCGCGATGCGCCCGCATGCCTACCTCGTCAATATCGGACGCGGCAGTGTGATCGATGAAAAAGCGCTGATTGTGGCGTTGCGCGAAAAACGTATCGCGGGCGCCGGCCTCGACGTCTTCGAGCACGAACCGCTCGAAGCCGAGAGCCCCTTGTGGGATATGGAAAACGTGATCCTGACGCCGCACATGTCGGGCGCGCGCCGCGACTACAACACCGATGCGTGCCGGCTGTTCGCCGATAACCTGCGGCGCTTTCGCGCGGGGCAGCCGCTGTTCAATCTGATCGACCGCGCCCTCGGCTACTAGCTACTTGCCGCTGAATTTCGGCGCGCGCTTGCCGAGGAATGCCGCGATTCCTTCCTTCGCGTCCGCCGTGCGCGAGCATTCCGCGATCAACTCGGTCTCGAGTTCCATCTGCTCGGCCAGCGTATTTTGACTGGAGGCGTACAGCAGCCGCTTCACTCCGCCGAGCGCCATCGTCGCGCCATTGGCGAGTTCCGCCGCGAGCTTGCCGGCCTCCGTCATCACCTCGCCGTCAGGCACCACGCGCGTCACGATCCCGATCGCTTCAGCCTCGCGCGCCGTCAACGCGCGATTAGTCAGCGCCAGGTCCATCGCCCGGCGCAGGCCCACGATGCGCGGCAAATAGTACGTCGATGATCCGTCGGGAGTCAGTCCGATGCGCGTGTAAGACATCGTGAAACGCGCGGATTCTGCCGCCACCACGATATCGCCCGCACAGATCAGGCTGAGGCCGGCGCCGCCCGCACTCCCGTTAACCGCCATCACCAGCGGCGCGCGCATCCGCGCGAAGCGATTCATCGCGGTATGCAGATACAGCGTCACGCGCTTCAAATGCGTCGCGAGTTCCTCGGGCGGCTGCGCGGCAAAGGATTTCAGATCGCCACCCGCGCAAAACAATTTGCCCGTGCCCGTCAGCAGCACCGCGCGGACGTCGGCGCCCTCGTTGCAGCGCAACGAAACCTCTTCGAGTTCCTGCGCCAGCGCCAGGTTCAATGCGTTCGCGGCTTCGGGACGATTCAGCGTGATGTGCGCGACGTTTTCACGCACTTCGAAATTGAGACAGGTATATTTCGACATCAGTTCCTTGACTCCGGTGTAAGCTCGTTTGGCGCAGCCACCTCTATAATGATCGACGCCATCCAGCGATCGCGTCGCCGATTTCGCGTGGAGAATCCTCCTGGATAAAATGCGATCCGTTGACCGTCACCTCGCGCTGATTCGGCCATCCGCGGCAGAACTCGCGCTGCGCTCCGATCAGAATCGCACCCGGTTCGGCGTTGATGAAAAGCTTGGGGATGCTGCTTCCTGCGAGCCATTCACTATACGCCTTGACGATCGCCGTCACGTCGGCTGGCTCACCGTCGATCGGAATTTGCCGCGGCCAC
>DASXFX010000163.1:0-2141 GCA_036489375.1 Binataceae bacterium (SeqCode) | reverse complement strand
GCGTCAATGCTGTCGCTCCGGGCGTCATCGATACGGACATGTCGAACTTCACGAAGACAGAAGCGGGACGCGAGGTCGCGCTGGGAATGCAGGCGCTGAAGCGACTCGGCAAGCCCGAGGATGTTGCTGATGTCGTCGCTTTTGTGGCGTCCGATGCGGCGCGCTGGATCACCGGCGCCAGTATTCCCGTCGATGGCGGTTCGAAGCTTTGACTTGCAACGTGAGGGGCGCAATGGAAACCAAGACGAGCAAAGGTAAAGAGATCAGGATTTCCGGCCCTGACCATCCCATCACGATCTCGCCAGTTGAGGGCAAGGTCCGTGTAGCGGTTGCCGGAAGAGTCGTCGCGGAATCGACGCGTGCTCTTCGGTTGGAGGAGAAGGAATATCCACCCGTTTACTACTTGCTCCGCAGCGATGCGGACATGTCGTTGCTCATTCGGACCACGCATTCCACCTATTGTCCATACAAGGGTGACTGCACGTACTACAGCATTCCCACCGGCGGAGCGAAATCGGATTATGCCGTTTGGACTTACGAAAAACCTCATGAGGCAGTTGCCAGCATTAAAGATCATCTGGCGTTTTATCCCACGCGGGTCGATGCGATCGAAGTGATCTCTTAAGTACGCTCAGTCAATTTATGCAGGAGTTTATGTGATGTCAAACCAGCCCCTTTTCACGCCCTATCGGATAGGAGACCTCGATCTTCCTAACCGCATTGTCATGGCGCCTCTTACTCGCATGCGCGCGCAATCGCATGATCATGTGCCAGCCGCCTTACAGGTGGAGTATTACGCGCAGCGTGCTTCAGCCGGGCTGATCGTCACCGAGGCCACTGCGATCAGTCCGGAAGGATTTGGCTGGGCCGATACGCCCGGGCTGTGGACGGAGGCGCAGGTCCGCGGATGGCGACGCGTCACGGATGCCGTCCATGCGGCGGGCGGCCGCATCATTGCACAACTCTGGCACACGGGCGCAATCTCGCATCCTGAACTACTGGATGGCTCGCAGCCTGTGTCCGCATCGAACGTCGATCCAGGCCAGATCTCGGTCACGCCCACAGGTAGGAAGCCCACGGTAAGACCGCGGCCTCTAACGAAGCAGGAGATTCAGGTCACGGTTGCGGACTTCGCGCGAGCTGCGCGAAATGCGATGGATGCCGGCTTCGACGGTGTCCAGATCCTCGCCAACTATCTCTATCTGATCTCGCAGTTTCTGAACGCGACCACCAATCTGCGTAAAGACGAATATGGCGGGACCCTGGTAAATCGCTCGCGTTTTCTTTTCGAGGTAGTCGAGTCGGTCCTGGGTGAGGTCGATGCGCAACGAGTTGGAGTCAAGATCAGCCCGATGCACGAAGGCGGTGCATTTCAAGCCAATGACGAAACGCTGCCCGTTACCGAATACGCGATTCGGAAGCTGAGCTCCTACAATCTTTCGCACTTGCTGCTGATGGGCAATACCACCGACTTCACCGGTACGCCACTTGAGAAATTGGCCGACGATGGCATGTTCCGGCATTTTCGTCCTCTCTTCAAAGGCACACTGATCGCAAACGTGAAGATGGACCGTGATCGCGGCAATCGTCTTATCGCAGAAGGTCTGGCGGATCTGGTGGCGTTTGGCCGTCCTTATATCGCAAATCCCGACCTGGTCCAGAGGTTTGCTGAGAATGCCCCTCTTGCCGAGGTCGATTGGGAAACCGTGTATGGCTCGGGGCCGCGCGGTTATTCCGACTACTCAACCTATCAATCAGCGTCAGAAAACCCCAGGTAAGAAAACCCCAGGAGTTGAACATGCCAAAGACAACACCCGAACAGAACAAGGCGATCGTTCTCGAAGCCTTCGACACTCTCTTCAACAAGCGCGACTACGCCGCAGCAGAGCGCTTCTGGTCGCCGAAGTATATCCAGCATAGCGCGCATATTGCGCCGGGGCGCGAAGGACTGTTCGCTCTGGTCCGTTCGACACCCGATACGTTGCGCTATGAAAACCAACTCATTGTCGCAGAGGGCGATTACGTTATCGCGCACGGCCGTTTCTCAGGAATCGGAAGACCCGCGGCCTGGATTGCGGCGGACGTTGTCCGATTCGAAGACGGTCTCCTGGCCGAGCACTGGGATGTATTGCAGGACGAAG
>DASXFX010000127.1:0-7610 GCA_036489375.1 Binataceae bacterium (SeqCode) | reverse complement strand
CGAGCTTGCGAGCCGAGCTAACGAGTCTGCCACACCAGGCGAGCATGCGAGCCGAGCTAACGCGTACAACCGTCGCTTTTAGCGATTTTTCCAGGGGCGAAGCCCTTTTCTTGCCGAACGGGAAGTCTGAAACCTCCATGAGGTTTCAGTTCTCCTAAAAAACCATAAGTTACCCGCTCTTCATCCACCTCTTCCGGCGCCGCGTTCTAGCCGCGCCGCCCGCAACTCTCCCTCCCCGCTACTAAAAGCCTCCGAAAAGGAGTATGATCCTACTTGGCGGTACCCTTCGGCGTCCGCTCCGACCCGCGATTCTCGCGGATCGTCTCAAATTCCTCGCATTTAATTGCCCCGCCCGCAGGAGAATAATCATGTCCAGTGATCGCCAGATCGTCGCCAATCGACTCAACGCTCGCCACAGCACCGGACCGCGCACGGCCGTCGGGATGGCGCGGGCGTCTTCGAACGCGTTGAAACACGGTCTCACCGGTAAGCACATCGTTCTTCCTGGCGAGAATCCGCGCCATTACGACGCTTTTCGGGAGGGCCTGATCGAGTCCCTCGATCCGATTGGTGATCTTGAGGGCTTGCTCGCCGACAAGATCATTGCCGACGCGTGGCGGGTCCGCCGCGTTCCGATTTTCGAAGCCGCACGCTATCAACGCGGCCGACAGGAACTGGCTATCGAGCACGCGCAAAGGGAGGTGCGCAAATCACGCTCGGCGGAGGCTGTGGCGACGTTTGCCGCGATGACCGGGATGCCAACGCGGTCCAGGGCCCGGACCAAAGCCGAGCGCAAACTCGAGGAAGCTGAGGCCGAAAGGCAAAATCTCTTACAACTAAATCCCTCTTTGGACGCGTCGCGCGTGCTCGAAGACTCGGTGGTCACGTTCGCCAACTTATGGCGCCAGGAGCGCGCGCTCACCCGCTCGATCCTGCGGAACTTGCATGAACTCCAGCGGCTGCAGGCCATTCGTGCCGGCGAAAACGTGCCCGCTCCGACCGTGATCGACGTCAATTTCGCCGCTCACCGCACGCCCGCCGTCCCTTTTGAGAGCGAATAAACCCAATTTGAGAACGAACAAACCCAATTCAGACCGGAAAACTGAAAAATTTTGCTCGAACGAACCCATTTTTCAGCAGCCTCCTTCGTCGGCGCACCCTGCGCGCCGGGTCTCCGAAGGCCCGCCGTCGGCGCGCGGGCAGCGGCGTTTCAAATGCGATCGATCAAAGGTAGATTAGCCTGCCTATGGAAGTCTCCGAGAGGCCGCACCAAACGGCATCGGCCGCTCGCGATGACGCTTCTGCCGATTCCGCTCCACCCTTTAGGGAACGCGAGCGTTCCGGACAGTTATTCAGGATTCGCCGCGCGATCGCCAGAGTCGTTGCGATTACGAGGATTGCCAGTGTCGATAGCCCTGCCGCGGCGGATGCGCTTGCCGCGATGAGAACGGTGTTCGACCTCGCGGCGGCGGCCTTCGCTGCGGCGACGATGATGGTGGCGATGAGCGGCTGCAAAAGCCATCCGATGGCGCCGCCCGTGGCGCCGCAGGCGGCAGTCGCGCCAGCGGGCGACGCGGGAGCGGTCTCGGCCAAGGCCCCAGCGGTGCCGCTGAAACTGGACCTCAGCCCCTTCAATTTCCAGATTTCGTCGGGCGCCGACCAGTACCAGATTGAGGGCTTCATCGCGCGAGCGAAACAGCCGGGACGCCTGCCCGCGGTGCTGGTGCTCAACGGCGATAGGGGCAACGCGCGCGGCTGTATAGAGAACACCGGGCATTTCGCGGAAATGGGGATGCAGGTCGCGTGTATCAGCCTGCCCGGTTACGGGAAATCTTCTGGACCGAGTCGCTTCGTCGGCGCTCAATCGGTCGCGGCGGCGCGGCGTGCGCTGGATTTGCTGGCGGCGCGCCCCGATGTCGATCCGGCGCGGATGGCGGTATGGGGTCTCGCCGATGGCGCGGTCGCGGCGGGCCTCCTGATGGACTCCGACCCGCGTCCGCGCGCGGTTATTTTGCAGTCCGGCGCCTACGATATGCTGAAGCTATGGCCCGAAGCGCCGTTGGGCACGAAGCTGTCGATTCTGCGCCAGGTATGGCCGTCCAAGCGGGTTTTGCGCGAACGCAGCGTGATCGAAAACCTGCCGGCACATCTGGATTGCAGCGTGCTCATCCTCCACGGTGTGCACGACCGCCCCCGGCCGATCGATCAAGCCGAACAATTGGCCGAAGCGCTCGCCGATCGCGGCGCCCACGTCGAGACTCATTATTTTCCGAAAGGCGCCCATGAACTCGGCCGGGACGTCGATTTGCCGCTGCGCAACTTCCTGCGCGACAACCTGATCGCGCCACCGGCGGCGGACGAGCCGTCGGCGCCGATCGGAGTGGAGAGCGAAACGCCGTGAGAGGAAGAGGGGAAGCCGGTTGAGGAACCAGGAACTGAGGATTTCTCCTGAAACCTCGTGGAGGTTTCAGACTTCCCGTCCGGAAGATGCGGGTTGCGCCCTCAGAAAACCTGGAAACCAGAGACCAGGGGCTGAATCTCACTCACGAACTCCCACGTCATTCTACGCGAATCGACCAGGCTTCAGTGTCGCCAAGGAGCTTAGAGGGTTGCGCTCCGCGCCGTCTTTCGAATCTCAGCTAGAGTTGCTTGAGGGCGGCGAGCACTTCCTCGGTATGGCCGTTGACCTTGACCTTCGGGAACGCCTGCTTGACCGTACCGTCGCGTCCGATGATGAAGGTGGAGCGCTCGATACCCATGAACTCGCGGCCATAGAGCGACTTCTTCTTATAGACGCCGTACGCCGCGGTGACAGTATGGCCGGGATCGCTCAACAGTGGGAAGTTGAGCGACTGTTTGGCGATGAACTTCTGATGCGAGGCGGTCGAGTCGGCGCTGACCCCTATCACCTGTGCGCCGCGCGCCCGGATCGCGCCGAGGTTATCGCGAAAGCTGCATGCCTCGACAGTACATCCGGGGGTGCTGTCCTTGGGGTAGAAATAGAGCACCACTGGCCCGCGCGCGGTCAGCGAAGTCAGGGAGACGGGCTTGCCGTCCTGATCGGGCAACGTAAAGGCGGGCGCTTTCTTGCCGACCAGGCTCAGGCTATCGCCGCTGCCGGCCTTGGCAGCGGGCGCTTTCTTAGGCGCGACGGGCTTGGCGATCGCTTCAGCCTTCACAGTCGCTTTAGGCTTCACGGCCGCTTTGGGCTTGATGGGCGCTTTCGCGCTGATCGAGATGGTGGTCTTGGCCTTGGGGCTTTTCGAAGGCATCGATGAGTTCCTTGGTTGGTTTGGCGGAAGCTTAACGCAGATGAGCGGCGATGTCGCGGGATCGCTCGTCGAAAGGCTAGAAGGCGAGAGCCATACAGAGCGGTTGAGGCGGGCCGAACTTGGGTTTTATCCTGCAACCTCTTCGAGGGCGTCAGCTTTTTTGCAGGATACGGAGAAAGGAAATCGGGAAAAGGGGGATTTCACCCGCCCTGAGAGCGCTTTTGGAGAGGGAGCAGCGGATTCGGGGAAACAAATAGTTGACGAAACGATCATTCGGCCCTAGACTTGCGGCGAATTCAAGAATCCCAGTATCAATTCAATGGCCGTCTATACCGAGCTCCGCAAAACCTTCCTCGAAGAGCTCGCTGATGATTACAACTTCGGCCGACTGGGCGGCGCGTCCAGTATCCCCGAAGGCTCGGTCAATTCGAACTATCTGATCGAAACGACCAAGGGCAAATTCCTGCTGCGAATCGACGAGGTCAAGAGCGAAAGCGAAGTTCGCCGCGAAATCGATCTGCTTGCCTTTCTGCGCAAACACGGGTTCCCGTGCCCTCATCCGATGCAGGACCGCACCGGGCGCTACTACCGCGAATACCAGGGCAAGTGCGTTTCGCTCTACAAGTATAACGAAGGGCGGATGCCGGTGGCGGCACGGCTGAAGCCGAGCCAGCTCGAGACTATCGGGCGCACGCTGGGCGAACTGCACGTGATCGGCAAGGGTTACAAGAAGGGCATCGATAACCGCTTCAGCTTCGAGCGGATCGCGGACCTCTACCTGACGGTGCGCAACCGACTGCCGAATTACTTTCGCAAGATTACGCGCACGCTCGAGGACGAGATCGATTACCTGACGCGGTACCTCGAAGGTAAGCTGCCCAAGGGTATTATTCACGGCGATCTGTTCGCCGACAACCTGCTGTTTCGCGGTGAGAAGCTGATCGCGGTGCTGGATTTCGAGGCGGCCTGCCGCGGCAAATTCATCTTCGATATCGCGACGGCGGTCAACGCGCTGTGTTTCGTCGATGGGGGCTACTCGCTCGATCGGTTTCGCTATCTGCTGCACGGGTACGAGTCGGTGCGCACGCTGTCGCTGGCGGAATGGGATGCTTTCCCCAACGAACTGCGCTATTCCTCGCTGCGCTTCACCGTCACCCGCCTGCACGACTTCTTCCTGAAGCCGCCGCCGGGCGTACCGCGGGTGGACAAGGATTTCCGCGAATTTTTCGATCGCCTGCGAGTGCTGCGGCGGGAGAAAGAGGGCGGGATGGAGGCGCTGCTGATGGCGATGGCGACCGGCTATGACTATCGCAAGTATCAGAAGGTGAAGGCTAACGAACGGCTCAAAGCCTGAGCGCACGCCTTCGCCGATCCACGAGCCGCCTGCATGGTTTCAATTCTCTCGCTTCGACATCGCCAATTATTTCGAGCTCCGAGTATCCGTCGCGCGACCCCGCAGGTGGTAGGATGGGCCGGCGCTCCTATCGCGTTGAGAGCGCGGGCGCTGCTTGCTGAAGCGGGATAACGACGGAATCAGAATGAGTGGGCTTTATGACACGCTGGGCGGTCCGGCCCCGGCACTTTGGCTCGAGACTGCGCCGCCGCGCGGAATCGCAGTCGAATCGCTGATCGCGAAGCTGGGTGCGATGCGCGGCAAAGTAGGCGCGATCAACCTGGTTGACAACGCGCTCGGGCGGGTGAAGCTGTCGGGGCTGGTTTTCGCCTCGATGATCAAGGCGCGGCTGGGTTTGCCGGTGGTGCTCAATGTTTCGTGCCGCGACCGGAACCGCTTCGCGCTGAAGTCAGACCTGCTGGGCGCGGGTGCGATCGGCGTTGACGCGGTGGTCGCGCTGCAGGGTGACAAGCTGCCGCCGGACGGCAGCGCGGGCGCACGGCCGGTGAGCGATCTCGACACCTTCGGCTTGCTGCAGATGATCGCGGACCTGAATCGCGGAGACACCGGCGAGGGCCGGCGGCTGCTCAAGACGCTGCCGGGGCTGTTGCCGGGCGTGGTAGGTAATCCCAACCGCAAGGCGATCGCGCGCGAGTTCGAGTTGCTTGAGCGCAAGGCCGCGGCGGGCGCGCGCTTTGTAATCACGCAACCGGCCTTCACGACCGCGACGGCGCGGCCGTTTATCGACAAGGCCCGTGCGTGCGGGCTGAAAGTGATCCTGGGCATCCTGCCGATCAAGCGCGAATCGATGGCGAACTACCTGAAGGATCGGATTGCGGACCTGAGTGGCGCCGCGCAGCATCTTGACCGGTACGCCGGGATGTCGGAAGAAGATGCGCGGCGGCTGTCGATCGCCGAAAATATCGCGTTGATGAGCACGCTGGCCGGGGAAGTCGCGGGCTTCAATATTATGAGCGGCGGTGGGCCCTCGCTCGCGATCGAACTCGCGCTCGAATGGCATCGCCAGCAAAGTACGGCCGGTCGCTGAACCGGACCGAAGGGAACCAAAATGGCTGAAAACCGGGCATCGGTGGAGGAAGCGGTTCGCGTCCTCCTGCGGCATTGCGGAGAGGATCCTGAACGCGAGGGCCTCGCGAGCACACCGGTGCGCGTGGCCAAGTCGCTGGAGTTTCTGACGCGCGGCTACGACGAGGACCCGAAGGTCGCAATCAACGGGGCGCTCTTCACCGAGGAAGACTACCAGGAGATGATCCTGTGCAAGGACCTCGACTTCTACTCCCTCTGCGAACATCATCTGCTGCCGTTCTTCGGTCGGGCGCATGTCGCTTATTTGCCTAACCGGCGAATCGTGGGGCTGTCGAAAATCGCGCGGATGGTGGAGATTTACGCGCGGCGGCTGCAGGTGCAGGAGCGGATGACGACTCAGATCGCACATACGATCATGGAGGAGATCGAGCCGCTGGGAGTCGCGGTGGTGTTGGAAGCGGAACATCTGTGCATGCGGATGCGCGGGGTCGAGAAGCAGAATTCGTACGTCACGACTTCGGCGATGCTCGGCGTGTTCCGCACCAATCACGAGACCCGGCAGGAGCTGATGAACCTGCTGCACAACACCAAGGCGTAGGGTCGTGGGCCGCGCTGAGGGTATCGCAAGGGCCGGGAATCGCACCTCGATGAAGACCACCGCCGACGTTAATCAGCTCGACGCGCTCGGACAGTTCGCGCTGCGCTACGTGAAGGCCGGGCAGGCGATCGGGTTAGGTACCGGGCGCGCGGCGAGCGCGTTTATCCGGGCGCTGGCGGCGAGCAAGCTGGAGGTGCGCGGGGTGGCGACCTCGCGCGCCAGTGCGGAGCTGGCGCGCTCGCTCAAGATCGACGTGGTGGAATTGCGCGCGGCGCCCAAGCTGGACGCCGACTTCGATGGCGCCGACGAGGTCGATGAACAGCTCAACATGATCAAGGGGCTCGGCGGAGCGATGGTGCGCGAGAAAGTGGTCGCCACGGCCTCGCGCAAACGGATCTTCCTGGTGGGGGAAGAGAAGCTGGTAAAGCGACTCGGCCAGCACGGGAATCTGCCGGTCGAGGTGGTGCCGTTCGCCGAGGCCTTCGTCGAGCGGCAAATCAAGAAGCTCGGCTTGAAGCCGCACGTCCGCGAGGACCCTAACGGAACCGCGATTATCAGCGATAACGGCAACCTGATCTTCGATTGCGGCGTAAGCGAGATTCGCAAACCGGCGCGGCTCGAACGCGACCTGCTGGCGATTCCAGGCGTGGTCGGGACGGGCCTCTTTCCGGAGATTGCCGACCTCGTGCTGGTGGCGATGCATAACGGCAAGATCAAAACGCTGAAGCGTAAGATCTGAACGCGGCAGGACGCGCGCGTTGCCGGGGAGGGTGGACGACGCCGCCGGGCTTCGCCTCCCCAACCTGATTTCGTCCGACCAGTGCCTTGCTGAGGCAGATACTTGTGAGCGCCAATCCTCAATCGCGAACCCGCGCGCGGACCGACCTGATGCGAATTTACGCGGCGGCCGTCGCCGCGGTCGATCCGCGACGGGTGATGTCGCGAGTCTTGAGCGGTGACGCGGGCGCAGCAGCGAATGCAGCCGGCGTGATCGGTGAGCCTGGTACGACGGCGAGCGCGGAAGAGTCACGCCTCAACGTCTCTTCGATGATCGAGCGGGCGACCGCGGTGCGCATACTCGCGGTTGGCAAGGCGGCGATCGGAATGGCGACCGAGGCCGAAGAGCGGCTCGGCGATCGTATGAACGAGGGCCTCGTGATCGCGCCCGCGAGTATCGCGGCGGGCGCTGACGCAACGGCGTTGCGATCGCGCGTGATGAGCGGGGCGCATCCGCTGCCCGACGCCTCGTCGGTGGCGGCGGCGCGCGCGGCACTCGAATTCGTGGCGCGCGCACGACCTC
>DASXFX010000109.1:0-20803 GCA_036489375.1 Binataceae bacterium (SeqCode) | reverse complement strand
GGTCCTCAATCTGTTCGCAAATTTCTGGCACATCACGATCCATTATGGCTTCATGGAAATACCCGACCTGCACACTGTTCTCGAGCAGGCCAGGAACTTGGGCTGCCCGGTCGATCTAAACGAAGCAATCTACTTCGAATCGCGTGACCAGGTCGTTCGACGCAAGTCGGGCAAGAGCATCATGCGATGGCGTCTGCCGTTATTCGCGTTTATGTTCCGTAACTCTCTGCGAATATCCGATCTGTTCAATCTGCCGCCACGTAATTTTCTTCAAATCGGACGGCAGGTCGAAATTTAGACTCGCTTCAGAATTGACTGGTCAGCTCAGTTGCTTTCAGGGACAGGTTGGTAACGATGAGATGGGAGTCGGTCAACGCAACTCCCCAGGAACTAGGGGGCGATTGCGGGGTCCAAAATTTCCCGAAGTCTGAATCTCCCGCCTTGAACGGTAAGTATTACACAGTTTAACTCCAATCAGCTTTTCCGCTGGTGCGCTGAACTGGCATCTTGGCTAGGAGAATTAGCCTTGATTTTGCTCAGGTATTCTTCATTTTGCAGAACCGGCCGGAGGCGATGGCACAGAGCCTGCAACCTATTGCTTCTCATTGTGGAGAGAACAATCGTGGAGGAGATAAAGACAATGAAAGCAATCAAATCGAATATCGTAAAGATCATAGCGGTTTGCGGTATCGGGATGCTCGCGGCGTGTTCATCGACGACCAAGGAGACTCACACCACGGAATACGTTCCGACTTCTCCTCGAGTAGTCGTGCAGCCGGCTCCTGTAGTGGTCACCCCGCCGCCGGTCGTGGCCGCGGTGCCGCAGACTTCGACCACCAGTGTCACCAAGGAATCGACCAGTTCCTATGATTCCAATTCGGCTGCGGACGAGCCGACGCGAGAGAGCAATTCTACCTATAAGAGCACCTCGGAATCGACCAGCGTTACGCCGGTTGCGCCTGAGTAGCAGAAACAGGCAGGAAGGACTCGAGATTCTTGCCCGATTCTCGAGTTCTTCCCGGGGAAGTGGGAGCGTCGCTGCGCAAAATCATAAGTCCGGGCATGGCGCAGCGACGCTCGGTGGGTGATTGAAAGGCGGATGTTGGTTCGAAAATCGTTCCGCCCGCGCGAGAGCCCTATAGTAACATTGTGATTGACAAAACACGGCTAAGGGAAATTGCACAGCGCCCATGGAAATGGGTGATCGCACGGGTCCGTCATTCACTTCCCGCAGCGTCGCGAGACGCTTCGCAACCGCCTCAGCAGTTGGCTCCTGGGGCCGCCGAGAGTGAGGAAAAGTTCACCACCTTCGCTTCGAATTTCCCCGGCTTGGTCTGGATCAAGGATGACCAGGGTCGTTACGAGTTCGTGAATCGCATGGCGGAAGCCTTCCATCGCCGGCCACTATCGCAATGGGTTGGCAAAACCGACGACGATATCTTTCCTCAAGACACTGCCGAACAGTTTAGCCGCAACGATCGCCAGGTGCTCAGTAGCGGGCAGTCACTCTTTTCCACCGAATGGATGATCCTCCTGGATGGCAGGGTCCGCCACATGATGACCTCCAGATTTACGATCCGCGAGGCGGGCCGCACGCTGATCGGCGGAATCGCGATCGATATCAGCGACGGCGTCAGCTCGGTTCGGGAGCTCGCCAGCGTGCGGCATCATGCGTTCGCGGGTGAGCCGACGAAATCGATCATAGAGTTGTCGTCGATTGTCGGACACGATCTGAACAACACCCTCAACGCAGTGATGTTGCGAATGTCGCTCTTTGCAACCACCGCGATGGATGCGGAGCAGGAGGCCAATGTGGCGCGAATCGAGTCATTGGTTGAGCGCGCCGCGGCCAGCGTGCGGCGCTTGCAGGAGTTTGCCAACGCGCAGCGGCCATTTTCCGAATCGACCGAACTCGACGTAATGCTGCGCGAGGAGCTGCGCGTCCTGGACGGAGCAAACAGCTTTCCTCCGCTCCCGGCGATGGTCAAGACGGCTATCACCATTGCGTCTGGGACGTTACCCAAGGTTCGCGGCAATGCCGGCGAGGTCCGGTATGTCGTCGCTACGCTGTTGCGCAACGCTCAGGAGGCGATGCCGAATGGAGGAACGATCACAGTCAGCGCGCGCGCGATTAAAGACCGCGTGGTCGTGACGATCGCCGACGAAGGAATTGGGCTCAGCGACGATCGTCTCGCTCATCTCTTCGAGCCGTTCTATACCACCAAGGCCACGCTCGGCAGTGGCCTTGGACTGGCCGGCTCCTACGGCATCATGTCGCGCCTCGGCGGAATGATCGCCGCGGCCAACCGAGCGGAGGGAGGAGCGATCTTTACGCTCGACTTTCCGATTGCGACGGACGTGAAAATGAGCATTAAACCTGAACCTTTTTCTGACGGGCCCGAAGACTCGCGAGCTTCGAAGCAAAGAATCCTGGTCATTGACGACGACCTCGACAATCTCGAGGCGATGAAGGAAGCACTGGAGGGACGCGGCTACGAAGTAGAGACCGCGCCCGACGGAAAACGCGGTCTCGAACTGTTGCGTCTAAGTCCTCATTTCGATTCGGTGATTTGCGACGTCGGCATGCCCATCATGAACGGATGGGATGTCGCTCAGGAAATAACCCAGGTCGCGCCCAGCACCCGGGTCTATATGCTGACTGGATGGGCCAACGAGATACCGCAAAGCGATCCGCGCCGGGCCGGAGTCGAAGCCGTGATTTCGAAGCCTGTTAGCCTCGAGCAAATCGACGCCGCTATCGCCCGAAAATAACTCCACGGCTCTCCGCCCCAATACCCATTCGGACCCGTCCCCCGCCCGTAGCGATCGGTCGCATAACCTTTTATGGGACCACCCAAACCCGAGATTGACGCGGATCGAACAAATAGCGAAACGCGTACGAACGGTTCTGAGCTACGTCTTACTGATCAAGAGAATTCCGGCGCCTCACGAGAAGCTCGGTTTCTCGCATCGAGACCCCGGGGTTAGGTTGGGGCGGCGAGATGTTTCATTCTGCGATGAGTAAAAATTACCGACACGAAGAAAGCTTCGATTGCATGAAATCTTCAACGGTTTCAATGCATTTTCTCGTGGTACAGGGCTTGCTCCGTCATAGTCGCTACGCGGATGGGGGGCAGGAGGATCAGGGAAATGTTAGGCACGATAATTCTTGTGGTCTTGATTCTGATGCTTCTCGGAGCACTGCCGACTTATCCGTACAGCGCGAATTGGGGATATTTCCCGAGCGGCATTTTGGGCACGGTTTTAATAGTTTGGTTGATCCTCGTTCTGATCGGTAGAGTTTAACCACACGGCCAAAAGAGAGCGGTTGCAGGGAACAGATCCAGGCGCCACTCGCGGCGTCGGAATACCGTCGAAAAGCAACGTAGAAGATCTGGCGAAAATCGATAACTGCGGACCGGGCCGTCGCTGAACGGCTTTTGAAGATTCGCCGAGATCGCCAAAACGGAGGATTCCTTGCCAGTTGAAAAGCGCATATTAGTGGCCGAAGACGACACTGCAACCCATGAAGAGTGGCGGGAGCTATTGGAATCGTGGGGTTACAAGGTCGTCGTAGCAGAGGACGGCGAAAAGGCTCTCGAACAGATCAAGTCTTTCGATCCCCATATACTGCTGACCGATCTCAAGATGCCGAATAGAGACGGTTTGCAGTTGCTGCGAGATATCAACGAACTCGGGCTGCGCTTGATCACCCTGGTGATTTCCGGAGCGGGAGATATCCCGGAGGCGGTCGAGGCGATCAAGCTGGGTGCGCTCGACTACATGCGCAAGCCGATCGACCCGCCGCACCTGCGCCAGTCGCTAAAGACACTGACCGATTACATCGACACGCGCGAGGAAAACCGGCTGCTGCGCCGTCAACTCAGCGAGGTCGGCCAGGTTGGCCTGATGTTCGGCAAATCGCTCGCGATGAGGCGCGTGATCGGTGCGATCGAACAGCTTGCCGATTCGTCCGCCTCGGTAGTCATCACCGGGGAGAGCGGGACGGGCAAGGAATTGGCCGCGCGGACCATTCACGATTTATCACCGCGCCGAAATGCGCCTTACATCGGAGTCAATTGCGCTGCAATGCCGGACACGCTGATCGAGAGCGAATTGTTCGGGCATGAGCGTGGGGCGTTCACCGGCGCGGATCGGCGCAAGGAAGGATGCTTCGAGCTCGCCAACGGCGGCACGCTCTTGCTCGACGAACTCGGCGAAATGAAGATCGAGTTGCAGGCCAAGCTACTGCGCGTGATTGAGGAACAGCGGCTCCGCCGAGTCGGTGGAACGACCGAAGTCCCCTTGAATGTACGCGTCCTGGCGGCCTCCAACCGCGACATGGAACGAGCGGTAAAGGAAGGCAAGCTGCGTGAGGATCTGTTCTACCGCTTGAGCGTATTCTCGATCACGATGCCACCGCTGCGCGATCGTATCGAGGATGTTCCATTGCTCACGGAAGCGTTCATCCGATATTATAGCGAGCGCGATCGCAAGCAGATCGTCGGCGCCCACGAAGATACCTTGGTTGCGCTGCGAAACCATCCGTGGCCCGGAAATGTACGCCAGCTCCGCAACGTGATCGAGCGCGCCTTGGTGGTCGCCAAGGGTCCTCTGATAACCCCGAACGATCTTCCGACCGAATTCCGCTGGGGTGGCAAGAGTGAGGCGAGCCAGGTCCAGGTGCGGCTCGGAACTACGATCGATGACGCCGAGCGGGAACTAATCACGCGCACGATTGAGTTTGCTGGCGGTAACAAGACCCGCGCGGCCGAGATCTTGGGCATCAGCGCTAAAACCTTGTACAACAAACTAGAGCGCTACGAAAAAGAATAACCTGGCCCCCACGCTGGTGGCTTGGTCTCATCTGCTTCGAGGCTGATGCCTTCTTTAAGAGCCAAACTCGCAACCACATTTTTTATTCTGTTGCTCGCGCCGATCGTGGCGTTGAGCGTGTTCTCGCTCGACCGCGCGGTGAGCATCATGGTCGCCAACCTTGGGGAGTCGGCGGACTTGATGAGCCGGCAGGTCTTCGAGGAAATGCGTATCGCGCTGGCGCAAAGCAAAAGCTCGGACCCCGAGGCGGCCTTCAAGAACGATGCCTCGATTCGAATGCTGCTGCGATCGATCCAGGCGTTCGGGCCGGCGATCGTGTACGCCAAAATCGTAGCCCCGGACGGGCGCATTGTGGTGTCCGCAAGCGGCGAGACGGAAGGGCAGATCCAGTCCAAATATCCCCCCTTTTCGCAACTGACGACTCGTGTCGACCACTGGTGGCCGCTGGCAATGGTGCCGTTGCTTGCGGGGCAACCGAACTACGACGTCGCCCGTCCGGTACTCTCCAACGGGAAACTGTTCCAGACGATTTCGATCACCGTCACCACCGACTTAATCCGCGGACAAATTCAACGTCAGGTGGCGATCACGATCGTCTTGATGACCGCGGTTTCGATGATTGCCATGCTGAGTGTCTTCCTCCTGGGCAATCGCCTGATGCGGCAACTCGATGCGATCACGGCTGGTGTCGAACGGCTGGCCGCGGGACAGACGGACGTCGAGTTGGCCTTTCCTCAAGAGGACGAGCTGAATGCCCTGGCGCAGAAATTTAATCAGCTCTCAAGGCAATTGCGGGTCGATCGGTCGCGATGGGACGCCAATCGCACACCCCTGTTCGATGTAGTCAAATCGCTTAACGAGGCGGTGATGTTGTTGGATGAGGAGGGTTCAATACTCTTTGCCAACGATACCGCGCGCGCTCTGCTCGGTCTGACCACCCAGGGAGCGATAGAGGGGTTGCCATTGTCGGCGCTGCTGGACAGCTCCCATCCGTTGCTTGCAATGGTCGGCGCCGCACTTGAGGGCAATAGCGAGGCTCGCGATGTGGCGATCCGTCTCTCCGATGCAGCGAAGGCGGAACGTTCGTCGCTGCTGGTGTCGCTCTTCAGGCTGGGGCAGGAGCGCAAGGCGGCCGGCCTCCTGATTATGCTCAGAGATATGCGACCGGTGCGCGAACTCGAAGAAGCCGTTGAAGACTCGAATCGCCTCGCGCGGCTGGGCGGACTGATCTCGGGCGTGGCCCATCAACTGCGCAATCCACTTCAGGGAATGAACCTGCGGCTCGAGCTGCTATCGCAGGAAGTACATGGCAGTGGGGCCGATCGCCATATCGTGAAACTCCGCCAGGAGGTAAACCGTCTTGACCAGGCGGTCGAAGCGTTGCTGCGCTTTATGCGTCCGCAGCAGTTGGAGCTGAGCGAGTTTTCGATCAACGATCTCCTGACTGAGCAAGCGACTCACGCGCGCCGTGATAGTGTTAAGGTAGAGTTTGAGCTCGACCCGGATGTGCCGGCGATTCAGGCGGATCGCTCGATGCTCGCTGAAGCGCTCAAAAACGTCGTCGAAAATGCGTTACAGGCAATGCCGAACGGTGGAACCCTCGGGCTCAAGTCGAAGGGTGCCGACGGAGTAGTGGAAATTACTGTGTCCGATACGGGCGAAGGTATCTCCCCGGAGCATCTTGACCGTATCTTCAACCTGTACTTTACAACCAAGCATGGTGGTAACGGATTGGGATTGCCGCTTGCGCTGAGGGCCGTTGAACTGAATCGGGGCACGATGGAACTGCGCTCGCAGCCGGGTAATGGAACATCATGTTTAATTCGGGTTCCCATCGCCGGACCGCGCTAGAAAGGTCTCGGCGGCGAAGTCCCGTCGGCGCGGCGCTCCATTACCTGCGAGCGCTGGGTTGGTTGATGGTGGGACTGTGGGGTTGTCAGTTTCCAGCCGGATTTCCATCGTTTTTCCATAACAATAATGAGCAAGCGCAGTCGGTGGCCTTGCCGACGACACAGCCGACTCCCGCGCCGGCGTCCGCTCCAACCGAGAGCGCCCAGAGTGGCGGAGATTCGGTGGTATCGCAGCGGGCGGCAAACGCCGCTACTAAAGCGCGCATCGCAGCAGAGAAGGCGGAGGTAGCTTCCAAGGCTGCAGTGCTGGCCTCTAATGAAGCCGCGCAGGCGGCGGCGGATGCGGCAGTGGCAGCAGGACTGTCCGCGGGCGGGTCGAATTCGGGGCATCGCAAGAAGGTCTCGAAGCGCCGTTCCCGATCCGTCGCGATGACCGACGATCATTCACGGCCTCCAACTCCGGTCGTGGTCTCGACCTCGATCAAGGCGGCGACGGACAGCGAGAGTGCCACGAGCACCACTTCGCCCGCATCACCTGTGACGACTCCGGCCACGCCGGCTCCCTCCAGTACTCCCCCGCCCGATCTGGTCTCGGCCGCCGGTGTCGATGAAGGTCAGACGACTCAGGCGGAAGCCGAGAAGCTAATCAACAAGGCCGCGTCATCATTAAAAAGGGTCGCCCGTGGCCAACTCAATGCACAAGATGCGGAGCGCTACGATGAAGCGACTAAGCTACTAAAAAGTGCTCATGATTCGTTTACCCAAGCGGATTACGTTGCCGCCCATAGTTTGGCCAGGAAAGCTGCAATCCTGATTCGATTGTTACCCATCGCAAGTGCGGGCTAGGACCTGCCCTCGCCACGCGACTCACTCCAAGCAAAATTCTTTGAATCCGATATCCGGCAACCCGCAATAGTTACCGGTCAAGTTTCCTATTTCTCCCATAAATGCTGCGACTTTGAACTGGCACATCGTTTGCCATTGTTTAGGTATGGCCCCACAAGGCCTCTAAGCAAAATAGGAGAATTTCCAATGAACGAAGATACCGTGAAGGGCAAATGGAATCAGGTAAAGGGCGAGATCAAGCGCAAGTGGGGCAAGGTCACCGACGACGACTTGCTCGAGGCTGAGGGCAACGTCGATAAGCTGGTCGGCACCATCCAGGAGCGTAGCGGCGAGCGTCGTGAAGCGGTCGAGAAATGGCTGAAGTCGCAAGGTTACTAGATCGCCGGATAACGTCGATCTCACTTTTGCGGGTTAATGCGGGAGGTTGAAATGAAGTACGCGATTGCATGGGTACTAGGTGTTCCTTTCGGAATTATCGCGATTTGGTTCCTGGTGAGTCATCTCTAATCCTGAAAGGCTCGGAGCCAATCACAAAACAGGAGAAGATCCGATGAAGTCAAAGAGTAGCTTTATCTTGGTGTTGGGAACGACGATGGCCTTGACGGTGTTTCCCATGACGCGAGCATTCTGTCAGGAGAGCGCCGCGGGACAGGAAATGCATGAAAGCGGACAGGCGCTCAAAAGCGCCGGGTCCGATACCGCTGACTCAGTCAAACATGCCTACCACGGCACCGCCGACGAAATGAGCGATGCCGCATTGACCACCAAGGTTAAATCGAAGCTTATGGCGGATTCGAATACTCGGCCGTACTCGATCCACGTCGAGTCAGATCAGGGCACGGTGACACTCGATGGCGCCGTGGACTCGCCCTCCAAGGCAAAGTACGCGGAAACGGTCGTGGCGTCTGTCGATGGCGTTCGGGCGGTGAATAACAAATTGAGCTGGCCTACTTCCCAAAACTGACAGCCGCTGCTTCAGTGCGCCTCAAACCGTAGGGGCGAGCGTATTTCTCAAACGCTCGCCTCTTTTTTTGGGTCCCCTCTTTTAATAGGGTTCGCGTCCGCATCTGTAAAACTTTCATGCGTTTCATTCTCTAAGCATAAGAAGAGGAAAGTTTCGTAGCGAATCTGCGAGTTTCTTCCTTGGCCCGCTCTTTGCATTAACATCGGATAGCTAGGCAAAGCGCTATCAGTAAGGAGCTACTGATAATGGAAGAAATAACAATTCCGACCAAGAGCGATATCGTCAGAATGTCCGCAGAGTACTGTCAGCAGGAGCGCATCAGGCTCAAAAACGAGGTTTCGTTCGCGCGCGGAGACGAAACGACCGGCGGACCTTCCAACGAAGATAAAATCGCTGAGCTTAAAATTGCCCTCGAGTTGATCGAGGGGCGTCTGGAAATGTTGTCCAACCGCGAAGCCGCCTAAAAAAGGATTTGCCAACCGGTTCGATCGGCGCTGAGATCCAAGTGAGTCAGCGCCTGACTACAGCACCCAAATTTTTAATCAAGCAGGAGACTATTAAGAGATGAAACCCAATTCCAAAAGCGATGGCGCGGACAGCATCCTCACTGTGAACGAATTGGCCGGCTACCTTCGCGTACATCCTGCCACAATTTATCGGCTGCTGAAGGCCCGGCAACTGCCCGCGTTCCGAGTGGGCTTTGACTGGCGCTTCAAGCGCGACACGATCGACGAGTGGGTGCGCAGCCGACAGGCGTAGCCGGTTCGTCCGCAACCAACGTCGCGGATCCTTCTCTAAATGTAGCGGTGGGAATGTCGCCGACGGAAACGCGTCGGCGTGTCCGGCGCGGCGACTTGCCAGTTCGCCGGTCTTCTTTTGACGTGTCGGCCCTTTGCGAGGGCGCTCGCGCACGCGGCGCTGAATCCATGATCGAAGCCGCCGGCAGTTCACTGCGGCCAAAACAAGAACCATCGTGATCGAGTCAGAGCAGCGGCTCGATCATCCTCGCGCCGGTTTCCTTGAGGCGTTCGCCTAGCCCCCGATGTTTCCATTGTTCGATCTCGATCTGCCTGGAACTCTCGATGTCGTTCTTGAACATCAGGTTCATCTCGTCGCCGAATGAATGGCTGAGAATGATCGCATTGAGCTCGTTATCGCGCGCGATGCTCCACCAGTCGAGGTTCGAGGTTCCCACCGTTGACCACACGCCGTCTATCGTCGCGGTCTTCGCGTGCAGCATCTCGCCCTGCCATTCGTAAATCTTCACTCCGGCAGCGAGCAGAGCGCGATAATGTGAACGCTCGGCCGACACGATAAAGTCTACGTCGCTGCGGCTCGGCAACAGCAATCGCACATCGACACCGCGCCGGGCGGCGCGCTCCAGCGCATGCAACATTTGATGGTCCGGCGCGAAATAGGCATCGGTGATATATACGTTGGTTTCGGAATTGACTATCGCCGAGATCAAAGTCACGTAAATCAGGCTGAAGCGCTCGGGCACGCTGGCGATCACCCGCACGATCTCGTTTCCTTGTCGTTCCAAGGTGGGAAAGTAGTTCCGCTGTGCGAGCTTCGGGCCTTTCTGGTATGACCATTCGCTGATGAATAACTTCTGGACCTCCGCTACGACGGGACCTTCCAGCTCGATATCGGTGTCGCGCCAATATTCCGTCGAGCCGCCGCTCCCTCCGCTACCCACTCCACTGGCATAAACTTCGGAGATATTGATGCCTCCAGTGAAGGCGATGCGACCATCGACGATCAACATCTTGCGATGGTTCCGATGACTAATCGTCCAATGGAATCTTTTGGCAAACGGATCTAACGGTCGATACTCCAATACGGCAATCCCGTTCTCCCGTAGGCGATCAAAGAAGCTGGCCGAGGTCGGGAAAGAGCCAACTCCGTCGTACATCAGGTTTACCTGCACGCCGTGACGCTGACGTTCGATCAGAGCGTTGGCAAACATATTGCCGACCTGGCCATCCGAGAAAATGTACATTTCGATATTGATACTGTCCTGAGCGTCATGAATCGCCGCGAGCATCGCGCGATAGGTCTCCGTACCGTTTTTCAGCAGCACTACTTTGTTCCCCACGACGAGAGGATCATCGCTGAGGGCCTGCTCGAAGGCGAGATGCCGTTCCAGAATATCGCTGGGTGTCTGTTGATGTTCTTTCAGGCGCTCCACGATCTGCTGACCTTGCTTCCTCGTCAGCGACCCGTGGGGCCCCACGAACGCGGGATTTTGATCATAAAGCGAACTGTCATGAAGGAGGGCGACCGCATCGGGAACCGTGCCGCAGCCACTTAGAAGCATTGCCAGAACGACGAACTGAAATATGCGAATCAATTGTCCTGCTTTCGATTTATGTGGCGGATGATGTTGAAAAGCAACTTGTTCTAACGGCCATTAAAGGCGCTCTGAACAACCTTTTAGGAAGTGAAGTTCACCGATCGTGCCTTAGGTTCACGTCGTCTAGCTAGCTGACGTAAGCAACGCGAGCATCATATATGCCAAGTCCGGGCTGGATCAGGCCTCCGTGCGGGTCCCTGATTTCGTAGTGGAATTTTCTCGCGATCAAGCGAAGTCACGGAGGATGATTCCGATGGAGCTTGGTCGGCGGGCTTCAGCGCGAATTCGACCGGCTGTGCGTCGTGTAGAAATTATACATTTGCAACCGCCATGAAGATTTGGTTTCAAGCAGTCGGGGCGGCGCTATGGTGGGAGCCGCGGTAGGCAATCCACTGGTAGGCGCGGTCGCGGGCGGTCTGGGTGGCGCCGCAACCGGTTATGCGGTCAAGGAGAGCTCGTCGCGCGAATAAGATCTATCTCATTCAATCACGACGCGTGGTGCCTGCGGAGACTCTCTATTTCCGTTGCAATCGCTTCGCTAAGCGTCGCGAGGTTATTGCTTAGCGCCGAGGAGCCCACCGGATCTCCCGCCCCGAACGGTGTCGTTGCGCGGGTTTCCGACGCGTATAGATCCTTGCCGCTCTGACCGTCCTCAATGGCCCACTGTACGATCATTTCCGATTGCCCGGCGGAAGTCTTTTCAAAGCGTTGCACGTTCACTTTCACTTGATAGTTGACGTTACTGCCGCGCGGCCACGGAAATGCTTTGACATATTGCGTATTGAGCAGAAGCGCCAGATTTTCTCTCAGAACCCGGTTGAAGTTCTTGTCCAATGGTTCGCCCCAGAAGTTATTGGTCGAGACGTCTATTTCAGTCGGCGATGCACGTGTGACTATGTCGGGGCGGCGCAGGTATTCAGGAAATTCGACGGGCCCTACTCCAATTGAGAGGTTTCCATTGGTTGGGGTTGCCGCCGTCCCGCTCGCAATTGGTGCGAGCAGATAAAACTTTGAAAGGTCCTGTCGTGGCGCGAGCGGGGAGCACCCCAAGGTGGCCAGACACATCCATCCGATCACCGTCTTTCTCAATTTCGTTCGTATCATCGTTCTTTGTCACTCACGTATTTTCCCCGAATGAGCGCCGACGGATTGCGCCGCAGATAGTCGGCCAAGTCACCGACCGACCTTGCAGTTTCGGTCATTTGTTCAAGTGCCACATTGAGGCGGATCGCAATCGGCGAATCAGGATCGAGCGCACTTTGAACTTCGAGCAGAGTATCCCGGGTTTCTTTGAGCGTTGCGTCGGTCTCGGCCGAGGTTCTTTGCACGCTGGCCACCAGCGGGTCGATCTTACCGCTCGCTTTATCCACCGCGGCGCTTATCGAGACCGCGGCGTGGCTGAACTTCTCACTGGTCTCGCTGAGTGAGGCTAGCGCCGTCTTGATCGCGGGAGAGCCAGCCAGCTGATTGATCGAGTTCGCCGCATTTGTGATCGACACGGCCATACCCTGGAAGTCGATCTGCTCAAGTTGCGCGAGTGCCTTGGCGGCCTTTTCCTGGACTGCTTCCATCTGCGTCGGGACGGTCGGGATTTCCCGATAAGGTCCGCTGCCAGGCACGATCACGAGATGCAGCGGCGCGTTACGATGAATATCGAGATCGACATACAGCAGTCCGGTAAGGAGGCTTTCTGTCTGTAGCTGCGCACGCATACCTTGTTTAATGGATTCTTCGAAACCAACATTGCCGATGGCTTCGCCGGTACCGCCCTGCGCGATCAGTTGAGAACGATCGAGATCGACAATTACCGGAAGTCGAAATTCGTTCTCATTCGGTTTGAGCTGCCCCATCGACGGGGACAGGCGCAATTTGATCGCTTCGACTGTCCCGACTTGAACGCCTCTTACTTTCACTGGAGCGCCAACCTTGAGACCGTTTAGGTCGCCCGGGAACATACAAATGAAGCGCAACGGTTGGCGGAAGAGCTTGCCTGAGCCGACTACTACTAAAGCCGCTAGCAGCACAGCAAAGCTGCCTACTACAAACAGCCCGATGATCGTTGGGTTAACCCGTTTAGCCATCCTTGGTACCTGACTCGCCCCCTTCTTCTCCGCGGGTTAGAAACCTTCGAACCCGCATGTCCTTGGAGTGCGCGAGCAGGTCCTTGGGATCGCCCGTGGCAATCTGCGTGCGGGATTCAGCGTCAAGAAAGACGCAGTTATTGGCGATAGTGAAGATGCTGGCGAGTTCGTGAGTGACTACCACGATGGTTGCGCCGAGGCTGTCGCGCAACTCCAGGATCAGATCGTCAAGCATGCGCGAACTAATTGGGTCGAGACCCGCGGATGGTTCGTCGAAAAAGAGGATATCCGGATCCAGCGCCATTGCGCGCGCGATGCCCGCCCGCTTCTGCATCCCGCCGCTAATCTCGTTTGGAAGAAAATCCTCGAAGCCCTTGAGCCCCACCAATCCCAGCTTCAGCGCCGCGATTTCGCGAATCTGCGCGGGACTCAGATCGGTGAATTCGCCCAGCGGGAGACCGACGTTTTCCGCCAAGGTCATCGAACTCCAGAGCGCACCGCTTTGGTAAAGCACACCGAAGCGCCGCAGCAACATCTCACGCTCCGCGAGGGTCGCCCGGGTGAAGTTGACGTCGCCGTACCAGATCTCACCCGCCGCCGGTTCCTTGAGACCGATAAGGTGGCGCAAGACCGTGCTTTTGCCGCATCCGCTGCCGCCCATGATGATAAAGACGTCGCGCGGGCGCACTGCGAAATTGAGATCGCGCATCAGCACGAAGCTGCCGTAAGCCATCGTCATGTTGCGCACGCCGATAAGCGCTTCGGCGTTCGACTGCGGTGATACGGATGAGGTTGCCATTGTCGCCATCTGCCGGAGCTATCGCGGCTAGATGCCGAGAAAGTTGAAAACCACCGCAAACACACCGCAGGCGACTACTACCATCACGATCGACATCACGACTGCCTGCGTAGCGGCATCGCCAACGGCCGATGAGCTGTTGCCGCATTGAAAGCCGCGCAGGCATCCGGCGATCGCAATCAAGGCCCCATAGAACGTAGCCTTGATCAGACCACCGAATAGATTGACGAGGGTAAGAGTTGAGATGGTTTCCCGCAGGTAAGTAGATGCCGACAGATCTAGCATCGTGACGCCGACGAACATGCCGCCCAGGATCCCGACCAGATCCGCAAAGATACACAGCAACGGCATCATCAGGACCAGCGCCAAGACCCGCGGCAAGACCAGGAATTCGAGCGGCGAGATGCCCATAGTGGTCAAGGCATCGATTTCCTGCGTCACTTTCATCGTGCCGAGTTTGGCGGCAAACGCGGCGCCGGTGCGACCCGACATGATGATCGCGGTCATCATCGCGCCCATCTCGCGCACCATCCCGATACCGACCAGGTCGGCGACGTAGATGGAGGCGCCAAATTGCGAAAGCTGCACCGCACCCATGAAGGCCAGGATGACTCCAACCAGGAAGGCGATCAGAGTGACGATGCCCACGGCATTCGCGCCGCATTGTTGAATCGCTTCAAAAAGATCGACCCGACGGTAACGCGCCTTACCGCGAACGAACCTGCCAAACGCGATGGTCAGTTCGCCGAGGAACGAGAGAAATTCGCTGACAGAAAGCTCGTATCCAAGTGTCGCTTTGCCGATGCGAGTGAAAAACCACTCCTTCGGCGCGTCACTTCGCGTACCCTTCTTTTCGGGTACGGCTTCCGCTAATTCGACCAGGTGCCTCAAGCCGTCGGACAGGCCCGCCCGATCCTGATTGATTCCTTGCGCGCGGCAGAACTGACCGGTCTGAACCAGAAATGAAATCAGCCCGCTGTCCCAACCGGTAAGCTGTGAACTGTCGAAAGATACGCGCGTCGGCGCCGGTCGCCGATTTAGCTGGTCCGCCAACGTGGACGCGGACGGCATATCGTTGCGGAGATGCCACGGCCCCGAAAGGCGCACCAGTAAAGCACCGTCGCTTTGTGATTCGAAAACGACCTTGCCTTGTTCGCGGATTTGCTCGACAACTTTCACGAAGGGTCTGTTACTTTACGCTCGCGGGAGGGGCAACGCGAGTAAGCCAGAAGTGTTCCTGCTAGTCAATTGGTACGGTTGTGCCAGAATGCCGCCCACTGATAGTACGATCGGTGGAAGCGATTCGATGAGCAATCTCGCCATAACCCGCGGTCGCGCGCGTTTTAAGCAGTTCTCATTGTGGCGCGAGAGTCTCGAAAATGGTTAAAATCCCCTGCCTCAAGGTAGGCAAAGGATGTCGGGAAGACAACGTAGTCAAGCAACCTGCAATGTCCTGCGCGGCACCAAAGACTCCAGCGGGATTCTGAATCGAAACCGAAAATATCAGCTTCTGACGATGCCCGAGGTTTATTGACGATGGGGTTATTAAGCAGGCCGCACGGGAAATCTCTGCCTTCGATACTCGTGACGGCAATTCTTATATCGACTTCTCCGATGTTCGCCGGATGCTCACGGAGCGAGGAGCCACAAGCTACCCCGTCGCCCACCGCGACACCGGAACCGTCCCCGGTTGCCGCACCGGAACAATCTGCCGCCGCCACACCGGCTGCCGCGGCGCCGACGACCAATGAAAATACGGCACCGGGTGCCGCGCCGGGCGCCGCGACTGCGCAGGAATTGCAGCAATTAGTCTCGCCCATCGCGCTCTATCCCGACTTGCTGGTGGCGCAGATTCTGGCCGGATCGACCTATCCGACACAGGTGGTAGAGGCCGCGCGATGGATCAAGGAGAACCCCAACCTGACTGGCGATGCGCTTGCGGCCCAGGTGAATCCGCAGCCGTGGGATCCCAGCATCAAATCCCTGACCCAGTTTCCGAGCGTGTTGCAAACGATGAACGACAACCTCGCATGGACCTCATCCTTGGGCGAGGCCTATTACAATCAACCCGGCGACGTGATGAATGCAATCCAGGTGATGCGCAACAAGGCGGTCGCGGCAGGAAATCTGAAGAGTACGGCGCAGCAAAAGGTTGAACTCCAGCCGGCGCCGCCTGCGGAACAGGGCAGTGCGCAACCGTCGGTACAGCAGACGGTGATCATCCAGCCAGCACAACCAAATACGGTTTACGTTCCGCAATACAATCCAACGACTGCGTATGGCGCGCCGGTACCAGCGCCCGCCGGATACTCCGGCACCGATATGCTGCTCACGGGCGTGCTGGCTTTTGGGGCGGGAATTCTGGTGGGTTCACTGATCAACGACGGTCACAACAATTGGGGCTGCAACTGGGGCGGCGGCTACAACAGCTCGGTCGTTTACAACCGGAACGTGTACGTTTCCAATAACAACGTCTATCCGGGCCGTTATCCGGCCGGTGGCTATCCCGCCGGTGGATATCCGAGGCCGGGCTATCCGGGTTATCGACCACCGAATGGCGGCGGCGCATACCCACGACCAGCGCCCTATCCGGGCGGACGTCCGCCGTACAACGGCGGCGGCGGTTATCGTCCCAACAATCCGGCGATTCCCTCAACGCGGCCGTATAATCCCGAACGTGCGAAGGGTAACAATCCGAATTTCAAGGCCCCGAAGTTCCCGAGCGCGAGCACGCTTCCGAATGGGGGCCGGGAAAACCTGAACGGCAAGGGGTTGGCGCAGAATCAAGGGAATCGGCGCGAAAACCCGGGTCAGTCGACGCGTCCCTCAACGCGCCCGGCGACGAATATGTCGGCCAATCGACCTTCGGATCCTGCGCGCGGCTTCGCGAAGACCAACAATCCTACGGGTCGCCGCAATGGTGCGCTGGGTGGATACGAACCAGGCGGCGCCGCGCAGGCTTCTCGTGAGCGCGGCCAGGCCAGCTTCGGCGGCAACCGCGGCGGAAGCGGTGGCAACCGTGGCGGCGGTGGCGGCAATGCCTTTCGCGGTGGCGGTGGAGGCGGCGGTAATCGTGGTGGCGGCGGGGGCGGTGGGAATCGCGGTGGTGGACGCCGAGGTCGATGAGGAGCGCAATGAAGAATCTACAATCGAATCGACCGGTAACAGCGATCGAAATGCACACCGACGTGCGTGCGCTTGAGATGACTGCCGTGCACGATCCCGTGAGCGATGACGGTATCGCGAAGCTTCGTACGAAATGGATGACGGCGGTCGCGACTGTCGCACTGACGATTTTGCTCGCATTAGCGCCGGCGTATGCCGATGCGGTCGATCAGCAGGTATTTCCGACGCCGGAAGCGGCGGGGAAGGCCCTGGTTAAAGCGGCCGAAGCAGACGATCTCAAGGCCCTCAGCTCGATCCTCGGCCAGGACGCCGATCAGGTTCTCTCGTCGGGCGATCCGGTCGCGGATAACAACGGCCGCGAGGAATTCGTCCGCCGCTACCACCAGATGCATCGCTTCGCGTACGACGACGACGGCCGCGTCATCCTCTACATCGGGGCGGCAAACTGGCCGACGCCGATTCCGCTGGTCAAGCAGGACGGCGGCTGGGTCTTCGATACCGCCGCGGGCAAAAGTGAGCTGCTGTACCGGCGGATCGGTAAGAACGAGATCTTTACGATCAACGTGCTACACGATCTTGCCGCCGCACAGGACGAGTACTTAGCCCTCAAGGATCAGTACGCGCAGAAGATCCTGAGCGATCCGGACCAACAGAACGGACTCTATTGGGAAACGCCTGCGGGACAGCCGGAGAGTCCCATCGGACCACTGGTCGCGAGTGCCCAAAGCGAGGGCTACAAGCGCGGCGAAAACAACGCCCCGATCCCGTTTCACGGCTACTACTATCGCGTGCTCACGATGCAGGGGAAGGGCGCACCCGGCGGTGCGATGCACTATATCGTGGACGGCAAGATGACCAAGGGTTTCGCGTTCCTGGCCTATCCCGCGGACTATCGTTCCTCGGGCGTGATGACCTTCATGGTCAATCAGGACGGGGTCATCGTGCAGAAGGACCTGGGTCCGAAGACTGAAGAACTCGTGAGCAAGATGACGGAATTCAATCCCAACAAAACCTGGGATGAGGTGCTTCCGGAAGCGGCCAGCGCAGGCGATTGATCCTTCGCCGCAATTCGACACGGACGGATCGTGATAGCGATCGTAGTGCTTCTTGATGCTCCGCCGACTACCGTCGCAGTCCGAATACGCGAGAGCTCAAGACCGGGCGCGATATCCTTCGACGTGGAGGGTATTTCGCTGTGACGCCCTCCAAGCGTGCGAGGATCTCAGGCGAGCGGCGGCGGCGAATCCCAGCAGGGTCCCGCCTTCGGTAGCATCGCCGGCAGCGGATGCTCCAGCAATTCCTCGAACCAGCGCGAGGTCTCGACCAGCTTGTCGAGGTTGACGCCGGTCTTGATCCCCATTCCTTCGAGCATGAAGACCAGGTCGTCCATCGGGATATTGCCGGTGGCCTTGGGGGCGAACGGACATCCGCCCGCGCCGCCAGTCGAGGCGTCGAGCACGTCGGCGCCGTTGCGCACTGCCGCGTAGGCGTTGGCGAGTCCGAGGTTGCGCGTGTTGTGGACGTGAATCCCGATCCGCACGCCGCCGAACTCTTTGCGCGCACGCACCAGAATGCGTTCGATTTGGGGTGGCACCGCCATCCCGACCGTGTCGGCAAAGTCGACCTCGGCGACGCCGGCGGCGATGAACTTTGCGGCGAGCGCGAGCACCCGATCAGGATCCACCGCACCCTCGAACGGACATCCAAACGACGTCGCAATCGTGCCGGTGAGTTCGACTCCGTCGTGCTGCGCCCGCTCGAAAATCGGCTTGTACGAGGCCATCGTCGCCTCGGGCAGGGCGTTGGCGTTCTTCTGATTCATGGTATCGGTCGCGGCGACCACCAGCCGGATATAGCGCGCCCCGGCGGCGACCGCGCGATCGTAACCGCGGTCGTTGAGCACGAGCACGATTGGCCGGATGCCGGGAATCTTCGACGCGTCGCGGAACACTTCTTCGGCGTCCGCCATCTGCGGCACCCATTTCGGACTGGCGAACGAGGCAACTTCGATCCATTGCATCCCGGCGGCCGCGAGGCGGCTAATCAATTCGAGCTTTTGAGCTGACGACAGCATCAGTTTTTCGTTCTGAATACCGTCGCGCGGCGACACGTCGCACAGGATAATTCGATCGTTCATGTTGCTTCCTCCAGCCACGCGACGTTGCCGATCAACGTCCTCGCTAATGTTCAAGAATACCGCAAAACCGCTGTGATCGTGGGCCAATCCGAGCGGCCATCAGGCTCCCGCATCAAGTCATACTAAGGAGACCAGTGCAACCGTTGGCGCGGCTCATTGATGCGGGCATCGCGGTGATGCTAGCTAATGCGAGATCAGCGAAGGGATTTAGCGATACGAAGTTGTGGCGAACCTCGCCCAAGCTTCAGCGAATCCTGACATGGACCTAGGGAGAACCCACATGATTCGATTAACCTTCGTATTGCGCCGGAAAGCGGGCACGTCGCTGGCGGATTTCCAGCGCTATTGGCGCGAAGTCCATGGGCCGTTGGTGGCGCATCATTCGACCACTCTCAACATCCTGCGTTACGTTCAGGTCCACACCCTCGAGGATCCTGTGAACGACCAGTTGACCAGCGCCCGTGGCGGAATGGAGTCGCCTTATGACGGCGTCGCCGAGCTCTGGTGGAACAATCGTGAGGCGCTCACTGCGAGCTTCGGTAGCGACGCGGGCCGGGCCGCGGGCAAGGAATTGCTGGACGACGAAGCGCGGTTCATCGATCTGCCGAACTCTCCGCTGTGGTTCAACTACGAATATCCGCAGGTCAACCCGACACCCGAAGAATTGGTCGCGCGCGAGCATAGCTCGCTGGTAAAGCTCTTCTTTTGCCTGCGCAATACCGCAAATCTGAGCGTCGATCAGGCCCAACTCTATTGGCGCACCAACCACGGGCCGATCATTCGCGGGGTGGCGTCGGGGATGCGCCTGCGCCGTTACCTGCAGGTCCATCGCTACGAAGACGATGTCGAAAAGCAATTGCGGGCGGGGCGCAAAACGGCGGTCGATCCTTATATCGGTCACGCCGAGGCGTGGTTCGACCGCGCCGACCTCGCGACCATCGGCAGCACGCCCGAGGGCCAGCGCGCGATGGAGATAGCGGTCGCGGATGAATCGAAGTTTATCGATTTCAAGCGGTCGGCAATGTGGATCGCGAAGGAGCGCGTGTTCATCGATCGCCGCTGAGGCCGGCGCACTTCATCTAACGCGTGAGTGTGCGCAAAGCGTAAGCGCTCGCAAAGCTTGAAAGCGTGGGGGCGGACTGTTCCGGGGCATTCGTGCCGACTGCGATCATTTTGCTCAGCAGTCTGCCGCTGATGTGACGGCAGCTTTTGCGCGCATCATCGCGGCTGACGCGACGCGGACTCTTTGATGGACGGTGACAGCCCCGCTCGCGCGCACGATCGCGGGTGATGCGACGCGGACTTAGCGATCGCGATAGCGGCCCGGACGTTTTTCCTTGAACACCGCCATCGCCTCGGTCATATCCTCGCTGACGACGCACGAGAGGCCCAGGTAGCCGTCCGCGTAGGTAATATCGCCGAGGCGGCTGTTGCCGAGCGCCTTGAAGAAGTCCTTGGTCCGCCGCAGCGCCATCGGTGGCTTGCTGGTGAGCTTGGCCGCGAATTCCAACGCGGCCGCGCTCAGCCGATCGAGCGGCACGACCTGGTTGACCAGGCCGATCGTCAAGGCCTCCTCGGCGGTGACCTCGTCGCAGGTCATGATCATTTCCTTGGCCTTGCTGGTTCCGACGAGGTTGATCAGCCGTGTAATGGAGCCCCACATGTAGGGCACGCCGAGCGCAACCTCCGGTATCCAGATGCGTGCGCCGGCGGCCGCGATACGAAAGTCGCACGCCATCGCGAGCGATAATCCGCCACCGATAGCGAAGCCGTTGACTGCCGCTATCGTAACCTGGTCGAGCCGCTCC